>JACPCH010000284.1 GCA_016179875.1 Candidatus Rokuibacteriota bacterium | reverse complement strand
GAAGGTGCGCAGGGCCTGCAGCAGCTCCCGCACCTGCCATTCCGTGCGCTCGGACTCGAGCGTCACCGGATGGTAGGTGACGAGGATCGGCGCGACGTCCGGGGGGAGCCCGAGCTCGCCCGCGAGCGCCGCTGGCGGGATCGGCTCGAGACCACGGATCGTGTCGAGGCTCGGCGATCCCGACACGACGACCCGCCACGGCTCTTCGCCCATCTGGACGACCCGCGCCCGGTACTCCTCGGTCGCGACGAAGTGCAGATGGCTCAGCTTCGTCATCGAATGGCGGAGCGCGTCGTCGAAGGCGCCTTCGGTGATCTCGCCCCCGTGGATGTGAGCGACCGGGAGCTTGAACGGCAGCGCCGCCAGGGTGGCGGCGTGCATCTCGAAGCGGTCGCCCAGCACGACGAGGAGATCCGGGCGGCGGCGCGCGTAGACCTCGCCGAACCGGAGGGTGCCGAGGCCCATGGACGCGGCGATCCCGGCCGGCGTGTCGGACGACAGCAGCATCTCCACCCGCTCCGTCACCTCGAACCCGTCCGTCTCGATCTCCCCCACGGTGAGACCGAACTCGGGCGACAGATGCATGCCGGCGACGATGAGCTGGAGCACCAGCTCGGGGTCGCGCTGGAGGCGGCGGAGGATCGGGAGGTAGAGCCCGTAGTCCGAGCGGCCGACGGTCACGACCGCGATCCTCCTCACCGCAGCATCTCCAGCGTGAGGAGGGCGCCCGCGGGGATGTCCGTGGCCGCCGTGCGGCCGATCACCTGGACCCGCATGACCGGGGGCAGGCCCGTGCCGGGCCGCCGGACCGCCACCAACTCGTCCGTCAGCGTGGTCCCCGCCGGGATGCGTCGCGCGGCGCCACCAGGCTCCGGCGCGCCACCGCCGCCGTGCCGAGCTCGCTCGCGGCGGGCTCCTTGCGGCCGTGGCCGAGCGCCTTCTCCACGGTGCGGATTCCCCGCACGAGGAGGGCGAGCTCCTCGGGCTCGAGGGAGGCGCGATGATCGGGCCCCGGGAGATTCCGGTCGACGGTGAAGTGCTTCTCGACCACGCAGGCGCCGAGCGCGACGGCGGCGAGGGCCACCTCGAGCCCCGGCGTGTGGTCCGAGTAGCCCACCGGGAGCCCGAAGGCGTCCGCCATCGTGCGCATCGCCCGCAGATTCGCGTCGGCGGGGTCGGCCGGATACGAGCTCACGCAGTGGAGGAGCACGAGCGAGCGGTTGCCGGTCGCCTCGACCGTCCGCACGGCCGCCTCGACCTCACGCAGCGTCGACATTCCGGTGGAGACGATCAGCGGGCGAGCCTTGCCGGCGACGTGGGCGAGAAAGGGCAGGTTCGTGATCTCGCCCGATCCGACCTTGAAGAGCGGGACGCCGAGCTCGGCCAGGAAGTCCGCGCTCTCCTCGTCGAACGGTGTCGACATGAAGACGATCCCCCGGCGCCGGCAGTACTCCATCAGGGGACCGTGGGCGGGACGGGGAAGCTCGAGCCGCCGCAACATCTCGAGCTGTGTCTCCCCCGCGTCCGTTGCCGAACGCTGGTAGTCGGCCTTGGCGGCGAGCGGGCTGGCGAGGCGCTCGGCGGCGAAGGTCTGGAACTTGACCGCGTCGGCGCCCGCCGCCACGGCCCCGTCGATCAGCCGCCGGGCCAGCTCGGGGTCGCCGTTGTGGTTGACGCCGGCCTCGGCGATGACGAAGCAGGACTCGCCGGGACCGATCGCGCGGGTCCCGATCCGGATCGCGCTCACCGCGGCCGTGAGACCGGCTGCCGGGGATGGTGGACGAAGTCCGGCAGGTACGGCTCCCCGTGCCGCTGGCGCCAGATCTTCTCGTACTCGTCGATCCGCTTGAGATCGCGGTTCACCATCAGCTCCCGCAGCCCGAGCAGCTCGACCGCGTTGAAATTCTCGCTGATGACCGCCGTGATCCTGGTGGCGTCGCCGAGGTCGAGGAGGAACGCCTCGAGGTCGCCCCCGTACTGCTCGAGGATGCGCTGCTTGTAGGTGTAGTACCACTCGGAGCCCGGATAGGGCGTGGCGAAGAACGGCTTCACCTGGATCCCGCAGCGCTCCCAGGCCTGCACGCTCTCGCGGATGCTGTCGAAGAACTCGTCGGGGAAGCCGATGATCTGGTTCGGGATCGGACGGATCCCCGCCTCCAGCGTCATCTGCAGCGACCGCTCGTTGGTGGCCGCCGTGGTGCCCTTGCCGAGGTTCTTGAGGATCCGATCCGAGAAGGATTCGTAGCCGTACAGGAGCTGGCTGCAGCCCGACTCGTGAAGCTTCCCGAGGAGGTCGGGCCGCAGCAGCGTGGCGTGACTCGTCCCGCCCCAGTGCACACCCCGGCACCGCCTGGGGTCGTGGGGCTGGCGGTCCCGGCGGCACTGCGGCTGGAGCCCCTGCTCGATCCAGAGCTCGGCGATCTCCGGCAGCCACTTCCACCGGCTGAAGGAGTTCATCGTCATGAGGTTCTCGTCGAGGAACAAGATGAAGTCCACCCCGAACCGGTCCCGGGCGTGCTTGACGAGGTCGACGATGTATCGCGGGCTGTGCCACCGGATGTTCCGGTCGTACGTGAACTCGACGTCGCGCCCCTCGGCCCCCTCGGTGTACTTGAGGTCGCCGCTGATGCCGAGATGGAAGCAGAAGCGGCAGATGAGCGAGCAGCCGTAGCTCGCGTTGATGTCCAGCCGCCGGCGCGAGGTGAACGCCTCCTCGCTGTAGAGGAGGCTGCTGTTCTTCCAGTAGGCGTCGAGGGGGAACAGGTCCCAGGCCGGGTACGGCAGCCGGTCCAGCTCCTCCATCGGCAGCAGCTCGCGGGGCGGGCTGAGCTGGATGCGCCCGGCCTCGTCCCGGAAGGCCACCCCCACCACCGTCCCCCAGTCGCGCTCGCCGGCGTCGACCTTCTTCAAGATCTCCGGGAAGGTGACGAAGGCCTCCCCCACCACCCCCACGTCGATGGCGGGGAGGAACCGCATGATGTCGCGCGGCATGCTGGTGAGGAACCCGCCGCCGGCGACCACGAGCGCCTGGGGCGCGTGGCGCTTGGCCAGGTTCACCGTCTTCTTGATGTAGCCGTACGTCGTCGTGATCCCTCCGGTGGCGATCACGTCCCAGCGATCGGCGCGGAACACCTCCTCCAATTCCTCGTCCGACAGCCGCCAGGCATTGGCGTCACAGACCTGGACCTGATGACCGTCCCGATCGATGATGGCGGCGAGGAGGGCCATCCCGTACGGCACGTGGCGCGGGTTGTCTTCCTCGCGGATGACCGGATTGACGAACAGGACCTTGGCCATC
>JACPCH010000247.1 GCA_016179875.1 Candidatus Rokuibacteriota bacterium | reverse complement strand
GGGGTATGGGGGGCCATCTCGGGGCCCCCCATCTCACTAAGCCACGAACGGCGGGATCGGCGGGATCTCGACCTGCTGCGATTTGACCGCCCGAACGCCGGGCACCCCCCGGGCCACCTCGACCGCGCGCTCGAGCGCCGAGGTGCCCTCGAGCGTGACGACGCCCTCGTGCGCCTCGACGGTGATGCGGTAGCGGCGCGTCTCCGGGTGCGTGGCGAGCGCCACCTGCACGCGCGCGGAGAGCGCGCGCGCGGCGACGAGGGCACGGCCCGCATCCGTCGTGGCGAGCTCGGGCCGGCGCACGACCCCCGCCAGCATCTCGACCACGGCGTCGTAGGGCAGCTTCTCGGTGTTGACGATGAGCTCGTAGAGCGTCGGGTCCGCGATGTCCACCTCGTAGAGGTAGCGCATGCGCCCCGCCTTCTCGGCGTCGTCGCGGCGCACGAAGTCGGCCGCCGCGCGCTGGCCCGGCGTCTCCCCGGTCATCTCCGTCGTGCGCCTGACCCACTGCTTCACGCGGTGCTCGAACGACGCGACGAGCCGCGCGCGGAACGCGTGGGGCACGCCGCGCAGGAGCCACTGGCCGCCGCCCCGCATCAGCACGGCGTTGTCGAGCTCGGCCAGCTCGAGCAGCGTCGCCTGCAGCACCGTGATGTGCTGGCGGGTTTCGGTGTCGAAGCGCTCGAAGAGCGTGGGCTTCGACTCGTCGAGGTGCGAGAGCCGCTCCTCGGCGAGGCCGTAGCGCCGCGCGGCGTCGAGCAGGAGCTCCTGGTTGACGTAGCGGTAGCCCAGCCGCTGCGCGAGCGCCATCCCGATCTCGGGACCGCCCGCGCCCATCTGGTGCGAGATGACGATGAGAGCCATGCCTCACCCCCGCCGGTATTTCTCCTTGAGCGTGGTCGGCGCGATCGCGATCCGCTTGCCCCCGACGTCGTCCAGGATGTACACCTCGTCCGTCAGCGATCCGCTGGCGAACACCTCGAACACCTCGAGCGCCGCCTCGAGCGTCGCGTCGGGTCGGCCGTCCATCAGCGCCTCGACGGCGGCGCGGGCCAGTCGCGTCATGCCACCCCCCCGGGGACGCCAAGCCTATCCCACAAGGGCACGGCGGAGCAAGGCCCGGGGCGCGCCATCGGCGCGTCTCAGGCCGTCTCGGCCCGGGGGACCTCCGGGGCGGTGGCCGCCGCCCGCGCGAGCGGCGCGCGGTCGAGCGCCGGCGTGAAGGAGTACGGCGGCCACGGCCCCGTCGGGACGACGGCGAGGCCCTCGGCGCGCGAGGCCACCGGCGCGATCCGCGACAGGAACGCCGCCACGTCCGCCCGCGGCACGAGGAAGGCGAGCGACGCCGCCGCGTTGCCCTCGCCGCCCGCCGACCGGTAGCGCCAGCGCGGGAGCCCGGCCCGCTCGACGAGGCGGTCGGCGACCGCGCGCAGCGCGGTGACGCCGGGCGCGCCCCCGGCGCACTCCCGGCAGGTGCGGGCGGCCGCGTGCGCGCAGTGCAGGCGCAGGAGGCGCACGCTCATCTCGACCGCGCCGCGCACCCGGCCCAGGCCCTGCCGCAGGCGTCCGGCGTGCGCGGCGAGCCAGGCGTCGACGTCCGCCGCGGGCAGCACGGTGCCGAATCGGAACGGCAGGAGGGCGTCGGCGTCCATCGCCGAGGCGACGACGTCGTGGTGGCGGGCGAGCGCGCGCGCGGTCGGCACGGGCACGCCGGCGACCGGGCTTGCGATGAGGGCGAGCTCGGCGTGGCGGGCCAGCTCGATCGGGAGGTCGGGCGCGGAGGACGGCGGGCGCCACGCCGCCGGGAGCCGCTCGGCGATCGCCAAGAGGTGCCGGTACGTCATCCTGCCCCCTGCCGCCCCCGCGCGCGGGGCGCCGAACGGTTCGAGGACATCCGGAAACGGTGGCCCGAGGGTACGGAGGCCGCCCGGCGACGTCAAGCGGCATGACATAATGAGCCGTGGTGGCATCCCGCGTTCTGCTGGCGCTGGCCGTCCTCGTCACCGCGCCGCTCGTCCCCTCGCGCGCCCCGGCGGCGAGCCCCGCGCTGCCCGCCGAGATCCCCGCCGCCGAGCGCGACCGCCTCCAGAAGATCGCCGAGACCGCGTCGGTCGCCACCCGCGCCGCGGCCGAGCCGTTCGTCGCGCGGCGCGAGATCTTCGAGTTCCTGCTCGACCATCCCGAGTTCGCGACCCACGTGACCCGCGCGCTCAAGCTCGCGCGCTACCGCATCTGGCGCGGGCCCGAGGGCCTCTGGCTCGACGACGGCTGGGGCGCCGTCGGACAGTTCGCGGTCGTCTTCGCCAGGAACGGGACGCGCGTGATGTACGCCCGCGGCCGGTACCAGCCGCGGCTCCTGCCGTCCGTCCACGGGCAGGCCGTCATAGTCATCGAGTACGGCGCCGAGCCCGCGCCGGACAGCCGGGCGCTCATCACCGCGACCGTGGCGGGCTACGTGAAGCTGGACAGCCGGGTGCTGTCCCTGCTGGGCAAGCTGGCCGGCCCCCTCGCCACCGCGAAGGCCGAGAAGGAGGCGCGGACTCTCATGAAGGTCTTCGCGCGCGTGAGCCGCGCGATCGAGGAGAACCCCGCCGCCGTGCACGAGCAGGTCCGCGCGCGGCCCGACGTGCCGCCGCGCGATCTCGAGGAGTTCCGCCAGCTACTGAATCTTCGCTAGCGCCCGCGCGAGGCCCTCGCGGAACTTCGTCACGCCCGGGTGCAGGCGCACCGCCGCCGCGTAGGCGGCGTGCGCCTCGGCGTACCGCCCCTGCTCGAACAGCGCGCGGCCCAGGCGCGCGTGGGCGTCGGCGTGGTCGGGCTTGTGCGCGAGCACGGCGCACGCCGCGCGCTCGAGCTCGTCGAACGCCCCGAGCGCCTCCAGGGCGTCCCAGAGATCGAAGTGCGCCCGCGCCTCGTCGAAGCTCAGGCGGATCGCCTCGCGGCACGCCGCCGCGGCGTCGGCGAACCGGCGCCCGGCCAGGAGCACGCGGCCGAGCGCCGCGTGGGCGGCGGCCGCGTCGGGCTTCGTCGCGAGCGCGGCGCGGTAGGCCGCCTCGGCCTCCGCGAACCGGCGCTGCTCGGCGAGCAGCTCGCCGAGGTCCGTGTGGGCGCGCACGTAGTCGGGCTTCAGACGGATCGCCTCGCGGAACGCCGCCTCGGCCTCCGCGGGGCGGTCCTGCCAGTAGAGCGACACGCCGAGGCCGCGGTGGAGCGCGGGGTGGTCGGGGCGGAGCCCGAGCGCCTCCCGGTAGGCGGCCTCGGCTTCGAGGTGGCGGCCCTGCCGGCCGAGGCCGAGGGCGAGGTTCGCGCGCGCCTTGAGCCCCTCGGGCCGGAGCCGCACCGCCGCGCGCAGCGCCTGCTCCGCCTCGGCGTGCTGGCCCTGCCGGCCGAGCGCCACGCCCAGCTCGTAGTGGAAGTCGCTGTCGTCGGGCCGGAGCTCGATGGCGCGGCGGAACGCCGCCGTCGCTTCCGCGTACCGGCCGAGCGCGCCGAGGGCGAGGCCGCGGCTCGCGTGCAGCTCGGCGTCGGCCGGCGCCAGGCGGATCGCGCCGGCCCAGGCCTCGGCCTCGCCCGCCCAGTCGCCCTGCCGCCGGAGCGTCTCGGCGAGCACGAGGTACGGCGGCAGGAAGCCGGGCTGCAGGCGCAGCGCCTCGCGGAACTCGCGCACCGCGTCCTCGTAGCGGCCCTGCCGCTCGAACGCGAGCCCGAGGTGGTGGTGCGCGCGGGCCTCGCCGGGCCGGAGGCGCAGCGCCTCGCGGAACGCGGCGACCGCCTCGGCGTACTGCCGGCGCTTGCGGAGCGTCAGGCCGAGGCGCAGGTGGAGGCTCGGATCGTCGGGCCGGAGCCGGAGCGCCTCGCGGCAGGCGGCGGCCGCCTCGGCGAGCTGGCCCTGGCGCTCGAGCGCGAGCGCCAGGCGCGCGAAGGCCCGGGCGTCGGCGGGGCGCAGGCGCAGCGCCTCACGGCACGCGGCCTCCGCCTCGGCGAAGCGCGCCCGCTCGAGGAGCGTCGCCGCCAGCTCGAGGTGCGCGCCGGCGTCGCCCGCGCCCTGCGCGACGGCCTCGCGCTGCACGGCCTCGGCCTCCGCGGGGCGGCGCTGCCGGCGGAGCGCGGTGGCGAGATTCTCGCGCGCGACGCGGTCGTCGGGCCGCAGGCGCAGCGTCTCGCGGAACGCGGCCTCCGCCTCCGCCCACGCGCCCTGACGGGCGAGGGCCAGCCCGAGCGCCTGCTGCGCCCGCGCGAAGCCGGGGCGGAGGCGGACGGCCGCGCGGTAGGCCGCGACGGCGTCGGCGTAGCGCGCCTGCTCGAAGAGCGCGCCGCCGAGCTCGGCGTGGGTCTGCGCGCTCGTGGGGCGGAGGCGCGTGGCCTCGCGGAAGGCCGCCTCGGCCTCCACCGCGCGCCGCTGGCGGCGCAGCACGGTGCCGAGGCCGAGGAGCGCGGTGACGCTGGCGGGCTCCCGCCGCAGGACGTCGCGGTAGGCGCCTTCCGCCTCGGCGTACCGGCCGCGGCTCGCCCACGCCTGCGCACGCGCGCAGAGGGAGTCGGCGCCCGCCAAACCGCCTACCCGGGCAGCACGGCGGTCGCCTCGATCTCGAGCAGGAGGTCGTCGCGCACGAAGCGTGAGATCTCGACGAGCGTGCTCGCCGGCCGGTTGGCGCCGAAGTACTCCCTGCGCACGGTGTTGATCTTCTCGCGGTCGGCCATGTTGCGCACGAAGACCGTCACCTTGCACACGTCGGCGAACGTCGCGCCCGCGGCGGCCAGGCACTTCTTGAGATTCTCGTGGACCTGCCGCGCCTGGGCGGCGGCGTCCATGCCGCCGACCGTGCGCCCCTCGGCGTCGGACGCGACGCAGCCCGACACGAAGACGAGGCGCCCCGCCGTGACGACGTGGGTGAAGTGGCTGATGGGCTCCGGCATTCCGGGCACGCGGAGCTCCTCGCGGCGACCGAGATCGGACATGGCGCGCTCCTCGTGTGGGAGAACGTGGAGCCGGGGGCGGGACTTGAACCCGCGACCTGCTGATTACGAATCAGCTGCTCTGCCACTGAGCTACCCCGGCGCCGGACATTCACCGTACCATAGGCCGTTGGGTTTGACATCCCCCGAGCGGCCCGTCGTCGCCGTGCTCCTGCCCGCGGCGCTCCTCGTGTACGCGGCGCTGGCGCTCGCCGTCGCGCACTGGTGGCTCTCGGGGCTCGCGGCCCCCGTCGTCGCGTGGCTCCTCTGGCGCCGCCACCCCCGCGCGCGGTTCGCGGCGTACGTGCTCCTCTCCGTCGTCGCGCTGCGCGGCCTCGTCACGCGCGATTGGGTGGTCGGCGGCGTCGCGGCCGGCGCGATCGCGCTCCTGCAGCTGCCGTCGGCGGCGCGCGTCTGGCCGCGCCTGCGTCCCGGCGCCGTCCGGCCCGGAAGCGGCGGCGCGGGAAGTGATAGAATGCCGGCGCCATGAAGTTTCTCTGCCTCGACTGCGACGAGCCGATGAAGCTGCACTCGAGCGCCGGGCCCGACGAGGGCTCGCTGACCGTCACCTTCCGGTGCCCGGAGTGCGGATTTCGGGTGGCCATGCTGACGAACCCGTTCGAGACGCAGATGGTGCGGAGTCTCGGCGTCAAGGTCGGCGGCGCGGGGGCTCCGGCCGCGCCGTTCGAGCACCTCCGGGGCGCGCTGGCGGACCCGCGGGCCGACGCCTTCGAGGGCGCGGCCGCCGGCGCGGCGCCGGCCGAGGGGCCGGGCTGCCCGTTCGCGGCGATGGTCAACGAGGGCGCGGCCGCGAGCGCGCCGGCGGGCGTCACCTGGACGCGGGAAGCCGAGGCGCGCGTCGAGCGCATCCCGTCGTTCATCCGCCCGATGGCCCGCCGCGCGATCGAGCGCTTCGCCGCCGACCACGGCCACGCGACGATCGACGAGGCGGTGATGGACGAGGCGCGCGGCGCCTTCGGGATGTAGCGCCGTGACCAAGGCCGACCTCGTCGTGCGCATGGCCCAGGCTTCCGGCTGGTCGAAGGCGGCGACCGAGCGGGCGCTGCGCGCCATGCTCGCGGGCATCCGCACCTCGCTCAAGCGCGGCGACGCCGTCACGCTGGTCGGCTTCGGCACCTTCACGGTGGCGCGCCGCAAGCCCCGCACGATGAAAAATCCCAAGACCGGCCAGTCGGTCACCGTCGGCGGCCGCGTGCCCCGCTTCAAGCCCTCGAAGGAGCTGAAGCAAGCCGTCCGCTGACCGGGTTTATTCCTTGCCGGCGGCGGCGGCCGCTGGCTAGAATGACTCCAGTGCCGCCGACCCATCGGATCGCTTCGCTCGCGCTGCTCGCCGTCGCGTGCGCCCCCGTCACCGCTCTCGCCCAGAACGGTCGCGCGCCGCTGCCGGTGGTCTCCGCGGAATCCGCGCTGATCCTCGACCCCGAGGGGCGCCCGCTCGCCGAGAAGAACGCCGAGGCCGAGCGCGCGCCGGCGAGCCTCGTGAAGCTCATGACGCTCTACCTCGCCTACGAGGACCTCGCCCGCGGCAAGGCGGGCCTCGAGGAGCCGGTGGCGGTGAGCCACTACGCGGCGCTCACGCCGCGGTACCGGATGGGCCTGCGCCCCGGCGAGTCGGTCCCGCTGCGCGTGCTCCTCGAGGGCGTCGCGATCGCCTCCGCGAACGACGCGGCGACGGCGCTGGCCGAGCGCCTGGCCGGCGACGAGGCGGCGTTCGTCGAGCGGATGAACGCGAAGGCGCGCGACCTCGGGCTCGACGGCACGCGCTTCGCGAACGCCCACGGCCTGCCCGACCCGGGGCAGCACAGCACCGCGCGCGACCTCGCCCAGCTCACCGGGCGCCTGCTCACCGACTACCCGGCCTCGCGCCTGATGCTCGGCGGCCAGACATTCGTGTACAACGGCCGCGTGTACGCGCGGCACATCCCGCTCTTCAACGACCCGGGCGGCGTCCAGGCACTCAAGACCGGCTTCACCCACGAGGCGGGCTACAACCTGGCCGTCTCGGCCTGGCGCAACGGCCAGCAGTTCGTGATGATCATCCTGGGCGCGCGCACCCGCACGCAGTCGTTCCTCGACGCCAAGCGGCTCCTGCACTGGGCCTTCGCCGAGACCGGCCTCGAGCCGCCGGAGCCCCTGCGCCCGCAGCCGAAGAAGACGCTCCGCGCGCGCCGGACCGGCGTGAGGCGGTGAGCCCCGTCCGGGGCTACGTCTTCGACGCCTACGGCACGCTCTTCGACGTCCACGCGGTGGTCGAGGCCGGGCGCGAGATCACGGCCGACCCGGCGGCGCTCTCGGCCCTCTGGCGCCAGAAGCAGCTCGAGTACACCTGGCTGCGCGCGCTGATGGGCCGCTACGAGGACTTCTGGGCGGTGACCGAGTCGGCGCTCCGCTACGCGCTCCGCCGGCTCGGCCTCCCGGCGAGCGAGCCGCAGATCCGGCGGCTCATGGACGCGTACCTCGCGCTCACGTGTTTCCCGGACGTGCGGCCCGGCCTCGAGCGGCTCGCCGGCCGGCCCCGGGCGATCCTCTCGAACGGCGCGCCGCGGATGCTGGAGGCCGCCGTCCGGTCGAGCGGCCTCGGCGCGCACGTCGACCACGTGCTCTCGGTGGACGCCGTGAAGACCTACAAGCCTTCGCCGCGGGTGTACGCCCTCGGCCCGGAGACGCTCCGGGTCCCGGCGGGCGAGCTCCTCTTCGTCTCGTCGAACGCGTGGGACGTCGCGGGCGCGAAGGCCTGCGGCTACCGCGTGGCCTGGTGCAACCGCGCCGACGCGCCCGAGGAAGAGCTCGGCGCGCCCGCCGACCTCGTCGTCACCGGTCTCGACCAGCTCCCCGTCTAGAAATTCGTTCGGCCGCTCGAAGACGGCGAGCGCGCGGCGCACAAAAAAGGGCGGCCCGCCGGAAGCGAGCCGCCCGAGACCGTCGAACCGCGCGGGCTCCTCCTACTTCTTGCCGGCGAGCTTCCTCCGCTTCACGTACGCCCAGATCTTCTTGGTCATCTCGGACGGCCCGATCGGCGAGCTTCCGAAGATGGCTTCCGCCGAATCCTTGCAGCCCTTGAAGCAGATCGAGTAGCCCCCGAACGCCTTCTTTCCCTTCGCCATGAAGCGCCTCCTCCTTGTGGTGGTCGGGCCACCGCCCCCTGACTTCCCGGGGGTATTACTACCACATGTACGAGGGGAGGGAAAGAAAAAACACCATCCGTTGGGGGCCTCCGGCCGTCCCGGAAATACCCCGGAGGGGTATAGGCCGTCGTCATCGCGCCGTCCACCCTCCATCGATGACGAGTGCGTGTCCGGTGACGTAGGCCGCCGCCTCGCTCGCGAGGTAACAGGCCGCCTGGGCGACCTCCTCGACCGTGCCGCGCCGGCCGGCGGGCGTGATCGCGCGCACCGCCGCGTCGTCGCCCCCGACGCCGCGCATCTCCGGCGCGTCGGCGCCGAGGATGCGGGTCGAGTGGGCGCGGAGCTCCGTCGCGATCGCGCCCGGGCAGATCGCGTTGACGGTGACGCCGCGCGCGGCGTACGTGACCGCGAGCTGCCGCGTGAGCCCCACGACGCCGTGCTTGGACGCGGTGTACGCCGGGCCGCCGCCGGAGCCGACGAGGCCCGCGACCGAGGCGATGTTGACGATGCGGCCGGCCCCGCGCGGCAGCATCTCCGCGAGCGCGCGCCGGCAGCCGAAGAAGGTGCCGGTGAGGTTGATCCCGATCACGCGCTCCCACACGGCGGGCGTCAGCTCGTCCGCCGGCGCGTAGCCGTCGAGGATGCCGGCGGCGTTGACCAGGATGCCGAGCGGGCCGAGCGCGCGCCCGGCGGTGGCGACCGCGCGGTCCACGTCGTCCCAGCGGCCCACGTCGGCCTGGACGAACGTCGCGTGGCCGCTCGACGCCGCGATGCGAGCGACCGTCTCCTTGCCCCCCTCGGGCAGCAGGTCCACGACGGCCACGGCGGCGCCCCCGGCGGCCAGGGCCTCGGCGATCGCCCGGCCGATGCCGGAGCCGCCGCCGGTGACGAGCGCGCTGCCCGCGACGAGCGTCATCCGAGGAACTCCCGCACCGCGGCGGCGCTCGCGTCGGGCGCCTCGTGGACCAGCATGTGGCCGCCCGGCAGGAGGCGGAGGGCGGCGCCCTTGACGCGGCGCTGCCACTCCTCGGCGTACACCACCGGGTTCGCGCGGTCGGCCTCGCCCCACAGGAGCAGCGTCGGCGCGGCAACCCGGTGCAGGCGCTTCGTGAGGCCCTTGTCGGGGATCGGCCAGACGAACTTCGCCATCGCCGCGCGGCGCTGGATGGACTCGATCTGGGCGGCGACGTTCTCCTCCTCGGTCTCGGGCAGCGCGGCCCACTCGCGGGCCACCGCCGAGCCCGGGTCGGCCCAGAGGACGCCGGGCAGGTCCTCGGCGGGCAGGATGGCCACGTCGGCCGGCGGCGCGTCGTCGCGCCAGAGCCCGAGCGGCGAGACGAGGACGAGGCCCGCGACCCGCCGCGGGAAGGTCGCCGCCAGCTCGGCGGCGATCATGCCGCCGAAGAAGTGGCCGGCGAGGTGCGCCGCGTCGAGGCCCAGGCGGTCGAGCAGCTCGTCGTAGGCGAGGACGAGGTCGAGCAGGTCGTCGAGGCGCTCGACGCCCCGCGAGCCCTGGACGCCCGGATGGAACGGCGCGTGAACCGCGTAGCGCTCGGCCAGACGGTCCAGGAACGGCGACCAGCCGCCGCGATCGTGGAACGAGTGGAGCCAGACGAGGGGCGCGCCCCGCCCCGCCGAGAGCACGCGGAAGGCGACGCCGTCGCGGACGTCAACCGTGCGATCTGCGATCATTTCACCGCTCGGCTCGGCCGTCGAACGGCCTCACCTCGCACTGCCAGTCGGCTCGGCCGTCGAACGGCCTCACCTCGCACTGCCGGTCGGCCACCAGCGGTCCTTGTAGCCCGGCCAGAGGTCGCGCAGGTAGGGCATGACCTCCTTCGCGAAGAGCTCCGTGTTCCGGAGCGTGAGGTCCTTCGGCATCGAGCCGATCTGCAGCAGCACCATCAGATGGCCGACGCGCAGGCTCGTGATGCACTCGGCGAGCTGTTCGCGCACGGTCTTCGGGCTGCCCGCGATCACGTAGCCCTGCTCGAGGTACTTTCCCCAGTCGAGCGACTGGCGGATCTTCCGCGCCTGGGCGCCCACCTGGGGCTTGATGCCGGCCTGCATCGTCTTGAGCGTGCGATAGCCGGGCGCCTCGGCGAAGCCCTCCCAGACGTTCAGGCACTTCTGGTAGAAGTAGTGCACGTGCGGGAAATAGAGCCGCTCGGCCTCGGCATCCGTGTCGGCGACGCACACCAGCTGCAGGAACCCGGCCCGATATGGATTGTCGTCGGCGCCCGCCTTCGCGATCGCCTCCCAGAAGCCGTCCATCGTCGCCTTGCCGCGCTTGTAGCCGTAGTACGACAGGTAGCAGTAGACGTAGTCCAGCTTCGCGGTCCACTCCCAGGTTTCCAGGCTGCCACCGCCCGGGATCCATATCGGCGGATGGGGCTTTTGCAGCGGCTGGGGCCAGATGTTCGCGTAGCGCACCTGGGTGTACTTGCCGTTGAACGCGAAGACCTCGGGCCGCGTCCACGCCTGGACGACGAGATCGTGGGCCTCGTGGTAGCGCTCGCGCAGCGTCGCCGGGTTGATCCCGTACGCGAAGTTCATGTCCATCGAGGTGCCGACGGGAAAGCCGGCGACGAGCCGCCCGCCGGAGAGCACGTCGAGCATCGCGAACTCCTCGGCGACGCGCAGCGGGGGGTTGTAGGCCGCGAGGCTGTTGCCCAGCACCACGAGCGCCGCGCGCGACGTGCGCCGGGTGAGCGTCGCCGCCATGAGATTCGGCGAGGGCATGAGGCCGTAGGCGTTGTTGTGGTGCTCGTTCACGCACAGCCCGTCGAACCCCTGGGCCTCGGCGAACTCCAGCTCGTCGAGGAACTCGTGGTAAAGGCCGCGGCACTTGTCGGGATCGTAGAGGCTGTGGGGCACGTCCACCCACACGGAGCGGTACCGGGTCTCGAAGTCGTCCGGGAGAAACCGGTACGGCATGAGGTGGAAGAAGCAGAGTTTCATGCGGGTCGCGTGATGATATCACGCGACCCGCGCCCTGGAACCTCCGTCTCCGGTGTCTGCGCTCAGCCCTGCGGCGTCGGGCCGTGGTGACGCCGATGCCAGGGCCGCCGCGACATCTGGGCGAGCTTCTGCCGCTGCTCCTCGCTCAGGATGGGCGCCATCTCCCGGAGCGCGGCGACGCGAAGCTCCAGGCTCTGGCGATGGAGCTGCTCGATCTCGGCGATCTTCGCCTGGACCGTCGCGTCGGCGGCGCCGCCGAGGGCGAGCTGCCGGAGCTCCGCCTGGGCCCGAACGAGCGCGCCCCACACCTGGCGCGTGGCGCCGCGCTGGCGCTCCCGGATCTCCCGCAGGGCCTGCACCTGGCTGTCGGTCAGCCCGAGCTCCTGCTGGAGGCGCTGGCCGGCGCCGTGCCGCGGACCGGACCCGCCCGGCGCGTCGGCCAGGACCGGCCCGGAGCCGAACAGGACGGCGACGAGGGCGAGGATGACGAGGGAACCGTACCGATCGTCTCCTTCGACGGCCGGGCGCCGGGCGGTATTCGTCCGCTTGAACGTCCGGCCGAACCGGCGTAGCCTACCGATCATCACGCTCGAACCGCGGGAGCTCGGGAACACCGGGCTGAGAGGGCGGCTCACCGCCGCCGACCGCATGAACCTGACCTGGTTAATGCCAGCGAAGGGAGGCGCCATGACGGCTTCTCGCAAGATCTACCTGACCGGCCGGCACCCTGGTGTCCGTGTCCCGATGCGCGAGGTGCTTCTCGCGGGCGGCAATCCGCCCGTCCGCCTCTACGACACGAGCGGCCCCTACACCGATCCCGAGGCCCTGCTCGACGTCAAGCGCGGGCTCCCGCCGCTGCGTCAGGCCTGGATCCTCGGGCGCGGCGATGTCGAGGAGCTGCCGGGCCCGACGTCCGTCTACCGCCGGCAGCGCGACGACGATCCGGCCCTCGGCGGCGTCCGCTTCGCGAGCGTCCGCCGGCCGCTGCGCGCGACGCCCGGCCGCAGGGTCACCCAGATGCACTACGCGCGGCGCGGCGAGGTCACGCCCGAGATGGAGTTCGTCGCGCTCCGCGAGGGCGTGGCG
>JACPCH010000283.1 GCA_016179875.1 Candidatus Rokuibacteriota bacterium | reverse complement strand
CTTCGCCGCGATCATGAACATGGTGAACCGCGCCAACGGCCGGACGGGCCTGGGCGCGGTGATGGGCGCGAAGCGCCTCAAGGCGGTCGCCGTCCGCGGCGGCACGCCGCCGAAGCCCGCCGACCAGGAGAAGTTCCGCGAGCTGATCAAGCGGCTCAAGGCGCTGCAGGAGGCGAACCCCGGCATCGGCTGGTTCGGCGAGTTCGGCACCGCGGGGGTGCTCGCCATCCAGGACAAGATGGGCGGGCTGCCGACGCGCAACTACACCGAGGGCACCTTCGAGCAGGCCAAGGAGATCGACGGCGGGACGCTCGCCAAGACCATCCTCAAGGAGCGTGACACCTGCTACGCGTGCGTCGTCAAGTGCAAGCGCGTGGTCGAGGTGAACGAGCCCGGCCTCACGGTGGATCCCGTCTACGGCGGGCCCGAGTACGAGACGCTGAGCCTCTTCGGCTCGATGTGCGGCGTGGGCGACCTCAAGCTCCTCGCCAGGGCGTCGGCCGACGCCAACATGTACGGGATGGACACGATCTCGGCCGGGGGCACGATCGCGTGGGCGATGGAGGCGAAGGCCCGGGGGCTCCTCGCCGACCAGGGGCTCGGCCTCGCCTTCGGCGACGGGCGCTCCGTGCTGCGCGCCATCGAGGCGATCGCGCTGCGGCGCGGTGTCGGCGATCTCCTCGCCGAGGGCAGTCTGCGCGCCGCGAAGACTCTCGGGCCGGCGGCCGTCCCCGCGCACATGCCGCAGCACAAGCGCTCGCTCGGGCTCATCTACGCGGTGAACGCCTTCGGCGCCGATCATCAGTCGTCCGAGCACGACTCGATGCTCCGGACCAAGCCCGGCAGCCTCCACCGCCGGCGCCTCGCCGAGCTGGGGGAGTTCGGGGACCTCGATCTGCGCGACCTCTCGGACGCGAAGGTCGGCTTCGCGTACACGACCCAGTGCTTCTACTCGGCCCTCGACTCGCTCGGCCTCTGCCAGTTCGTCTGGGGCCCGTCGTGGCAGCTCTACGGGCCGGCCGAGACCGTCGAGCTGGTGCGGGCCGGGACCGGGTGGGACGCGACGATGCAGGAGCTGCTGGCGGTCGGCGAGCGGCGCATCCACCTCATGCGCGCGTTCAACGCCCGCGAGGGCATCGGCAAGGATCAGGACGTGCTGCCGAAGAAGCTCTTCCAGCCGCTCGGCGGCAAGGGGCCGACGGCGGGCGTGGCCCTCACCGCCGAGGAGTTCGAGCACGCGCGGGCGACCTACTACCGGCTCGCCGGCTGCGATCCGGCGACCGGCTACCCGACGCGCGCCAGGCTGGCCGCGCTCGGGCTCGACTGGGTGGCGGAGAAGATCCCCTCGACGCGCTGACGATCACCGAGAGGAGGAACTCCAGATGCCGACCATGAATCGCCTGGACTGGCTTCGTGTCGCGCTCGTCGTGTCCGGCCTGATCTTCGTCTTTGGAATCTACCCGCTGGGAATCGTGTGGCCCTCGGGCTGGACGTGGGGGCGGGGCCACTCCCACTATCTGATGATGATCCTCGGGGTCTACGCGACGCTCGGCGTGTTCCTGCTCATCGCGTCGAAGAACCCGATGGCGCACACGAGCCTGATCTGGTTCACGGTCTGGTCGAGCGTCGTGCACGCCATCATCATGGCCGCCCAGTCCCTCACCGACAGCGCGGAACGGGGGCACCTCATCGGTGACGTCCCCGCGCTCCTGGTCGTGGCGATCGTGCTGGCGGCTCTGACCCCACGGGCGCAGCACTGAGCCCCACGCGCGGCCTCGAGCCCTATCTGGCCTCCGGCGAGTTCATCGACAGCGCGGACGCGGACGTGCGCGCCTTCGCGCGGGAGGCCACCGCGGGCGCGGGCGACGCGCTCGCCGGCGCCCTCAAGCTCTACGACGCCGTCCGCGACGGGGTCCCCTACGATCCCTACTACGTCGGCGAGGCGCGCGCCTACTTCCGGGCCAGCGACTGCCTCCGCGCCCACCGCGGCTTCTGCGTTCCGAAGGCCGCGCTGCTCGCCGCGGTCGCCCGGGCCGCCGGCATCCCGGCCCGCGTCGGCTACGCCGACGTGCGCAATCACCTCACCACGCGGAAGCTCTCCGAGCTGGTGGGCGGCGACCTCTTCGTCTGGCACGGCTACGCCGAGCTGTACCTGAACTCCCGCTGGGTGAAGGCCACGCCCGCCTTCAACCTCGCCCTGTGCGAGCGGTTCGGCGTGCGCCCGCTCGAGTTCGATGGGCGCCGCGACTCGCTCTTCCACGAGTACGATCGCGCGGGCCGGCGGCACATGGAATACGTCCGGGACCACGGCCACTACCCGGACGTGCCCTACGACACCATCCTGGCGGCGTTCCGGACGACGCACCCGCGCTGGCTCGCCCTCGGCGCCGGCGGCGACCGGGGGGACTTCGCCCGCGAGGCGACCGGCGGGGGCTGACCCGGCCGCTACGCCTTCGGCCGCGGGAAGACGAACTTCTGCTCCGCGGCCTCCCGGGGCCACACCACCCGCGGCTTCTGCCCGAGGATCTGGATCGCCGCCGTGCTGGCGTTCGGGTTGTCGCCCAGCTCGTTGAACACCACGGGTCCGGTCGAGACCGTGATGCCGCCGGTGAAGCTCGTCTTCTTGATCGCGGCCACCAGCGCGTCGGGATCGGCCGAGGCGGCGCGCTCGAGGACGTCGGCGATCACGAGCACGGCCTCGTAGGTGTAGGCGGCGCTCGCGTCGAAGTTCCGCCCGCCGGACCGCTTCACGTACTCGGCGGCGATCCGCTGCGTCGCGGGCTGGCGGAAGTTCGGCCACACCGTGATGTCCATCACGTACTCGATGCGGTCCTTGAGCTGCTGGATCTGCCTCGTCTCGTACAGCCCCGGCCGCGAGCACCTCGGGCTTCGCGGCCCGGGCCCGCGCGACCTCGGTCGAGAGGTCCATGGCGTTCTCGGGGAACGCGATCACGTCCACGACGTCGAAGCCCGGGCTGGCGGCCTTGTGCGCGTTCATGAAGCTCTCGATCTGCGTCTTGCCGAAGAGGTCGTTCGTGTACATCGCGACCACGCGCTTGGGGCTCACGCCGGCCTCGCGGAAGATCTCCGTCATGTAGCGGACGGCGTTGCGTCCGAACGTCGCGCTGCCCGGGAAGTTCCGGTACACGTACTGGACCTTCTGGAGCCCCTCGCGCA
>JACPCH010000282.1 GCA_016179875.1 Candidatus Rokuibacteriota bacterium | reverse complement strand
AGCGTGTGTACGTGCTCGCCATGGCGGTGGGCGCGGCCTACGCGGGCGCCGCCGGGGTCGTGGCCAGCGTGACCATGTTCACCTACCCGCTCATCGGGTTCCTGTTCGGGCTGAAGGCGTTCTGCGTCGTGATCCTGGGCGGCCTCGGCAGCGTCTTCGGCGCCGTGGTGGCGAGCCTCATCCTCGCGTTCGTCGAGTCCTTCGTGGGGGTGTTCTTCGCCCAGGGGTCGAGCTGGGCGGAGGCGGTGTCCTTCGTGATGCTGCTCCTGGTGCTCGTCCTGCGCCCGCGCGGGCTCTTCGGCGTGGAGTGAGATGAGCCGGGCGCGCGCGGCCGTGTGGGGCCTGGGGGCGCTCCTGGTCCTGGGCCTGCCGCTCCTGCTCGGCAACTACGGCCTCCACCTGCTGGTCCTCGTCTGCCTGTCCGTGACGCTCGCGTCGAGCTGGAACATCCTGACGCTGGCCGGCCAGCTCACGCTCGGCCACGCCGGGTTCTTCGGCGTCGGCGCCTACACCTCGGCGCTCCTCGCGCTGCGCTTCGGCACCCCCGCCGGCGTCGGCATGCTGGCCGGCGCGCTGGCCGCCACCGTCCTGGCAACGGCGATCGGGCTCGTCTGTCTCCGGCTGCAGGGGGTCTACCTGGCCATCGCGACGCTGAGCCTCGTCGAGGCGCTGCGGATCGTGGTCCTGAACTTTCCCGAGTACACCGAGGGCTCGATCGGCGTCACGCTGCCGCCCGTCTTCGGCGGGGCCCGGCGGCCCGCGTACTTCGTCATGCTCGGCGTGGCGGTGCTGCCGGTCCTGGCCACGGTCTGGATCAAGCGCTCGAAGCTCCACGTGGTGTTCGGCGCGATCCGCGAGGACCAGGGCGCCGCCGGGATGCTGGGCATCAACACCACCGCCTACAAGGTCCTGGCCTTCGCGCTGAGCGCGTCGTTCGCCGGGCTGGCCGGCGGCTTCTATCCGCACTACATCACCTACACGGTGCCCGACACGGCGTTCGCCATCGGCCTCAGCATCGAGGCGCAGATCATGCCGATCCTGGGCGGGCTCTACACGGTGGCCGGCCCGGTCGTCGGCGCCCTCGTCCTCACATTGGTCGGCGAGTACCTCCGGACCGCCTTCGGGGCCGCCAACCTGTTCGTGTACGGCGTGACCATGGTATTGGTCATCCTGTGGCTGCCGGACGGCCTGGTGGGGCTCGCCCGGCGGCGGTGGCGGAGGGAGGGCACGGCCGATGTTCGATAACGAGCGCGACCTCGGCGCGCCGGGGCGGTACCCGTTCACCCGCGGCATCCATCCCACCATGTACCGGGGGCGGCTCTGGACCATGCGCCAGTACGCCGGGTTCGGGTCGGCCCGCGAGACCAACCGGCGCTTCCGCTACATGCTCGAGCGGGGGATGGCGGGCATCAACGTCGCCTTCGACCTGCCCACCCAGCACGGCTACGACTCCTACGACCCGCGCGCCCGTGGCGAGGTCGGGAAGGTCGGCGTCCCCGTCAACTCGCTGCGCGACATGGAGGTCCTCTTCGACGGGATCCCCCTCGCCGAGGCGAGTCCCGCCAACGCCATCAACGCGCCGGCGGCCGTCATCCTGGCGGTGTACGTGGCGCTGGCGGAGCGCCAGGGCGTGCCGCTCGCGCGGCTGTCGGGGAGCACGCAGAACGACATCCTCAAGGAGTTCATCGCGCGGGGGACGTACATCTTCCCGCCGCTGCCCTCGCTCCGCCTGGTGACGGACGTGATCGAGTTCTGCGCCGGGCGGCTGCCCCGGTGGAACTTCATCAACGTGTGCGGCTACCACATGCGCGAGGCGGGCTCGACGCTCGTCCAGGAGGTGGCGTTCGGCCTGGCCGACGCCATCGCCTACGTGCAGGCGGTGCTCGACCGCGGCGTCGCGGTGGACGCGTTCGCGCCGCGGTTCGCGTTCAACTTCACGGCCGGCACGAACGTGCTCGAGGAGGCGGCGAAGTTCCGGGCGATGCGGCGCCTCTGGGCCCGGATCATGCGGGAGCGCTTCGGCGCCCGCGAGCCGGCCAGCTGGGCGTTCCGGACCGGGGCCGGCTCCGGGGCGAGCGGCCTCACCGCGCAGCAGCCCGAGAACAACATCGTCCGGGTCGCGCTGCACGCGCTGGCCGCGATCCTCGGCGGGGCCCAGTCCCTCCACACCGCGGCGTACGACGAGGCCCTCGCGCTGCCGACCGAGAAGTCCGTGAACCTGGCCTTGCGGACGCAGCAGGTGCTGGCCTACGAGAGCGGGGTGGCCGACGTCGTCGACCCGCTCGGCGGCTCCTACTACGTGGAGGCGCTCACCGACCGCATCGAGGAGGACGCGCGGCGCCGGGGCGGGATGGTCCCGGCCATCGAGTCGGGCTGGGTCCAGCAGCAGATCGCCGACGCCGCCTGGGAGCACCAGCGCCAGATCGAGAGCGGGGAACGGGCGCTGGTCGGCGTCAACCGCTTCGTCGAGACGGAGCCCTGGCGCTGGGAGATCCACCGCCACGCCGAGGCGGTCGAGTCGGAGCAGCGGGCGGCCCTGACGGCGCTGCGCGCCGGGCGGGACGGCGCCCGGGTGCGGCGCGCCCTCGACGACCTCCGGGCCGCGGCCGCCGGCCGCACGAATCTGGTCCCGGTGCTCGTGGACACCGTCACGACGTACGCCACCGTGGGCGAGATGTGTGGCGTGCTGCGCGAGGTCTTCGGCGAGTACGCGGGGATCCAGATCTATTAGTTGAATGGGGGGCCCCGAAATGGCCCCCCATGCCCCCCAAACGCTCGGACCGCCCCGGCGAAGCCGTGGCGCTCCTCGATACGCCGACAGCCTCCTGGCTCGCGCCCGCCCCGGCGTGCGAGCTTGCCCTGGCGAGCGGACTTGGGAGACACTGGGGCGGAGGCGGCCCCGGGCCGCCGGACACCATTCACCACGACCAGGAGCGTTCAATGCGTATCTACTACGACATCCAGCTCAACACCCGCGCGATCACGAAACGGGAACTCGCCGGTGAGGCCATCGTGAAGGCTGGCCGCTACCTGATCGCCAGGACGCTGCTCGACCTGGGCGCGGCCACCGTGGATCCGCTGGCGCCCGAGAATCCGCTGATCTTCTCGGCCGGCCCCTTCGCCGGCACCAGCTGGTCCAACGCCAACCGCACGAGCGTGGGCTGCAAGAGCCCGCTCACCGGCGGCGTCAAGGAGGCCAACGGCGGCGGCACCTTCAGCTACGGCCTGGGCCAGCAGAAG
>JACPCH010000246.1 GCA_016179875.1 Candidatus Rokuibacteriota bacterium | reverse complement strand
GGCCGTCCGCGCCGGCCGGCTCGAGCCGCCGGCCGCCGCCGTCGCCGTGACTCCCGTGCCGGCCCCGGCGCGCGTCGAGTCCGCGCCCCCCACTCGCCCCGCGCTCCGGCGTCCGGCGGGGCCCGCGGCGCCCCCCGTGGTCCTGACGCATCTGCGGCGCACCCCGGCGCCGTCGCGCACGTCCGACCGCTCCGAAGACCACTAGCCCCGCCTCTCCCGCCCGCTCGCGTGCGCAGGCGCCGCCGTGTGTGCGGCGGAGCCCACCCATACCCATCACCCGTCCGGGAGAGGCGCGATGAAGACCCGCAAGGGATACGAAGGCCTCGTGGTGTCACTCGGGATGCTGCTGGCCGCGGCGATCGTGATCGCGGTGCTGAAGCTCGTGCTCGGCTGAGCGGGCGCGCCCGCCCGCCGCCGGCTCAGCCCCGGAAGAAGCGGATCAGCGCGAAGACGACGTCCGGGAAGGCGACGATCGTCGCCAGCCCGATGACCTGGAGCCCGATGAACGGGACGACGCCCCGGTAGATGTCGCCGGTCTTGATCTCGGGCGGCGCCACGCCCCGCAGATAGAAGAGGGCGAAGCCGAAGGGCGGCGTGAGGAACGAGGTCTGGAGGTTCACGCCGATCACGACGCCGAGCCACACCGGATCGAACTTGAAGTGCTGGACGAGCACGGGGGTGAGGATCGGCACGTGGATGAAGCAGATCTCGAAGAAGTCGATGAAGAAGCCGAGGAAGAAGATGACGCCCATGACCACGGCCAGCACGCCGTAGGCGCCGAACGGCAGCCCCAGCAGGAGGTCCTGGACGAGCTTGTCGCCGTTGAGGCCGCGGAACACGAGGCCGAAGGTGTTGGCCCCGATGAGGATGATGAACGACAGGCTCGTGATGCGGGTCGTCGTCCGCATGACGCCGCGCAGCATGTCCATCGAGAAGCGGCGCTTGGCCACCGTCAGGAGCAGGCCGCCGGTGGCGCCCACCGCCGCGCCCTCCGTCGGTGAGGCGCTGCCCCAGAAGATCGAGCCGAGCAGGGAGNAGGGCGATCGACACCCGCTTGAGCGCCTGGGCCTGGAACGCCGCGATCTCTTCCCGGGGGATCGGCGGCGCGAGGTCCGGCCGGAGCTGGCCGAGGATCGCCAGGTAGACGACGTAGAGGCCGACCAGCACGAGGCCCGGAAGGAAGGCCCCGATGTAGAGATCGCCCACCGAGACGCCCATGATGTCGCCGAGCAGGATCAGGATGACGCTCGGGGGGATGATCTGTCCGAGGGTCCCCGACGCGCAGATCGTCCCCGTGATCAGCTCCTTGCTGTAGCCGCGCCGCAGCATCGTCGGCAGCGAGACCAGCCCCATCGTGATGACCGAGGCGCCGACGATGCCCGTGGACGCCGCCAGGATCGCGCCGACGATCACGACGGAGATGGCGATGCCGCCCCGCAGGCGGCCGAAGAGCAGCGCCATCGTCTCCAGCAGCTCCTCGGCCAGCCCCGATTTCTCGAGCGCCACCCCCATGAACACGAAGAGGGGCACCGCCAGCAGGGTGAAGTTGGTCATCGTACCCCAGATCCGCAAGGGCAGGAGGTCGAAGAACGGTAGCCCGAAGCCGATCACTCCGAAGAAAAGGCCGGTGAAGGTCAGGCTGAAGGCCACGGGGAAGCCGAAGAACAGGAACGCGATCATCCCGATGAACATCAGGGCGCCGAGCGTCTGGTCCCAGGGCAGGCCGAACATCAGTGGATGTCCTGCGTGCGCCGCTCGGGGTCTTCCCAGCCCATCGCCCAGTAGAAGTTCTTGATGGCCTGGGAGACGCCCTGGAGGATCAGCAGGGCGAAGCCGATGATGATCACGCTCTTGAGCGCCCAGCGGCCCGGGATACCGCCGGGATCCGGCGAGCCCTCGTTGACCATCAGGGAGTGTTTGAAGAACGGCCACGTCGTGTAGATGATCATCAGGCACGAGGGGAAGAACATGACGAAGAGCAAGACGAAGTCCACCCAGGCCTTCTTGCGGGGATTCTGCTTCGCGTACCAGATGTCGACCCGGACGTGCTCGTTGTGGAGCATCGTGTAGCCGGCCGCCAGCAGGTAGACGATGCCGAACAGGTGCCACTCCAGCTCCTGGATGAAGACCCAGCTCTTGTTGAAAATGTACCGGAAGATGACGTCGCCGAACACGACGACGACCATGCCGAACATGAGCCACGAGAGGCCGTTGCCCCAGCGCTCGTGGAACGCGTCGATCTTCCGGGCCAGCTCGCGCAGCATGGGGTCTCCTGGGGACGGGGTGACAACGCCGATGACGAATAGCATGGTAAGGTAACCGCGTCAATGCTGTGGACCACCATCGCCGGCAGCCTGCCCAAGCCCGCCTGGCTCGCGAAGCCCGGCGTCCTGTGGGCGCCGTGGCGGCTCGAGGGCGCCGAGCTGGCTGAGGCCAAGCACGACGCGGTGCTGGTGGCGCTCCGCGAGCAGGAAGCGGCCGGCATCGACGTCGTCACCGACGGCGAGCAGTCCCGCCAGCACTTCGTCCACGGATTCCTGGAGGCGATCGAGGGCGTGGACTTCACGCGGCGCCAGACCATCGGGATCCGCGCAGACCGCTACCGGGCCGAGGTGCCGACCGTCGTCGGGCCGGTGCGGCGCCGGCGGCCGGTGCACGGCGACGAGGTGCGCTTCGCGCGCGCCCACACGGCGCGGCGGCTCAAGTTCACGATGCCGGGGCCGATGACCATCGTGGACACGCTGGCCGACGAGCACTACCGTGACCGCCGGCGGCTCGCCATGGAGTTCGCCCGGCTCCTCAACGAGGAGGCGCGCGAGCTGGCCGCGCTCGGCCTCGACGTGCTCCAGCTCGACGAGCCGGCGTTCAACGTCTACCTCGACGATGTCAAGGCGTGGGGGATCGAGGCGCTCAACGCGGCGGTGAGCGGCGTGCCGTGCAAGACCGCGGTCCACATCTGCTACGGCTACGGCATCCCCGCCAACCTTCAGTGGAAGGCGACGCTCGGCGGGGAGTGGCGCCAGTACGAGGAGACGTTCCCGGTGCTGGCGTCGAGCCACATCGACCAGGTCTCGCTCGAGTGCGCCGGCTCGCGCGTGCCGGTCTCGCTGCTCGGGCTGCTCGAGGGCAAGGACGTCATGGTCGGCGCCATCGACGTCGCCAACGACGTGGTGGAGACGGCCGAGCAGGTGGCGGCGACGATCCGCAAGGCCCTCGGGTTCGTGCCGCCGGAGCGGCTCTACCCGTGCACGAACTGCGGGATGGTGCCGCTCGCGCGCGAGGTGGCGCGCGGCAAGCTCCGGGCGCTCGCGGCCGGCGCGGCGCTGGTGCGCCGGGAGTTGGGCGCCGCGTGATATCCTAGCGCGGCCATGGCGGACTTCCGGCGGTACTTCGACGACATCCAGCTCGGCGAGGAGTACGAGTCCCCCGGGCGCACGGTGACCGAGACCGACATCGTGATCTTCGCCGGACTCTCCGGCGACTACAACGTGCTCCACACCGACGCCGAGCTCATGAAGCAATCGAGCTTCGGCGAGCGCATCGCCCACGGCCTGCTGGGGCTCGCCATCCAGGCGGGCCTGTTCACGCGCGCCACGCAGGCCTACGCGACGCTGGCGTTCGTGGGGCTCCGCTGGAAGTTCAAGGGGCCGATCAAGATCGGCGACACGATCCGGCTCCGGGCGAAGGTCATCGGCAAGAAGGAGACGTCCAGGCCCGACCGCGGCCTCGTCACCCTGCAGCGGCTCGTCGTGAATCAGCGCGACGAGGTCGTGCAGGAGGGCGAGACCGACCTGCTGGTGGAGCGGCGGGCGTGAACGCGCCGGCGCCGTCCCGCACGTATCTCGAGGACGTCGAGGTCGGGTACGAGACGCGGACCCCGGCGATGACCGTGACCGAGGCGCACGCCGAGATCTACCGGGGGCTAACCCGCGAGCTGGCCGACGACCCCCGCACGGCGCCCGTTCTCCTGCCGCTCTGCCTCGCCATCGGCCTGGGCTGGCGGGTGCCCGAGCCGCCGCTCGTCGTGCTGGCGTTCATGGGACTCGAGTGGCAGGTCGTGCGGGACGTCCGCGTCGGCGACACGATCTCGAGTCGGGCGCGCGTGGTGGCGAAGCGCTCCATGCGCGAGGGCGGCGTCGTCATCGAGGAGCGCGAGATCCTCGACCAGCACGGCGCGGTCGTGCAGCACGGCAAGTTCACGTTCTTGGTAGCCAAGCGTCCGAAGGAGGCAGCCGCATGACGTTCGATCCGAGACACCAGAGCCGTGTCCTGCTCGACGGCGCCGACCGCGCCGCCGCCCGCACGTATTTCCGGGCCGTCGGCTTCACCGACGAGGACCTCGCCCGCCCGCTGGTCGGCGTGGCCCACTGCTGGATCGAGCTGACCCCGTGCAACTCGAACCACCGGAAGCTCGCCGAAAAGGTGAAGGAAGGGGTTCGCGCCGCCGGCGGGACGCCGATCGAGTTCAACACGATCTCCGTCACCGACGGCATCGCGATGGGCACCGAGGGCATGAAGGCCTCGCTCGTCAGCCGCGAGACGATCGCGGACTCGGTCGAGCTGGTCGTCCGCGGCCACCTGCTCGACGGCTTCGTCGGGATCTCGGGCTGCGACAAGACCATCCCGGGCATGGTGATGGCGATGGCCCGGCTCAACCTGCCGAGCCTGATGCTCTACGGCGGCTCGATCCTCTACGGCGAGTACCGGGGCCGCCGGCTCACGGTCCAGGACGTGTTCGAGGCGATCGGCGCCCACAACGCCGGGAAGATCGACGCGACCGAGCTGCACGCGATCGAGTGCGCGGCCTGCCCGGGCGACGGCGCCTGCGGCGGCCAGTTCACCGCCAACACGATGGCGACGGCGTTCGAGATGCTCGGCGTGTCGCCGATGGGGTTCAACGACGTGCCGGCGCCCGACGCGCGCAAGGAGGAGATCGCGTTCGCGACGGGCAAGCTCGCGATGGACCTCCTGCGGGGGGGCGTGCCGCCGCGGAAGATCATCACCAAGAAGGCGATCGAGAACGCGATCGCCGGCGTCATGGCCACCGGCGGCTCGACCAACGCGGTCCTGCACCTGCTCGCGGTCGCGCGCGAGGCGGGCGTGAAGCTCACGATCGACGAGTTCGACCGGATCTCGCGCAGGACGCCGCTGCTCGCCGACCTCAAGCCCTGGGGCGCCTACACGGCGCCCGAGATGTACGCGGCGGGCGGCATGGCGGTGGTGGCGAAGCGGCTGCTCGACGCCGGGCTCCTGCACGGGAGCGAGCTCACCGTGACCGGCCGGACGATCGGCGACGAGGCGCGCGCGGCGCGCGAGACGCCGGGCCAGAAGGTGATCCGGCCGCTGGCGAGCCCGATCGCGGCCCACGGGGGGTTGGCGATCCTCCACGGCAACCTGGCGCCGGACGGGTGCGTGGCGAAGCTCGCCGGCCACACCCAGGAGGTCTTCCGCGGCCGGGCGCGGGTGTTCGATCGCGAGGAGGACGCGTTCGTCGCCGTGAAGGGCGGCCGGATCAAGGCCGGGGACTTCATCGTGATCCGCTACGAGGGCCCGAAGGGCGGCCCCGGCATGCGCGAGATGCTCCACGTGACGGGCGCGCTTCAGGGCGCGGGCCTCGGATCCAGCGTGGCCTTGATGACCGACGGCCGCTTCTCGGGCGCCAGCCACGGGTTCATGGTCGGGCACGTCGCGCCCGAGGCCGCGGTCGGCGGCCCCATCGCCGCGCTCCGGAACGGCGACACGATCGTGATTGACATCACGAAGCGGAAGCTCGAGGTCGAGCTGACGCCGGCCGAGCTGACGAAGCGCCTCAAGACCGTCAAGCGCCCGAAGCCGCGCTACACCTGGGGCGCGCTCGCCAAGTACGCGCGCCTCGTCTCCTCGGCGTCCGACGGTGCCGTCACCGGGTGAGAGCGCCGACGGGCTGAGCCCGGCCTTCCTCGAGCTTCTGAAGGCCGAGCCGCTCGCCGACCTGACCGTGCTCGACGTGGGCACGGGCAGCGGGCGGCTCGCCCTGACGCTCGCGCCGTTGTGCCGGGCCGTCGTCGGCGTGGACCGCGAGGCGCGGCTCGTCGACGAGGCCCGGAAGCGGGCCGCGGCCGCGGGCGTCGCGAACGCGCGGTTCGTCGTGGGCGACGTCGAGGTCGAGGACTACGCGCCCTTCAAGCCCGACATGGTCGTCGCGTATCTCTGCCTGTCGGCCGCCATCGTGGAGCGCGCGGGGCGCGTCCTGCGCCCGGGCCAGGTGTTCGCGTGCGTCGCCTTCCACACCGACCAGTGGAAGGAGACCGGCCGGCCCTCGCGCTTCGCCTACGGCGAGGTCGGCGCCAGGCGGCTCCTCAAGAAGTGCGGCTTCGCGGTCGAGCATTGCGGGGTCGAGCGCGAGGTCCAGACGTTCGAGTCGGTCGAGCAGGGCCTCGCCGCCGCGGTGGCGCTCCAGGAGAAGTGGAAGGCCGACGGCCGGTGGTTCCGCTACGTGAAGTTCCTGGAGGAGGGCGGCCGCACGCTCACCCGGGCCCACCTCCTGGTGAAGGCGCGCAGGGCGTGAGCCTGCTCGGCCTCGCCCTGCACGAGGCGGTGAAGGGGCGGGCGCTCGAGCTCGGCTTCGACCGGGTCGCCATCGGCCCGGCCGGCCCGCCGGAGCACGCCCGGGCGTTCGAGCGCTGGCTCGACGCCGGGCACGCGGGCCAGATGGCGTACCTCGAGCGCACCCGGGCGGATCGCCTCGATCCCGGGCGCCTGCTGCCGGGCGCGCGCTCGGTCGTCGTGGTCGCGCTCGCCTACGCCCGCGACGACGACGACCCGAGCTGGAGGCCGGTCGCGCGTTACGCGCGGGGACGCGACTATCACGACGTGTTGCGCCCGCGGCTGATCGCGCTCGGCGATTTCATCCGCGAGGCCGCCGGCGGCGGCGTCGGCTGCCGCGCCGCGGTGGATACGAGCGCCGTGCTCGAGCGCGACCTGGCGGCGCGCGCCGGCCTGGGCTGGATCGGCAAGAACACGAACCTCCTGACGCCCTCGCTCGGCTCGTACTTCTTCATCGGGATCGTGTTGACCACGGCCGCACTCGACGTCGACGAGCCGCTGCCCGACCGCTGCGGGACGTGCACGGCGTGCCTCGACGCCTGCCCGACGCGCGCGTTCGTCACGCCGTACACGCTCGACGCGCGCCGGTGCATCTCGTACCTCACCATCGAGCACCGCGGCGACATCCCGGACGAGCTGCGCGCCGGGCTCAACGAGTGGGCCTTCGGCTGCGACGTGTGCCAGGAGGTCTGTCCCTGGAACGGCAAGGCCGCGCCGGCGCGCGAGCCGGCGCTGGCGCCGGCGGCGCCGCTGGGGCCGATGGAGGCGCTGCTGGACCTGGACGCCAATGCCTTCAGCGCGCGGTTCCGGGGGAGCGCGATATGGCGGGCGAAGCGCGCCGGCCTCCTGCGCAACGCCGCGATCGTGCTCGGCAACCGGCGGGACGCGCGGGCCGCCCCCGCGCTGCGCCGGGCGCTCGCCGACGAGGAGGACACGGTGCGCCACGCGGCGGCGTGGGCGCTCGAGCGCATCGGCGGGCCGTGATGAGGGTCAGGCGGCTCGACCACTTCGGCGTGGACGTGGCGGACCTCGGGCGGGCCGAGCGGTTCTACACCGAGGTGCTGGGCATGACCGTCGAGATGCGGCTCGCCGACCAGGTGCTCCTGCGCCACGGCGGCGGCAACGTGGCGCTCTTCTGGAAGCCGGGCCGGGCGCCCGGTGGCCGCGAGCAGATCGAGGACCCGCTCGGCAAGGCCCACCACGCCTTCGAGGTCTCGTCCGAGGACCTGGGGGCGGCGCCGGGGCTCTTCGCCGAGCGGGGTGTGCCGTTCCACGCGCCGATCGACTGGGGCGACCACGAGTGTGTTTACTTTCTCGACCCCGACGGCAACCTGCTGGAACTCGTCGGCTACCGCCCGCGTTGATCCGGCGTGAGCGGCGCCCCGTTGAGCAGCGTCCGTCCCGTGACCGGCACCGGGTTGAGCAGCGCCTGCATGACGAAGCAGCCGCGCTCGGCGTTCCGCACGACGCGGGCGACGCGCTCGGGCGCGTCGGGGGAGTCGAGCTCGAGCGTGGTCTCGGCGCCGAGCATCCGCCCCTGGATCGTGTCGTTCAGCACGGAGCCCTCGACGCGGTACCGGCAGACGACCTTCATGCGCATCCGGCCCAGCGTGACCTTCAGCATGTGCCCGTACCGGGACACCTGGGTCATCAGTCAGAACGCGAGGGCGGCGCCGAAGTACATGAGGGGCGTCGGCGCCGAGCCGAGGCCGCCGAGCGAGGGGCCCTCGTCGCACGCGAACGTCATGTGGCCGGCGCCGGCCCGGCTCACGGTGGCGATCTTGAGGAACGGCGTCACCGAGCTGACGTCGGCCTCGAACACGATCTCCCGGCTCGTGATGCCGGGGTCCAGCCCTTCGGGGATCTGTGTCATGACCGATCTCCTTGCGCGATGGCGGCTTGAGTGACGCGCGCATTATCCCCCAAGGTCGAGGGCAAGTGATGCGGATCGACGTCCACACCCACGTGGTGCCGGCGGCCTGGGAGGACTGGGCCGCGAAGTACGGGGCGGGGGCGTGGCCGCGCCTGGTGCCGCGCGACGCCTGCCACGCCACGCTCATGACCGGCGACCGGTTCTTCCGCGACGTGGACGACCGCTCCTGGAGCCCCGAGCGCCGCCTGGAGGACATGGATCGGCTCGGCGTGGACCGCCAGGTGCTGTCGCCGCCGCCGGTGATGTTCTGCTACTGGGCCGAGCCGAAGGCCGGCCAGGCGTTCTGCCGGATGCAGAACGAGAGCGTCGCGGCGATCGCGGCGCGCCATCCGAAGCGCTTCGGCGCCATGGCGACGGTGCCGCTGCAGGAGCCGGCGCTCGCGATCCACGAGCTGCGTCACTGCCGGGAGAGCCTGGGCCTGCGGGCGGTCGAGATCGGCACCTGCCCGGGCGGCCGGGATTTCGACGACCCGGCGCTCTTCCCGTTCTTCGAGGCCTGCCGCGACCTCGGCGTGGCCGTCTTCGTCCACCCCGCCACGCCCCTCGTCGGCCAGGAGCGGCTCACCAAGTACTACTTCCCGCTGATCGTCGGCAATCCGCTCGAGACCGCGCTGGCGATCTCCAAGCTGATCTTCGGCGGCGTGCTGGAGCGCCTGCCCGACCTCCGCATCTGCTTCGCCCACGGCGGCGGCGCCTTCCCGTTCACGCTGCCGCGGCTCGACCACGGCTGGGCGGTGCGCCCGGAGGGGCCGGCGGCGATCCCGAAGCCCCCGCGCGTGTACGCGAAGCGCATCTACGTGGACTCGCTCACCCTCAGCCACGCGAACCTCCGGCTGATCGTGGAGACGCTCGGCGCCGACCGCGTCGTCATCGGCACCGACTACCCCTTCGACATGGGCGAGCAGGATCCGGTCGGCTTCGTGGCCGGCGCCGGCCTCCCCGCGGCGGTGCGCGCGCGGATCGAGGGCGGCAACGCGCTTGCCTTCCTCGGCGGCTGAGCCGCGCGAGAAAGTCTGGCGCGGCCGCGCGGGCAGACGCTAGAATCCAGCGGCATGCTCACAACCGATCGCGTGGCGGGGGGTGCGCTGGCCCTGCTCGCCCTCATCGTCCTGTGGGAGAGCCGGCGCCTGCCGATCGGGAGCCTGCGCAACCCGGGACCCGCCTTCACGCCGATCCTGCTCGCGCTGCTCCTGCTCGTCTTCGGGCTCCTGCTGACGGCGCTCGGCGCCCGGACGGGCGCGCTCGCGGCCGTCGGCTGGACGGAGTGGCGCCACGCGGTGGCGATCTTCGCGGCCTGCGCCTTCGCCGCGCTCGCGCTCGAACGCCTCGGCTACCGCGCGACCACCACGCTGTGCCTCGCGTTCCTCCTCGGGGTGGTGGAGCGCAAGGGCTGGCTCTTCACGGCCACGTTCGCGCTGGCGCTCGCGCTCGGCTCGTTCTACCTCTTCGACACGCTGCTCCGCGTGCCGCTGCCCCGCGGGCCCCTCGGGCTCTGATGCTCGAGACCCTCCAGAACCTCGCGGTCGGCTTCTCGATCGCGCTGTCGCCCTCGGTGCTGCTGTACGCCTTCGCCGGCTGCGTGGTGGGCACGCTCGTCGGCGTGCTGCCCGGCATCGGCCCGCTGGCCGGGATCAGCCTGCTGCTGCCGGCGACGTTCGGGCTCGACGCGACGCGGGCGATCGTGATGCTGGCGGGGATCTACTACGGCGCGATGTACGGCGGCTCGACGACGTCCATCCTCATGCGCATCCCCGGCGAGGCGGCGTCGGTCATGACGTGCATCGACGGCTACGCGATGGCGCGCAAGGGCCGGGCGGGCGCCGCGCTGGCGATCGCGGCGGTCGGCTCCTACGTGGCCGGGACGGTGAGCGTGGTCGCCCTGATGTTCCTGGCGCCGCCGCTCGCGGCCTTCGCGCTGCGCTTCGGCCCGCCCGAGTACTTCGCGCTGCTGCTGCTCGGACTCCTCGTCCTCGCCTACATGAGCGGCGGCTCGATGCTGAAGGCGCTGGCGATGGCGGCGCTCGGCCTGCTCCTCGGCATGATCGGCATCGACCAGATGACCGGCTACTTCCGCTTCGCCTACGGCGTCGTCGAGCTGGGCGACGGGATCGGCGTCGTGCCCGTGGCGGTCGGCCTCTTCGGCCTGGCCGAGATCCTGGCCACCGCGGGGCAGGCGACGCCGCCCGACGTCATCAAGCCGAAGCTCCGCGAGCTGCTGCCGTCGCGCCGGGAGTGGAAGGAGAGCGCGGGGCCGATCGGGCGCGGCACGGTGCTCGGGTTCGTGATCGGGATCATCCCGGGCTCGGCCCACATCATCTCGAGCTTCGTGTCGTACGCCCTCGAGCGGAAGCTCTCGAAGCGGCCGGAGGAGTTCGGCCACGGCGCGGTGGCGGGCGTCGCCGGCCCCGAGTCGGCGAACAACTCGGCGACGTCCGGCGCGTTCGTGCCGATGCTGGCGCTCGGAGTCCCCTCGGGCCCCATCCCGGCGGTGATGCTGGCGGCGATGATGGTCCACGGCGTCTCGCCGGGCCCGCTGCTCATCAAGAACCAGCCCGAGCTGTTCTGGAGCTTCATCGCGTCCATGTACGTCGGCAACGTCGTCCTGCTGATCCTGAACCTGCCGCTGGTCGGCCTCTTCGTGAACCTGCTGCGGGTGCCGTACCCCATCCTGTACCCGTCCATCCTCGTGTTCTGCGTCCTGGGCGTGTACGCGGTGAACGGCAGCGTCGTGGACGTGTGGATCATGCTCGCGATGGGCGCGCTCGGCTACGTGCTCAGAAAGCTCGGCTTCGAGACCGCGCCGGTCGTGCTCGGGCTCATCCTGGCGCCGATGATCGAGATGGCCATGCGCCAGTCACTCGCGATGTCCGACGGCCACTACGCGATCTTCGTGACCCGGCCGATCGCCGCCACACTGCTCGCGGTCGGCCTGCTCCTCGTGCTGCTGAGCCTCAAGTCTCTCGTCACCCGGAGCCTCGACTGGCGGGCCAGGCTGGCGCTCGCCGAAAAAGGGGAAGGACACCCATGAAACCCGCTCGTCTCGCGTCGCTCGTCGTCCTGGCGCTCGTCCTCGCCGCCGTCGCCGCCGGGGCGCAGGAGCCGTACCCCACGCGGCCGATCACGGTGGTGGCGCCGTTCCCGCCGGGCGGCGTCGCCGACCTCACGGCCCGGCCCGTGGCCGCCGCGATGGAGAAGGTGCTGAAGAACCCGGTCGGCGTCGTGAACAAGACCGGCGCCGCCGGCGCGGTCGGCATGCAGTTCGTCGCGACCAGCAAGCCGGACGGCTACACGCTGCTGCTCGCGCTCTCGTCCATCTCGATCATCCCCGAGGCCGACAAGCTCTTCGGCCGGCCGCCCGCGTTCACGGTGGACCAGTTCGCGCCGATCGCGCTGATCTCGGCCGACCCGACGGTCCTCGTGGTGCCGGCCGACAAGCCGTGGAAGACGGCCAAGGACTTCGTCGAGGACGCGAAGAGGCGGCCGGGCCAGATCTCGTTCAGCTCGTCCGGCGTCTACGGCACGCTCCACATGGCGATGGAGCTGCTCTCGCACGCGGCGGGCGTCAAGTTCCGCCACGTGCCCTACGCGGGCGCGGGTCCGGCGCTCACCGCGATCCTCGGCGGCCACGTGGACGCGCTCGCCTCGGGCCCGGCGGTGGTGCTGCCGCACATCAAGTCCGGCAAGCTGCGGCCTCTGGCCGGCTGGGGTGACCGGCGCGTGGCCGCCCTTCCGGAAGTGCCGACGTTCAAGGAGCTCGGCTATCCCGACGCGGAGTTCTACATCTGGGCGGGCCTCTTCGCCCCGAAGGGCACGCCCGAGCCCGTGCTCGCCAGGCTCCGCGACGCGGTGCGCGCCGCCGTCGCGGACCCCGACTTCAAGGCGGGCATGGACAAGCTCCAGACGCCGGTCGCCTTCAAGCAGGGCGCGGAGTTTCAGCAGTTCTTCGACGCCGACGCCCGGCGCCTGGCCGACGGCGTGCGCAAGGTCGGCAAGATCGAGACCAAATGACGGCGTGCTAGAATCGAAGGCGTCATGGCGATCCTGAAGGTCGCGCGCCTCGGCCACCCGGTGCTCCGCCAGGTCGCCCGGCCCGTCCCGGTGGACGCCATCCGCGCGCCCGAGACCCAGCGCTTCATCGATGACCTGATCGAGACGATGCGCGAGTACGACGGCGCGGGGCTGGCCGCCAACCAGGTGCACACGCCGCAGCAGATCTGCGTGATCGAGGTCCTGTCGAACCCGCGCTACCCCGACGCCCCGGAGATCCCGCTCACGGTCGTGATCAACCCGGTGGTGACGCCGCTGACCGACGAGATGGAGGACGGCTGGGAGGGATGCCTGTCGGTGCCCGAGATGCGCGGGCTGGTGCCGCGCCACACGGCCGTGCGCCTCACGTGCCACGACCGCGACGGCCAGCCCGTGGACCTGATCGCCAAGGACTTCTTCGCCCGCGTCGTCCAGCACGAGACCGACCACCTGCAGGGCGTCGTGTACGTGGACCGCATGCGCGACCTCCGCACGCTCTGCCACGTCGCCGAGTGGAACAAGCACTGGCTCGGCCTCCGTGAGCAAGACGACTAGCCTGCATCATCCGCGAACGGTCGGGGCCTGCGACGGGCGGGTCCTGTCGCCGGGGGCGGCCCCCGCGGGTCCGGCTCCGTCACCCACTCGCCCGAACGCCGCGCTGCGCGCGGCGGGCGGCACGAGGGGGTCCCACTCCGCGCGGACCCGCGGGG
>JACPCH010000245.1 GCA_016179875.1 Candidatus Rokuibacteriota bacterium | reverse complement strand
GAGGCCCTCGTCGAGGCAGCCGTCGTAGATCGGCAGGATGTGGCCGCCGCAGAGCGTGAAGATGTGGCCGACGCCCGCCTGCCGGAGCGTCCGCGCGACCAGGTGGCCGCCCGTCAGGTCCGCCATGTCGTCATCCTCCTGCTGATCACCGCGCTCGGTACGGGTTGCGTCGCCGCGGGCGGGTCCCCGGGGGCGGGGGTCTCTCGACCACGCGCCCGGAGCGACGATGCGCGGCGCTTTCCCATCGTCACGCGTGCGCGGATTCGTCGGAGGGAACGGGTCTCGGAGACCCCCGCCCCGCCGGACCCCGGTCACCGCGCTCCCACAGGCCGGCGGTCTCCAGGAGGATGGAATCATGGCGGTCGCGCGGACGCTCCGGCAGGCGGGCGTCGGCCACATCTTCACGCTCTGCGGCGGCCACATCCTGCCGATCTACGACGGCTGCCTCGACGAGGGCCTCGGCGTGATCGACATGCGCCACGAGCAGGCCGCCGCCCACGCCGCCGACGCCTACGCGCGGCTGACGCGCCACGTCGGGGTGGCGGTCGTCACCGCGGGGCCCGGCGTGACCGACGCCGTCACCGGCGTGGCCAACGCGAACGCGGCGCGCAGCCCGCTGCTCCTGATCGGCGGCGCGGCGCCGCTCGGCCTGCGCGGCCTCGGCGCCCTCCAGGAGACCGAGCAGGTGGCGCTGCTGCGCCCGATCACGAAGGGCGCGTGGTCGGTGCCCGAGACGCGGCAGATCCCCGAGGTCCTGACGACCGCGATCCGCACCGCGCTCACCGGCCGGCCGGGGCCGGTCTTCGTCGAGATCCCGGTGGACCTCCTGATGACCACGCTCGAGGACCGCCTGGCGCCGATCCCGGCGCGCTACGTGCATCGCACGCCCCAGCCCGGGGATCCCGCCGCGGTCGCGCACATCGCCGGGCTGCTGGCGCGCGCGGAGCGCCCCGTCGTGGTGGCGGGCACCGGCGTGTACTGGGACGACGCGGCCCGGGAGCTGGCGGCGTTCGCCGAGACGGCCCGCGTGCCGGTCTTCATGAGCGGCGCCGGCCGCGGCGCGCTCGCCACCGACCACCCGTGCGCCTTCGCCCAGGCCCGCGGCGCGGCCCTCGGCCAGGCGGACTTCGTCCTCGTCGTCGGCGCGCAGCTCGACTTCCGCCTGGGCTACGGGCGGACGCCGACGTTCGCCGAGGACGCGACCGTCTGCATGATCGACTGCGACCCGGTCGAGCTGGGGCGCAACCGGCCGCTCGAGGTGGGGCTCGCCGCCCACACGGGCCGCGTGCTGGCGCAGCTGGTGGAGCAGCTGCCGCGCGGGCTCGCCACGCGCTGGGAGGCCTGGGGGGCGAGCCTCGCGACGAAGGAGCGCGAGGCGCGGGCGAGGCTCGAGGCCGAGGGCGCGTCCGCCGCGGTGCCGATCTCCCACTATCGCTGGGCGGCCGAGATCGCGCGGGTGGTGACGCCCGACACGCTCGTCGTCGGCGACGGCGGCGACGTGGTCGGCTGCGCGTCGAAGCTGGTGCCGCTCTCCCGGCCGGGGCAGTGGCTCGACCCGGGGCCGTTCGGCTGCCTCGGCGTGGGGCCGCCGTTCGCGCTGGCGGCGAAGCTCCTGCATCCGGAGCGGCGCGTGCTCCTGATCGCGGGCGACGGGGCCTTCGGCCTGAACGGCATGGAGCTCGAGACGGCCGTGCGCTTCCGGGCGCCGTTCACGTGCGTCATCGGCAACGACGGCGGCTGGGGCCAGATCCGCAACCCGCAGCTCTCGTTCTTCGGCGAGGCGCGCGCGGTGGCGACGTCCTTGCCCTCGACCCGCTACGACCTGATGGTCGAGGCGCTCGGCGGCCGCGGCGCGCTGGTGACCGACCCGAAGGATCTCGGGCCCGCGCTCGAGCGGGCGCTCGCCTCCGACGAGGTCTGGTGCGTCAACTGCCTGCTCGATCCCGCCGCGTACCGGAGGACCGGCCAGGTCTCGATGGCCATTTGAAGATCACGTTCCTCTGCCCGCACCTCCGGATCGCCGGCGGCGTGCGCGCGATCCTGACGTACGCCGACCGGCTCGCGGCGCGCGGCCACGCCGTCACCGTCGTCGTCGCCGCCAAGAGCCGCCGGCGGGCGCTCTGGCGCACCCTGCGCGGCGCCGGGCCGGCGTGGATGTCGGGCTTCGGCGCGCGCGTCCGGTGGGTCCCGTGGTTCACCCCCGGCGCGATCCCGGCGGGCGACGTGGTGGTGGCCACGGCGTGGCAGTCGGCGGCGGCGGTCGCCGAGGCGCCGGCACGCTGCGGCGCCAGGTTCTACCTCGTCCAGCACTACGAGAGCCTCTACCTCGGCGCGCCCGAGGCGGTGGACGCGACCTACCGGCTGCCGCTCCGGCAGATCGTGATCTCGACGTGGCTCGCCGGCATCATGCGCGAGAAGTTCGGCCAGGAGGCCGAGGTGCTCGTCACGCCGGTGGACCTCGAGCTCTTCACGCCGCGTCCGCTCGCGGTGACGAGTGAGCGCCCGCGCGTGCTGATGCTCCACCACGAGTACGCCTGGAAGGGCGTCGCGGACGGGCTCGAGGCCGTCGCGCGGGCGCGGCGGGCGGGGCGGCGGCTCCACCTGGTCGGCTTCGGCGTCAAGCCGCCGCGCGGCGCCTCGCCCTACGACGAGTTCCACGCGAACCCGCCCCAGGAGCGGCTCGGCGCGATCTACGCGAGCGCGGACATCTACCTCTGCCCCTCGTGGGACGAGGGGCTCGGGATGCCGCCGATGGAGGCGATGGCGTGCGGCGCCGCCCTCGTGACCTACGACAACGGCGGCTGCCGCGACTACGCGTGGGACGGGGAGACGGCGCTCGTGGCGCGGCGGCGGGACGTCGCCGACCTCGCGGCGAAGCTCGAGCGGCTCGCCGGGGACGACGCGCTGCGGACGCGGATCGCGGCCGCCGGGCGCGCCCTGGTCCGGAGCGCGTTCGACTGGACGCGCGCCGTCGCCCGGATGGAGGCGCTGTTCAGGAGCGCGGCGCCCGGCGGCCGCCCAGCGTGACGAACGTGGGCTGGCCGTCGAGCTTGCAGGCGAGGACGGCCAGCTCGTGCTCCAGCTCGGCCAGGCGCTTGGCGAGGCGCTCGCGCTCGTCACGCAGCGACCTCGCGAGCGCCGAGACCGCCTCCATGATCTTGCCCTCCCGCTCGCCGCTGGCCAGCTCGTACATGACGATCCGTGTCGGAGCAAGCGGAGTGCCGCCCCGCGGAATCCTTGAACGGCGGGGCGTTGGCCGCGCGGGGCCCCGCGCACCCTGGCACGGGAGGCCGCCCCGGCGTCACGCTGACATCGGCGGCGGGGCCGTCCCGGCCATGACGCGCATGCTAAGATGGCTTGCGGGATGCCGATTTACGAGTACGAGTGCAGTGACTGTCGCCGCCGCGTAAGCCTGCTCGTCCTCCGGCCCTCGACCGCTCCCCCGCCGGCCTGTCCCCGCTGCGGCGGCGCCGCGCTCACTCGCCTGATGTCCCGCTTCGCGACGGTCAAGAGCGAGGAGGCGCGCCTGGACTCGCTCGCCGACCCGGCGAGCGCCGGCGACCTCGACGAGGACAACCCGGCGAGCGTCGCCCGCTTCATGAAGAAGATGGGCCGGGAGTTCGGCGACGACCTCGGCGACGACTTCGAGGCCGCGGTGGACGAGGCGATGGCCGAGGGCGACGCCGAGGGTGGCGCCGAATCCACGGACGCGCCGGCCGCGTCGGAGGACGCGTGAAGGTCCACGTCCACGAGCGCTTCGAGGCGGTGGGCGCCGCCGCCTGGGACGAGCTCCACGCCGCCACGGCGCTCCGCTCGCCGTTCCTCGGCTTCGTGTGGCAGCGCGAGTGGGCCCTCGCGTTCGCGGCCGGCCGGCGGCTCGAGCTGCGGGCGGTCGAGGACGGCGACGGCCGGCTCGTCGCGTTGCTCCCGCTCTACGAGGCCGAGCCCGGCGTGCTCGCCGCGGTCGGCGGCGCCGACGTGAGCGACTATCTCGATCTGATCGCGCGCGCGGGACTGGAGGAGGAGGCCTGGACGGCGCTCCTCGAGTCGAGGAGCGGCGAGCGCACCGTCTGGGACCTCCACGCCGTGCCGGCCGCGTCGCCGACCGTGACCGCGCTGGCCCCGCTGGCCGCGGCCTGCGGGCTCCCGGTGACCGTCGAGGTCGAGGAGCACTGTCCGGTCTTGACGCTGCCCGCGTCGTGGGAGGCCTACCTCGCGGGCCTGTCGGGCAAGCACCGCCACGAGCTGGGCCGCAAGCAGCGCCGGCTCGAGCGCGAGGCGCCGGAGGCGCGCGCCACGTGTCTCGCCGGCGCCGCCGGCCTCGAGGCGCGGCTCGGCGACTTCCTCGATCTCCACCGGCGCTCGCGCGCGGGCAAGGCGCGCTTCATGGACGCGCGCATGGAGGCTTTCTTCCGCCGCGCGATCGCGGCCCTGGCCGCGGCGGGCGGCGCGCGGCTCTGGCTCCTCGACACCGCGGCCGGGCCGATCGCCTCGTTCATCACGCTCGAGTGGGACGGAACCGTGGGGCTCTACAACTCCGGCTTCCATCCCGACCGCGCCGCACTCTCGCCCGGCGTCGTGCTCCTCGGGCACCTGGTCCGCGACGCCATCGCCCGCGGGCGGCGCCGCTTCGACTTCCTGCGCGGCGAGGAGCGCTACAAGTACGAGTTCGAGCCGGCGTCCGAGGACGTGTGCCGCGTGAGGATCGGGTGAGCCTGCGCGTCGCGATGCTCTCCGTCCACACCTGCCCGCTCGCCGCGCTCGGCGGCAAGGAGACGGGCGGGATGAACGTCTACGTCCGTGAGCTCTCGCGCGAGCTCGGGCGCATGGGCGTGGAGGTGGACGTGTTCACCCGCTCGCAGAACCCCGCGATCCCGCGCGTCGTCCGGCTCGGCGAGCGCGCGCAGGTGGTCCACCTGCCGGCGGGCCCCGAGGCGCCGATGGCGCGCGAGGGCATCGTCGCGCACCTCGACGAGTTCGTGGACGGCGTCGAGGCCTGGCGCCTGACGCGCGGGCTCGACTACGACCTGGTCCACGCCCACTACTGGCTCTCCGGCGTGGCGGCGCTCGCGCTGCGGGCGCGCTGGGGGGTTCCCGTGCTCCAGATGTTCCACACGCTCGGGCGGCTCAAGAACCGCGCGGCCCGGAGCGCCGCCGAGCTCGAGCCCCTGGGGCGCCTGCGCGAGGAGAGGCGGATCGTGTCTCAGGTGGACCGGATCGTCGCCGCCAACGTGGTGGAGCGGGCCGAGCTCCTGCGCGACTACGCGGCCCGCGCGCCCCGCATCGCGACGATCCCGTGCGGCGTGGACACCGAGCTGTTCGCGCCGGGCAACCGCGGGGCCGCGCGGCGCGCGCTCGGGCTCGACGCGGGCCCGACCCTGCTCTGGGTGGGGCGCCTCGCGCCCATCAAGGGGCTCGACACGCTGCTGGGGGCGGTGGAGCGGCTCCACGCGGCGGGGACCGGCGCGCGGCTCCTGATCGTGGGCGGCGACGCCGACGAGCCGCGGAACGGCCACGAGGCGGCGCTCCGCGAGCGCATCGAGCGGCTCGGGCTGGCCGCCGTGGTCCGCTTTCTCGGGCCGCAGCCCCAGGACGTGCTGCCGGCCTACTACGCGGCCGCCGACGTCACCGTGCTGCCCTCGTACTACGAGTCGTTCGGCATGGTCGCGCTCGAGGCGATGGCGTGCGGGAGCCCGGTGATCGCCTCCCGCGTCGGCGGGCTCGTGACGACCGTGCGCGACGGCGTGACCGGCTTCCTCGTGCCCGACGGCGACGTCGGGGCGCTCGCCGAGCGCGTCGCCGCGCTCCTCGCCGACCCCGACCTCCGCTGGCGGGTGGGGCGCGAGGGCGTCCGCTGGGCGGCGCAGCACCGCTGGCCCTGCGTCGCCGAGGCGGTCTGCCGGGAGTACGCCGCCCTCACGCCGGGCGCCACCGCCCACCTGGCCGCCGCCCGCTGCCGGGGGTAGTTGACCGGGGGCGGGCCCCCGGACCCCCGCCGCCGCGCGGGGCGTGCTACACTCGCGCGCCGTGGGCGTGCTGCTCGAGGTCCGGAGCCTCACCACCGAGTTCGCGACGAGCGGCGGCGTCGTCCGCGCCGTGGACGGCGTCTCCTGGGACGTCCAGGAGGGGGAGACCGTCGCGCTGGTCGGCGAGTCGGGCTGCGGCAAGAGCGTCAGCGCGCTCAGCGTGATGCGGCTGGTCGCGGCGCCCGCCGGCCGCATCGTCGGCGGCCAGGTCGTGTTCAAGGGCCGCGACCTCCTGCAGCTCTCCGAGGAAGACATGCGGCGCGTCCGGGGGCGCGAGATCGCGATGATCTTCCAGGAGCCGATGACGTCGCTCAACCCGGTGCTGACGATCGGGCGCCAGCTCACCGAGGGGCTCGAGATCCATCTGGGGATGTCCGGCGCCGGGGCGCGGGCCCGGGCGGCCGAGCTCCTCGGGATGGTCGGCATCCCCGACCCGGAGCGGCGCCTGACCCAGTACCCCCACCAGTTCAGCGGCGGGATGCGGCAGCGGATGATGATCGCGATGGCGCTGGCGTGCGAGCCCTCGCTCATCCTGGCCGACGAGCCCACCACCGCGCTCGACGTCACGATCCAGGCCCAGATCCTCGAGCTCCTGAAGGACCTCTCGCGCCGGCTCGGGGTCGCGATGCTCATCATCACCCACAACCTCGGCGTGGTCGCCCGCTACGCCGACCGCGTGAACGTGATGTACGCCGGACGGATCGTGGAGCGGGGGAGCGCGCGCGAGCTGTACGCGAACCCCCGGCACCCCTACACGCTCGGGCTCCTCAAGTCGGTGCCGCGGCTCGACGAGCCGCGCCGCGCCCGCCTGCAGCCGATCGAGGGCCAGCCGCCCGACCTCACGCGGCTGCCCCCCGGCTGCGCGTTCGCGCCGCGCTGCGCGTTCCGGGTTGCGCGGTGCGCCGCCGAGCGGCCGGCGCTGGCGCCGGTCGGCGGGGCCGGCCACCTGACCGCGTGCTGGGAAGCCGGCCGTCTGGACCGGGCGCCGGCGCTCCGATGACGTGGCTGTGCGAGCTGAGCGACGTCGCGGCGCGAGGCGAGCGGTGAAATGACCGATATCCCGCTGCTCGAGGTCCGGCACCTCGTCAAGCACTTCCGCGTCGGCGGCGGGCTCTTCGGCGGCGGGTCCGGCCTCGTCCGCGCGGTGGAGGGCGTGAGCTTCACGATCCAGCGCGGCGAGACGCTCGGGCTGGTCGGCGAGTCCGGGTGCGGCAAGACGACGACGGGCCGCTGCATTCTCCAGCTCGAGCGGCCGACGAGCGGCGAGATCCTCTTCGAGGGGCACGACCTGGTGCCGCTCGGCGAGGCGGAGCTCCGGCCCTTCCGGCGCCGGATCCAGGTGATCTTCCAGGACCCCTACAGCTCCCTGAATCCGCGGATGACGATCGGCCAGATGCTGGCCGAGCCGCTCGCCGTGCACGGCATCGTTCCCGACCGGGCCGCGCGGGCGGCGCGCGTGCAGGAGCTCCTGCGCCACGTCGGGCTGCTGCCCCAGCACGCCGACCGCTACCCGCACGAGCTCTCGGGCGGCCAGCGGCAGCGCGTCGGCATCGGGCGCGCACTGGCGATGGAGCCGTCCCTGATCATCTGCGACGAGCCGGTCTCGGCGCTGGACGTCTCGATCCAGGCGCAGATCATCAACCTGCTGGAAGACCTCCAGGCGGAGTTCGGCCTGACCTACCTCTTCATCGCCCACGACCTCTCGGTGGTCCGGCACATCTCGGACCACGTGGCCGTCATGTACCTCGGCAAGGTCATGGAGCTGGCCGACCGGAAGTCGCTCTACGACAGCCCCCTGCACCCGTACACGCGGGCCCTGCTGGCCGCCGTGCCGATTCCGGACCCCGAGCTGGAGGCGCGGCGCGAGCGGGTGGTGCTGAAGGGCGAGGTCCCGAGCACCCTCAGGCCCCCGTCCGGGTGCGTGTTCCACCCCCGGTGCCCCATCGCCGTCGAGCGCTGCGCCCGGGAAGTCCCGGAGCTGCGGGAGATCCGGCCCGGCCACCGCGCGGCGTGCCTGCTGGCTTGACAGGGCGGCCGTTTCTTGACAGGGTGTGCGCTTGGTGAGTAACGTGTTGCAACTTTTGACGGACGCTCGCGATTTACCCAGCAACGGAAGCACGATCACCAACGGAGGTGTTCCGATGCGACGATATGCCGGCACGCTGGCAGGGCTTCTCGCCGTGGCGCTCCTGGCGCTCCCGGCGGCGGCCCAGGACAAGCCCAGGCTCGGCGGCGAGCTGATCTTCGCGGTGCCGTCGCAGCCGCCGTCCTACGACGGCCACCAGGAGGAGACGTTCGGCCTCATCCACCCGGTGGCGCCCCACTACAGCACGCTCCTGCGCGTGGACCCGTTCGACAAGACGGGGACCAAGCCCGTCGGTGACCTCGCGGAGTCCTGGACGATCTCGAAGGACGGCCTGGTCTACACCTTCAAGATCCGCAAGGGCGTCAAGTTCCACGACGGCGGCGAGCTGACCGCCAAGGACGTCAAGGCCTCCTACGACAAGATCATCTTCCCGCCGGCCGGCGTGAAGTCGCTGCGCAAGGCGGCCTACGCGGCGGTGGCGGCGGTCGAGGCGCCGGACGCGTCCACCGCGCGCTTCAAGCTGAAGTGGCCGGAGTCCTCCTTCCTGCTGAACCTGGCCTCGCCGTGGAACTTCATCTACAAGGCGGACATCCTCGCCAAGGATATCCGCTGGTACGAGAAGAACGTCATGGGCACCGGGCCCTTCAAGTTCGTCGAGCACGTGAAGGGGTCGCACTGGGTCGGCAAGAAGAACCCGGACTACTGGGACAAGGGCAAGCCCTATCTCGACGGCTACCGCGCGCTGTTCATCTCCTCCTCCTCGGCCCAGGTCGCGGCCGTGCGCGGCGAGCGGGCCCACATCCAGTTCCGCGGGTTCACGCCCGCCGACCGCGACAGCCTCGTGGCCGCGCTCGGGCCCAAGATCGCGGTGCAGGAGAGCGCGTGGGACTGCGCCCTCATGGTGGCCATGCACCACGAGAAGAAGCCGTTCGACGACAAGCGGGTGCGCCGGGCGTTGACGCTGGCGCTCGACCGCTGGGAGGCCTCCAAGAACCTGTCGAAGATCGCCATCGTGCGCGACGTGGCGGGCATCCAGGTGCCCGGCACCCCGTACGCCACGCCGCCCGAGGAGCTGAAGAAGCTCGCCGGCTACCGGCCCGACATCAACGCCAGCCGGGCCGAGGCCAAGCGCCTCCTCAAGGAGGCGGGCGTCCCCGAGGGCTTCTCGTTCACCTTCAAGAACCGCGGCATCCCGCAGCCCTACGAGCCCATCGGCATCTGGCTGATCGACCAGTGGAAGCAGATCGGGCTCAACGTCAAGCAGGAGATCATCGAGGCGTCGGCGTACCACCCGATGCTCAAGCGCGGCGACTTCGAGGCGGCGATGGACTTCCAGTGCGGCTTCATCGTGGAGCCCGACCTCGACCTGGGGCGGTTCCTCACCAACTCCGACGCCAACTACGGCAAGCACAAGGACGTCGCCATCGACGACCTCTACCAGCGGCAGGCGCGGGCCACCGACCCCGAGGAGCGGAAGAAAATCTTGAGAGTCCTCGAGAAGCGGCTCCTCGACGAGGAGGTCCACGTGATGTACACGCTCCAGTGGCACCGGATCATCCCCCACAGCGCGAAGGTCAAGGGGTGGACGATCACGCCGAGCCACTACCTGAACAACCAGCTCGACACCGTCTGGCTCACGGAATAGGGCGATGCGGGAGCCCGGCCCGCCGGGCCGGGCTCCCGCGCGACCATGTCCAAGTACCTGCTCAAGCGTTTTCTGCTGATGTTCCCCACCCTGCTCGGGGTGGCGGTCGTGATCTTCGTGCTGATCCGCGTGATCCCGGGCGACGTCGTCGAGCTGCGCATGTCGGGTGACCGGGGCAGCGCCTCCCAGCAGGCGATCGACGAGGAGCGCGTGCGGTTCGGCCTCGACCAGCCCGTCTGGAAGCAGTTCGCCACCTGGGTGTGGGGCGTCGTGCGCCTCGACTTCGGCACCTCGATGTGGACGGGCGCGCCCATCGGGGAGGAGATCAAGCTCCGCTTCGCCCTGTCCATGCAGGTCGCCATCATGGCCACGATCGTGGCGGTGCTCCTGGCCATCCCGCTCGGCGTGGTCGCCGCCCTCAAGCAGGACACCTGGGTGGACTACGCCGTGCGGATCTTCTCGATCGCGGGGCTGGCGACGCCGTCCTTCTGGCTCGGCATCGTCTTCATCCTGCTCCTCCTCATCGTGTTCAAGTGGCTGCCGCCGATGGTCTACACGCCGTTCTGGGTCAACCCGTGGCAGAACCTCCTGCAGCTCGTCTGGCCCGCGCTGGCGGTGGGCTACCGGTACTCGGCGGTGGCGACGCGGATGACCCGGTCGGCGATGCTGGAGGTGCTGCGCGAGGACTACATCCGCACCGCGCGGGCCAAGGGCCTCGTGCAGAAGCTCGTCCTGTCGCGGCACGCGCTGAAGAACGCCATGCTGCCGGTGATGACCGTCATCGGCCTCGAGTTCGCCTTCCTGCTGGGGGGCCTCGTCGTCACCGAGCAGGTGTTCAACCTCAACGGGCTCGGCCTGCTCTTCGTCCAGGCCGTCGCCCACCGCGACTACACGCTCATCCAGGCGCTCGTCATGATCGTCTCGGGGTTCTTCATCCTGGTCAACTTCGTCATGGACGTCATGTACGCGTGGCTCGACCCGAGGATCCGGTACCGGTAATGGCGATCGCCCAGGCGCCCGCGCCCGAGCTCGAGCTGGAGGTCCCCCGCGTCCGCAGCCGCTGGGCCGAGGTGGTGCGCGACTTCTGCCGGCGCCGGCCCCTCGGCGCGATCGGCGCCGCCGTGATCGTCCTGATGATCGCCGTGGCGGTGCTGGCGCAGGTGATCGCGCCCTACGACCCGCTCGGCACCAACTTCGGCGCCATGCTGTCGCCGCCCTCGGCGAAGCACTGGCTGGGGACGGACACGTTCGGGCGCGACGTGCTGTCGCGGCTGATCTACGGCTCGCGCACGGCGCTCCTGGTCGGCTTCGGCGCGTCGGTCCTCGGCGCCACCCTGGGGGCGATCCTGGGCGTCGGGAGCGCCTACTTCGCCGGCCGGGTGGACCTGTACCTGCAGCGCCTGATGGACGTCTTCCTGTCGTTCCCGCTCATCATCCTCGCGCTGGCGCTGGTGGCGATCCTCGGCAACTCGATCCCCAACCTGATCATGGCGATCACGGTGCCGATGATCCCGCGCTGCGCGCTCGTGATCCGCTCCTCGGCGCTGTCCATCCGGGAGATGCCGTACGTGGACGCCGCGCGCGCGGCGGGCTTCGGGCACACGCGCATCATCCTGCGCCACATGCTGCCCAACGTGATGGCGCCCTACCTGATCATCCTGACGGCGTTCCTCGGCCAGGCGATCCTGCTCGAAGCGTCGCTGTCGTTCCTCGGCCTCGGCGTGCAGGAGCCGATCGCGGCGTGGGGCCTGATGCTGCGCGGGGCGGCGGTCGAGTTCGCCGAATCGGCGCCGTGGATGGCGATCTTCCCGGGCCTGGCCATCAGCCTGGCGGTCTTCGCGTTCAACCTCTTCGGCGACTCGCTCCGCGACGCCCTCGACCCCCGCCTCCGTACGCAGTAGCGCGCGCCCAAGGGCGCGGAATGCTTGACACATTGCGTGAATTCGGGTACAAACACGATGGTCTGACCGGGACCGGACGCGCGTCGATCAAGTTCTCGAGAGCGGGAGGCGTGAATGCCGTACATCATCGCGGAGCCCTGCATCAACGTGAAGGACAAGGCCTGTGTCGAGGTCTGTCCGGTGGATTGCATCTACGAAGGCGACACCATGCTCTACATCCATCCGGATGAGTGCATTGACTGCGGCGCCTGCGAACCCGTATGCCCGGTGAAGGCGATCTTCGCCGAGGACGAGACCCCCGATCAGTGGAAGAACTTCATCGAGCTGAACAAGCAGTTCTTCAAGGACAACCCGGGCGTCAAGCCCGCGACCAAGTCCTGAGTCGGCCGGGTCGCGCCGGATCCTCGAGGGGCCCCCACGCGGGGCCCCTTCCTTTTGCACACGGGGCGCGGCACCGCGCCCGGCGGGCTGTGCAGCCGGCGCGCGCGGTGCGCGCGAATCTGCGAGATCCGGGCCCGCCGGCCGCTGGCACAGGCGTTGCGTCCGGCGATGGGCATGGCGAGCGTCCTGCGTCGCGCATCCGCGGCCGGCTACCACGTCGCCGTCTCGGACTTCAAGCGGCGGCTCATCGAGGCGACGCTCCACCAGATGTGCGGCAACCGCACCCACACGGCGAAGGCGCTGGGCCTCCAGCGCACCTATCTCCTGCGCCTGATCCGCGACCTCGGCGTCTGCGCGCCGCCGCCCGCCCGGAGACGCAGCGCGTAGTCCGGATCATTCATGAACGCCCAACGCGCGAGACGAGCCGAGCGTTGGGGGGATCGAGGAGGGGCCCGGCTTCGCCGGGCCGCTCCGAGCGTTGGGGGGTGTGGGGGGCCATCTCGGGGCCCCCCACCCGGTTGACGTCCGCGGGCGCGCCCGGCAAGCTTTAGCTCGTCATGCATGACGTGTGGGTGGCCGGCGCGGCGATGACGCGCATCGGGCGGCGGAGCGAGCCGCTGACCGACCTGATGGCCGAGGCGGCGCACGCCGCGCTGCGGGGGGCGGGGCTCGAGGGGCCCGACGCCATCGTCGTCGCCACCATGAACCCCGAGGAGTTCCTCGGCGACGGCAACTTCGCCTCGCACGTCGCCACCCACCTCGGCTTCGCCGGGGTCCCGGCGCTCCGCGTGGAGACGGCGACGTCGTCCGGGGCCGCGGCGTTCTACGCGGGCTTCGCCCTGGTGGCGGCGGGGCTGCGCCGCGCGGTGCTCGTCGTCGGCGGCGAGAAGATGACGCACCTGCCGACGCCGAAGGTCTCCGAGCTCATCGGGCGCTCCATCGATCCCTACGAGCGGCGCTACGGCGCCACGATGCCGGCGCTCGCCGGGCTCGTCACGCGCGCGCTGCTCGCGCGCCACGCCGTCACGCCGCGCGAGATGGCCCAGGTCGCCGTCAAGAACCACGCGCACGGCGCGAAGAACCCGCTCGCCCACTTCCGGCAGCCGCTCACCGTCGACGAGGTGCTCGAGAGCCGCATGGTCGCCGATCCGCTGCGCCTGCTCCACTGCTGCCCGATCTCCGACGGCGCCGCCGCCGTCGTGCTGGCGGCCGACCGCGCGCGCGTGCGGGTCGCCGGGATCGGGCAGGGGACCGACACGCTCGCCGTCCGCCACCGCCGCGAGCTCACGAGCTTCCCGGCGACGCAGGACGCCGCGCGCGCGGCCTACGCGATGGCGGGGTTCGGCCCCGAGCGCGTGGAGGTCGCCGAGCTGCACGACGCGTTCGCCCCGTTCGAGCTGATCGCGCTCGAGGACACCGGGCTGGTGCCCCCGGGCAAGGCCGGCCGGGCGACGCTCGACGGCGAGACGGCGCTCGGCGGCCGCCTGCCCGTGAATCCGTCGGGCGGGCTCAAGGCGCGCGGCCACCCGCTCGCGGCCACGGGCCTCGCCCAGCTCGTGGAGTGCGTGTGGCAGCTCACCGGCGAGGCCGCCGGCCGGCAGGTGGGGGCGCGCGTGGCGCTCGCCCACTCCATCGGCGGCCTGGCGACCAGCAACTGGGTCACCCTGCTGGAGGCGGCGTGATCCAGGCGATCGCGGCCTCGCGCTGCCCCACCTGTGCGCTCACCGTCGCGCCGCCCGCGCACTTCTGCCCGCGCCACCCGGTCGAGATGGCGCCGGCCGCGGTCGCCGGCGTCGGGGAGATCGTCTCGTTCACGACGCTGCACTCGCCGCCCGAGGGATTCCGCGCGCCGCTGCACATCGCGCTCGTCGAGCTCGAGGGCGGCGCGCGGTTCGTCTGCCACGGCGCCGAGACACGCGGGCTCCGCGTCGGCGCGCGCGTGGCCATCGAGGCGGTGGACGACGTCTACTACTTCGCGCACCTGGGCGCGCTGGACCGCGCGCGCCTGTTCTGGCGGCGGGCCGGGCACGCGGGCGACCGCGTGAACGCCATCGCCCGGAGCCTCGCCCAGCGGGTCTGGAAAGGATCGTCAGGTGCCGAGCGCTAGGGGACCCCTGCGCGGCGTCCGCGTCCTCGACCTCACCCGCGTCCTGGCGGGCCCCTTCTGCGCGATGCTCCTCGCCGACATGGGCGCGGACGTCATCAAGGTCGAGGAGCCCGGCCGCGGGGACGACACGCGGAGCTGGCCGCCGTTCGTCGGGGGCGAGGCGACCTACTTCATGTCGGTGAACCGCGGCAAGAAGAGCGTCACGCTGAACCTCAAGGCCCCCGAGGGCCGCCGGATCCTCACGGCGCTCGTCCGCCGGAGCGACGTGCTCCTCGAGAACTTCCGCACCGGGACGATGGACAGGCTCGGCCTCGGCTGGGCCGCGCTGCGCAAGGTGAACCCGCGGCTGGTCTACTGCGCGGTGTCGGGCTTCGGCGAGTCGGGGCCCGAGGCCCACCGCGGCGGCTACGACCTGATCGTCCAGGCGGAATCGGGGATCATGGACATCACGGGCTTCGCCGACGGCCCGCCGGTGAAGGTGGGCAACTCGATCGCCGACCTCGTCGCCGGCATGTCCGCCGCCCACGGCGTGACGCTCGCGCTCCTGGCGCGCCAGCGCACGCGGCGCGGCCAGAAGGTCGAGATCGCGATGCTCGACGTGATGGCCTCGCTCCTGACCTACCAGGCCGGCCTGTACTTCGGGACCGGCGCGCGGCCGGTCCGCCGCGGCAACGCGCACCCCTCGATCGTGCCGTACGAGGTCTTCAGGGCGGCGGACGCGTACCTGACGCTCGGCGTCGCCAACAACTCGCTCTGGGAGCGCTGCTGCGCGGCGCTCGAGCGGCCGGAGCTGGCGAAGGATCCGCGTTACGCCACCGAGGCCGCGCGCGTCCAGCATCGCGACACGCTCGTGCCCCTCCTCAACGAGATCCTCGGCGCGCGCCCGGCCGACGAGTGGATGGGGCGGCTCGAGGCGGCGGGCGTGCCGGCCGGGCGGATCCGGACGGTGCCCGAGGTCTGCGAGAGCGCGCACTTGAAGGCGCGCGGGATGATCGTGACGCTGCCGCACCCGAAGGCGAAGCGGGTGACGATGATGGGCGTACCGATCCGCCTGCACGGCACGCCGGGGCGCGCCGCCGCCGCCCCGCCCGCGCTCGGCCAGCACACCGACGAGGTGCTGCGCCGGCTCGTCGGCCTGAAGACCCCCGCGATCGCCCGCCTCCGCGCCGCCGGCGTCGTCTGAGCGCGTGGACCTGACGCCGGTCACGCTCCGCGGGCGCTTCCT
>JACPCH010000273.1 GCA_016179875.1 Candidatus Rokuibacteriota bacterium | reverse complement strand
CAAGGACATGATCGTCACCAGCGGCAACAACGTGTACCCGAAGGAGGTCGAGAGCGTGATCTTCGACCATCCCGCGGTGCAGTCGGCGGCGGTGGTCGGGCTGCCCGACGAGGTGCGCGGGGAGAACGTGCACGCCTTCGTCGTGCTCGCGCCCGGCGCGCGCGCGACCGAGGAGGCGATTCTCGAGCACTGCCGGCGGAATCTGGCTCGCTTCAAGGTGCCGCGCAGCGTCGCGTTCATCGACGAGCTGCCGCTGACCGGCTCGGGGAAGATCCGGCGCTTCAAGCTGCGCGAGCTGGCAATGAGCCTGGGTCGATTCTAGGGAGGCACGAGCCATGGGTGATCCTCACGTGATCCTCGAGCGGCGGGGCGCGGTCGCACGCATCGTGCTCAACCGCCCGGCGCGGCGCAACGCGCTCGGGCGCGACACGCTGCCGGCGCTGCACGCGGTCCTCGACGAGGTCGAGCGCGACGCCACGATCGGCGCGGTGGTCGTCACCGGGCGCGGGCCCGTGTTCTGCGCGGGCGGCGACGTCGACGAGATCATGAGCACCGAGCCCACCGACCACGAGCGGGAGTTCGACATGATCCGCGGCTACAACCGGGTGGCGTGGCGGCTGTTCCACCTGGACCCGCCGGTCATCGCCGCGGTGAACGGGCCGGCCGCCGGCGGCGGCGCGGCGCTCGCCATGGCGTGCGACATCGCGATCGCGGCGGAGAGCGCGCGCTACGACTTCGTCTTCGGCCGCATCGGGCTCTCGTCAGCGGACATGGGCTGTACCTACCTCCTGCCGCGGCTCGTGGGCCGGGTGCGGGCGAGCTACCTCGTGCTGACGGCCCGGAGCGTGTCGGCGCGCGAGGGGCTCGCCCTCGGCCTCTTCGCCGAGGTTGCCCCCGACGACCGGCTGGAGGCGACGGCGATGGCCCTCGCGGAGCAAATCGCCGGGGGGCCGCGGCGCGCCAACATCATCTCGAAGCTCGCGCTCCGTCGGGCGGAACACGTGGAGTTCGGCACCGAGCTGGAGTACGGTGACGCGGCCCGGGCCCGGCGCCTACCCGCGCCTCTTCAGCCCGTTCACCCTGGGCCGGCTCCGGCTGCCCAACCGCTTCACCGTCCCCGCGCTCACGACGAACTACGCGACCCCGGACGGGTTCGTCACCGACGCGCTCTGCGCGTACCTGGCCGCCCGGGCCCGGGGCGGCTTCGGGCTCGTCGTGACCGAGAACCTGGGCGTGCACCCGGGCGGGCGGGTGATGCCGCGCATGGCCATGATCGACGACAACCGGTACGTGCCGGGGCTCGCGCGGCTCGCCTCGGCGGTCAAGCGCGAGGGCGCTGTCGGACGGCGCCGCTTTCGAACGCGAACTCCAGCTCGAGGATTTCGTCGGCGGCCAACGCACGCGGAGTCTCGCGGGCCCGCGGGCGAACCGGCGCTGGCGGTGGCCGGCGCCGGCGCGCGATTCGATGACGAGCTGGGCGACGCCTACGAGCCCGGACGCCTGACGGAGACGGTCTACGAGGCGGTCGCGCGCGCCGCCGCGCTCGACGGGCCCGCGCGCTCCACCCCCGAACGCTGAGCGGAGGCGCTCCATGGACTTCGCGCCGACTCCCAGGATCGAGACGCTGGAGAAACAGCTCGTCGACTTCATGGACCGCCTCGTCTATCCGAACGAGCGGACCTATTACGCGCAGATCGAGGCTTCGGGCAACCGGCACCATCGCCCGGCGATCCTGGAGGACCTCAAGGCGCGGGCGAAGGCGGCCGGGCTCTGGAACCTGTTCCTGCCCGACCCGCGCTACGGGCCCGGCCTCAGCAACCTCGAGTACGCGCCGCTGGCGGCGGTGATGGGCCGCGTGCTCTGGGCCTCGGAGGTCTTCAACTGCTCGGCGCCCGACACCGGCAACATGGAGACGCTCGTCCGCTTCGCCACCCCCGCCCAGCAGGAGCGCTGGCTCACGCCGCTCCTCGAGGGGCGGATCCGCAGCGGCTTCTCGATGACCGAGCCGATGACGCCGGGCTCCGACCCCACCCAGCTCCAGACCCGCGCCACGCGCGACGGCGGCGACTGGGTGATCAGCGGCCGGAAGTGGTTCACCACGGGGGCGATGCACGCGAGCGTGCTCCTCGTCGTCGCCGTCACCAGCCCCGAGGCCCCGCGGCACCGCCGCGTGAGCCTCTTCCTCGTGCCCACCGACGCCGGCGGCCTGACGATCGTCCGCTCGGTGCCCGTGCTCGGGTACATCAGCAGCTCCGGCGAGTGCGAGGTGGATTTCAAGGACGTGCGCGTCCCCGTGAGCGACATGCTCGGCGGCGAGGGGGAGGGGTTCGCCGTCGCGCAGGCGCGCCTCGGCCCCGGGCGCATCCACCACTGCATGCGCGCGGTCGGCATGGCCGACCGGTGCGTCGAGCTGATGGCCGGCCGGGCGGCGACCCGGCAGGTGGTGGGCGGCCTGCTCGCCGACAAGCAGATGGTCCAGGACTTCATCGCCCGCTCGCGCATCGAGGTGGAGGCCGCGCGCCTCGTCGTCCTGCACGCCGCCTGGAAGATGGACACCGTCGGCAACAAGGCCGCCTGGCCCGAGATCTCGATGGCCAAGGTGCTCGCGGCGCAGACGGCCTGCCGCGTGGTCGACCGGGCCATCCAGGTGCACGGGGGCCTCGGCCTCACCGACGACGTGCCGCTCGCCGCGATGTACCGCTACGCGCGCATCCTCCGCCTCGGCGACGGCGCCGACGAGGTGCACAAGGCCAAGCTCGCCGAGCACGAGATCCGGCGCCGGCGGTGAGCGAGCGCGGCGCCGGGCCGCCCGCCGCGCCGACCGCGGACCGCGTGCGCGGGGACCTGGCGGCGTTCATCGAGCGCGAGACGCGGGCCGGCGTCTCCATCACCGGGTTCAGCGCCCTGCCCGGCGGCACCAACCGTCACGCGTGGGCGCTGGACGTGCAGGCCGCCTCCGGCGCGCTCGCGGGCACCCACCGTCTCATCTACCTCCTGGGCCGCGGCGGCGCGCCGATCGGCAGCCGTCTCGGGCGCGAGGACGAGTTCCGCCTGCTCGCGGCCATGCACGCCGCGGGCGTCCGGGTGCCGCGGCCCTACTGGCGGCTCGGCGAGGGGCTGATCCTCGAGCGCGTCGAGGGCGAGGTGGTGGCGTCCCGGCTCCGGCGCGATCCGGCGTTCGAGGCGGTGCGTCCCCGGCTGCTCGAGCAGCTCGGAGCGGAGCTCGCCCGGATCCACGCCGTCGCGACCGATGCGGTCCCCGGGCTGCCGGGCCCGCCGGCCGGGCGCGGCACCGCCGAGTCGCAGCTCGACGAGATCGAGCGCGAGCTGTCCGGGAGCGGCGAGCCCCATCCCGCGCTCGAGCTGGCGCTCCGCTGGCTCCGCCGCCGCGTGCCCGTTCCGGGGCGGCTCGTGGTCGTGCACGGCGACTACCGCGTCGGCAACGCCGTCGTCGATCCCGCGCACGGTCTCCGCGCCGTGCTGGACTGGGAGCTGGCGCACCTGGGCGACCCCGGCGAGGACCTCGGCTGGATGT
>JACPCH010000274.1 GCA_016179875.1 Candidatus Rokuibacteriota bacterium | reverse complement strand
AGCCCGAGCTTCTTCGCCTCCGCCAGGAAATCCTTCGCGGCCTGGAGCGGTGGGCGCAGCGCCTCGGCCCGCGTCCGCATCGCCTTCTCGGCCGCCTCGGCCATGAGCCGGTCGCGGATGGCGCCGGCGACCTCCTTGAGGGGCTTCTTGCCGCCCTCGCGCACCTCGCCGACCTTGATCGCGTGGAAGCCGAACGGCGTGCGCACGGGCTCGGGCGAGACCTCGCCCTTCTTCAGGGCGAAGAGCGCCTGCTCGAACTGCGGCACCATCTCGCCCTGGCTCACCAGCCCAAGGTCTCCGCCGTTCGGCGCCGAGGCGGTGTCCTCGGACAGCTCCCGGGCGAGGCGCGCGAAGTCCTCACCCGCCTTCGCGCGGCGGATGACGTCGGCGATCTTCGCGCGCGCCTTGTCCTCGGCGGCGCTCCCTCCCGTCTCGGGCACGCGCGCGAGCACGTGGGCCGCGCGCGCCTGGCGCGGCGCCTCGAACTCCCGGGCGTGCTCCCGGTAGTACGTCTCGACGTCGGCGTCGGCCACCGGCCCGAGAAAGTCCTTCTGCACGAGCGTGACGTACTGGACCCTCCGGCGCTCGGGCTGCCGGAACTCGTCGGGGTGCGCGGCCAGGTAGGTCTTGAGCGCCTCGTCGCTCACCGTCGCGGCGGCGGCGAGCGGCGCCAGCTCGACGAGCGCCCACTGGACGCGCACCTCCTCGCGGCGCAGCCGGAACGCCTGCTCGACCTCCGCGTCGGAGACCTTCGCGCCCGCCCGCACCATGTCCTGCATCTTGCGGACCGTGAGCTCGCGCCGGATGTCCTCGACGTACCGGGCCTCGTTCAGGCCGACCCGCCGCAGGACGTCCTCGAAGCGGCGGCGCGTGAACCGCCCGTCCTCCTGAAAGGCCCGCTCCGTGTGCACCTGCGCGTTGACTTCCTCGTCCGACGCCTCCAGGCCCTCCGCGCGCGCCCGCTGGACGATGACCGCTTCCTGGACGAGCATGTCCAGCACCCGGCGCGTGAGCCCGAGGCTCTCGGCGACCTCCGGCGTGATGGGCCGCTGCGACATCTGGGCGTACACGTTCAGGTAGCTCTGGTAGGCCCGCTGGTAGCGGCCGACCGGGATCGCCTCGCCGTTGACCGTCGCCACCGTGTCGGCGCGGTCGCCGCCCCCCATGCCGCTGGAGCCGAAGATGAAGAGCGAGCCGATGAAGGCCGCGACCACGAGGATGAGGCTCACCTGGAGGGCCTTCCGGTGCTGCCGCATCAGCGTGAGCATCGCGGCGCCCTACGCCCCGGGCTCGAGCTGGGCGAGCCGCGGCGCGGCCGGGCTGCCCTCCTCGGGCACCACGCGGCGCGCCACGGTGATGAAGCCCGTGTGCGCGACCATGCGGTGGAACGGCCGCACCGACTGGCCCTCGATGTTCCAGGGCCGGAAGAGCGTCTCGAACGTCTCGACGAGCGCCCAGTGCCGCTCGCGCTGGAGCGTCTCGGAGATCTGGTGCGACTGGATGATCGTCGGCACGTAGCACAGGAGGATGCCGCCCGGGCGGAGCGCCGCCGCGACGAGCTTCGTGAGCTTCCACGGCTCCGGCAGGTCGAGCAGCACGCGGTCCACGGGCTCCTCGTCGGCGAGCCCCTCCTCGACGGGCCCGAGGCGCACGACGAGGTTCGCCACCTCGCCGACCCGCGTGTGGATGTTCGCCAGCGCCCGCCGCGCGAACTCCTCGCGCTGCTCGTAGCTGATCACGCGCCCCTCGGGGCCGACCGCGCGGAGCAGCGCGAGCGTCAGCGCGCCCGAGCCCATCCCCGCCTCGAGCACGCGGGCCCCGGGGTAGACGTCGGCCCAGAAGAGGATCATCGCCAGATCCTTGGGATAGATGACCTGCGCGCCGCGCGGCATGTCGAGCACGTACTCGGCGAGCGTCGGCCGGAGCGCGAGGTAGCGCAGGCCCAGCGAGCTGCGGACCCACGTCCCCTCCGGCTGGCCGATGATCGCGTCGTGGGGGATCCAGCCGCGGTCCGAGTGGAACGTCTCCGACTTGCGCAGGAAGAGCAGGTGGCGCTTGCCGCGCTGGTCGATGAGCAGCACTTGCTCGCCATCCTGGAACGGGAGCGCTTCGTTCACTGCGCGTCTTTGGGCGCGGGCAGGAAGCGGGCGGCCACGAAGCCGGCCAGCGGCATGAGCGCGCTGATCCAGAGCGCCGCCGGCAGCCCCCAGCGGTCGGCGATCCAGCCGAGCGCCGTCACGCCGAGGCCGCCGGTGCCGATGGCGAGGCCCACGATGAGCCCCGAGGCCATCCCCGCGTTCCGCGGCAGGTAGGCCTGGCCGAGCACGACCGACACCGTGAAGCTCGAGGTGAGCACGGCGCCGAAGAGCCCGAGCATGACGAACGCGAGGACGCCGCGCGTCTCGAGGAAGAGACCCACTTCATGAACGGGCGCGGACCCCAGCGGTCGGCCAGCGGGCCGGCCACCACGGTGGCGAGGGCGCCGGCGCCGAGGAAGACGAACAGGAGCGGCCCCACCAGGCGCGGGTCGGCCTTGAGGTGATCGATGTAGTAGAAGGGCACGAACGTGGTGAAGCCGAGCGACGTCCACGAGCGGATCATGACCACCAGGATCAGGAGCGCCATCGCGCCCGGCATGTTGACGCCGCGGGCGGCGGCGGTCCGGGCGGCGCGCGGCGCCGACGCCTCCGAGAACGCGGGCAGCACGGCGAGCAGCAGGAGCGCCACCACCAGGGTGGGCACGAGCAGGCCGAGCGTGCCGCCGAGGCCGAGCGCCGTCACGAGCGCCGTGATCGCGGGCGGGCCGAGCGCCACGCCCACGTTGCCGCCGAGCGAGAACCAGGAGAGCGCCGTGGCCTTCCGGTCGCCCGCGACGCCCGTCGCCGTCTTGTAGCCCTCCGGGTGATACGCGGCGACGCCGAGCCCCATCGCGATCACGAGCAGGAGCAGCGCGCCGTAGCCCGGCGCGAGACCCGTCAGCCCGAAGCCCGCGCCCGTGAGGAGCACCGCCACCGGCAGCATCCAGCGCCGCGCCGTCTGGTCGGCGAGGTAACCGAAGAGCGGCTGGATGAGCGACGAGGTCACGTTGGCCGCGAGGACGATCGTCGCCGCCGCCGCGTACGAGAGGTTGTGCGACGCCTTGAGGAACGGCAGCACCGCGGGCAGCGCCCCCTGGTTGAGGTCGATGACGCCGTGGCCGAGCGCCAGGAGCGCGATCAGTCGCGCATTCGGCTTGACGCGATCGATCGGCGACGCGACGAGGTGCGGCGCGGCGGTCTCGGCCATGACTGCCCAATGTTACACTAACCGCGCGATGGAGACACCTTCGGGAGCCGTGAAGGTGCGCGCGCTCGGTCACGTGGCGCTCTTCGTGCGCGACCTCGAGGCCACGCGGGGCTTCTACCGCGACACGCTCGGGCTCGCGGAGACCGGCACCGGCAAGGACGGGCGCATCGTCTTCTTCTCGGCGGGCGTCCACCACCACGACGTCGCGTGCGAGCTGGCCCGCGCGCCCGGCCCCGGGCCGCAGGAGAAGGGCGTGCCGGGCCTCTATCACATCGCCTTCGACGTGGGGACCTCGCTCGCGGAGCTGGCCGCCACGCGCCGGCGGCTCGAGGCGCGCGGGCTCATGCCGTTCGGCGAGACGCCCGCCTCGTTCTGCGTCCGGGATCCCGACGGCCACGAGATCGAGCTGTACGTGACGCCGGGCGCCTGACGCCCCGGCTCGGTTCGCCGACCACGTGCGCGCCCGCGAGGTCCGGACTGGGCTGCCGTAACCGATGGGTGCCCAGCCGCGGAGTCGCCCCTCGTTGGTCCCGCGTTAAGAAGCCGAAGGAAGACATGTCGGAATTGCGACATTGCATGACCCAGGCTCGTCGTCTACCCTGTTCGCGGACAGAGGGCGAGCCGTGGCATGACCAGTGTTCTCAGGGAGTTTCCGCTCTCGTACGCGGTGTTGTCGGAGGGATTAGCAACCGCCCCGGTCTTGCTTCGCC
>JACPCH010000272.1 GCA_016179875.1 Candidatus Rokuibacteriota bacterium | reverse complement strand
CTCGCCGCCGCCTGGAGCTTCCTGGCGCTCAAGCAGACGGATGCGGCGGTGATGCTCTACCGGAAGCTCCTGGCCCAGGCCAACGTGCCCGCCGAGCTCGCCGACGCAGCGCGCAAGGGCCTGAAGGAGCTCGGCCGCTGACCGGGTACGGCGGCCGCCTGCTCTTCGCCGACCTCACGACAGGCGCCACGCGGATCGAGGCGCTCGACGCGCGGACGGCGCGTCAGCTCCTCGGCGGCAACGGCCTGGCCGCGCGGCTGCTCTACGACCACGTGCCGGCGGGCACCGACCCGTTCGCGCCCGCCAACGCCGTCGTGCTCGGCGTGGGGCCGATCACCGACACCACGGTGCCCGGCAACAGCCGCGCCTGCGTCGCCAGCAAGTCGCCGCTCACCGGGCTCTTCTTCGACTCGACCTTCGGCGGCCGCTTTCCGGCCACGCTCAAGCGCACCGGCTTCGACGCCGTCGTCGTCACCGGCCGCGCCGCCGCGCCGTCCTACCTGCTGGTGACGGAGACGGGCGCCGAGATCAGGCCGGCGTCGCAGCTCTGGGGCCGGGCGACGCGCGACACCGTCCAGGCGCTCGTCGCCGCCGAGGGCGCCGACGCCGACGCCCTCGCCATCGGCCCGGCCGGCGAGGCCCGCGTGCGCTTCGCGGCGCTGGCCCACTACTGGAAGAACCGCGAGGGCGTCAGCGGGCGCGGCGGCCTCGGCGCCGTGCTCGGCGCCAAGCACCTGAAGGCCGTGGTCGTGCGCGGCGCCCGCAAGACGGAGGTCGCGGACCCGGCGGCGCTCAAGGCGCTCGTCGAGCAGACGCGTGAGCCCCTGGCGGCGGGCACCAAGGCGCTCTCGACCTACGGCACCCCGTTCCTCGTCGGGCCCATCAACGCCCTCGGCGCCCTCGGCAGCTATAACGTGAAATCCGAGGTCTTCGCCGAGGCGGCCGCCGTCGGCGGCGAGGCGATGAAGGCCCGCTACCACGACCGCGACACCACGTGCCTCAAGTGCCCGGTGGCCTGCGGCAAGCAGTACGCGATCGGCGCGGGCGAGTTCACGGGCACGCGGGCGAAGATGCCGGAGTACGAGACGATCTTCGCGCTGGGCCCGATGCTCGGCATCGCCGAGCCCGAGGCGCTCATCCTCGCCAACGACCTCTGCGATCTGCTCGGGATGGACACGATCTCGATGGGCGTCACGCTCGCCTTCGTCTGCGAGGCGCTCGAGCGCGGCTGGCTGACGCCGGCGGACGTGGGCGTGCCCTTCGGCTGGGGCGACTGGCGCGGCATGCTCCGGCTCGTCGAGCTGACGGCGCGCCGTGAGGGCTTCGGCGCGCGCCTGGCCGAGGGCGCCTGGCGCCTGGCCGAGTCCGTCCATCCCGACGCGACGAAGCTGGTCTACGCCGTCAAGCGCCTCGAGCTGCCCGCGCACTCCGCGCGCGCCCTCAAGGGCCTCGCGATCGGCTACGCCACCGCCACGCGCGGCGGGAGCCACCACGACACGCGCCCGACGCCCCAGTACGCCCCGGGCTTCGACCGGCGCGGCACCGCCGGCAAGCCCGCCTTCGCCGCCCGGAGCCAGCACTTCACCGCCGTCGGTGACTCGCTCGTGCTCTGCCGCTTCACCGCCGAGCGGGGCTTCGGCCTCTTCCTCGACGAGCCCTACGCGCGCATGCTGCGCGCCGTCACCGGCTGGGACGTCACGGTCGAGGAGCTGGAGCGCACCGGGGAGCGCATCATCAACCTCGAGCGCCTCTTCAACGTGCGCGAGGGCGTGCGCCGGGCCCAGGACACGCTGCCCTGGAAGGTCATGCACGAGCCCATCCCCGACGGCCCCTCGGCCGGCGCCTTCTGCCCGCCGGAGGAGCTCGACGCGATGCTCGACGAGTACTACGCGCTCCGCGGCTGGGACGGAGACGGCGTGCCGACCCCCGCGCGCCTGGCCGCCCTCGGCCTCTCCACCTGACGGGGGCAGACCCTCTCGGATTTGATAAATAATCAAGAGTGAGCTATTCTCATCACGAGAATCCAGGCGATTACGCCCGCGTCCACCGCCGGATCAAGCGCCTGTGGGACGAGGGGCTCTTCACAATCGAACCGCATGCGCAACGAAGGATGGCGAAGCGGCACATCGACCTGCTCGACGTCCAGAACATCATCCTCGACGGGAGCATCGTCAGCCGTGACCGCAAGGGAGATCAGTGGCGCTATCGGATTCAGGGCGCCACAGTCGCGGGGGCGACGGCGTCCTGCATCGTGGCGATCGAGGGCCGCCTGATCAGCGTTCTCGACTACTGACGGCAGGTCCAGTGCAAGTGGGGAGGAGGCGCCATGCATTGCGATATCTGTGACGCGCCGATGCGCGAACGGCGAGCGACGGCAAAGGCGCCGTATTACTACGTGCTCGGAGGCCTGCCCCACTTCGCGGCCCTGCTCGTGGTCGATCCTGCGCACCTGTCCAGGGTCGAGAACGGCAAGCAGCGGGCTCTCGGACCGTCGACGGACCGGCTTGCGCGTCTGATCGTGACCGGATTCGCTCGTGGCGGCGAAGAAGTCCGTAAGCTCCTCTTGGCGGAAGCGGCCGACAGGATCGAGCGAAGGAAGCAAACGAAAACGGTGGCAACGTTCAAGCACGAGAAGAATCGCTGGAAGGTGGCGGCGTGAGCGCACGTCGGGCGGTGCTACCATTGAGGCGCATCGCGGAACTCCCTGATCTTTCAGGCACGGGCGGCTAGCTCAGCTGGGAGAGCGCAGCCCTTACAAGGCTGAGGTCGGAGGTTCGATCCCTCCGCCGCCCACCACCCAAGAGTCCGGGACTGATCATCATCGCACCGCGTGCTGCGTCGATATGGATCGGCTAGTCGTCGCCTCGATTCCAGCGCCTCTGTAGAAGTCCTTGGATTCTCGGAAGTTCTCCGAAGCCGGCTTCTGGCACGTGGTTTGCCCCTGGGAAGGTCATCTGCCCCCGGGGAGCTCCGCGGACGGGCTCATGGGAGGGATGATGATGGACCGAACCACGGCAGCGACGGAATACGTCGAGGAGATCGTCGGCCGCGAGCGTGATCAGGAGATGGACGGGCTCAGCGCCTTCGGTGGCGTTCTCGCCGGCGTCGTGGCCGGCAGCGTGCTCTGGCTCGGTGCCATCGCGGCGATCCTGAGCGCCCGCTGAGAGCCCGGCCGCGCGCCCGGCGCGCGGGAGGCTCGCGGCCATCGGGTTCCCCGCGTTCAGGCACGCCCGCGTCACCCGGGTCCGCGGGTGAACTCGAGAAACGTCGCCGCGATCCCGGCGACGGCGGCCGCCGCCGCCGTGGGGCGGCCCGCGCGGACCAGCGCGTGGCCGGCGCCCTCGAGCGCGTGGAGCGCCGTGCGCGCCGGGATCAGCCGCCGCGCCGCCTCGAGCTCGTCGAGCGAGCCGAAGGGATCGCGCGCGCCGTGGACGAAGAGCGTGGGCGTGGCGAGCCCTGGGAAGTGCGTTGTCCGCGGCTCTCCGGGCCGGCGCGGCGGGTGGAGCGGGTAGGAGAGGAGCAGGAGCGCGTCGGCGAGCCCCGGCGCCTCCGCGGCGAGCACGCTGGCCTGGCGGCCGCCGTAGGAGTGGCCGCCGAGGAACACTCGCCGCGTCGCCTCGCGCCGCATCGCGGTCACCGCCTCGCGCAGGCCCTCGCGGTCGGCCGCCGCGTCGGCGGGCCGGGGCGGGCCCGTCGGCCGCGCGCGGCGGAAGGGCAGCTCGTAACGGAGCACGGTGAGGCCGTGCTCGGCCAGCGCGCCCGCGAGCGCCGCCAGGAGCGGCGCGTCGGCGTTCGAGCCGGCGCCGTGGGTCAGCACGAGGGCGTCGCCCGAGGGCGCCGCCGGCCGGTGCAGGCGCTCCGCCACCCCGCTACGGGAGGCGCCGGTAGAGGACGTGGCGGCGGTTCAGCGTGAACGGGCGCACGTGCTCGGGCCAGCGCCCGGCGTCCACCGCCTTCGCCCAGCCGTCGCTCGTGAGCACGTCGGGGCCCTCGATCTCGTAGAGCGCCTGGTAGCGCGGCTCGTGCTCGATGACGATCGTCTTCTTCTGGCCGCCGATGATCATCGTGACCGGCTCGGCGCGGAAGCGCGCGACCGCGATCACGCCGGGCACCTTGAGGAGCGTCGGCACGTGCTCGCGGTCGTAGACCTCGTTGAAGATCGCCTCGTGGTCGGGCTGCACGTCCATCGCGGCGCTGAAGAGGTACTTCGTCTGCATGGGCATGGGCGTCTCCTTGCGAGCGCGGAAAGAATGGGGGCGGAGCGAGCGCGCATGGCGTAGATTGTACGACCGATGACGCGCCCGGGCACGGCCGACCTGCTCCGGTACTTCCTCTACCTCGGCAGCCTGGGGTTCGGCGGCCCCGTCGCGCTCGTCGGCTACATGCAGCGCGACCTGGTGGAGAAGCGCGGCTGGTTCACGAGGGACGAGTACCTGAAGTCGCTCGCCCTCTCGCAGCTCGCGCCGGGGCCGCTGGCGGCGCAGCTCGCCATCTGCCTCGGCTACGTCCACTCGCGCGTGCGCGGCGCCACCCTCGTCTCGCTCGCGTTCGTCCTGCCCTCGTTCGTCATGACGGTGGCGCTCGGCTGGCTCTACGTGCGGTACGGCGGGCTCGCCTGGATGCAGGCGGCCTTCTACGGCGTCGGCGCCACGGTCATCGCCATCATCGTGCTGGCCGCCTGGAAGCTCGCGAAGCTGACGATGTCGAGGGACCGGCTCCAGTGGGCGATCTTCGCGGTCATGGGGGTCGTCACGGCCTGGACGGAGTCGGAGATCGTCTGGCTCTTCATCCTGTGCGGCGTCGTGCAGGAGTACCGCTGGCTCGACGACAAGCAGTTCCTCGACGCGGTGGCGGTGGCGATGCTGACGCCGGGGCCGATCGTCATCACCGTGGCCTTCATCGGCTACCTGGTGGCGAGCGTCCCGGGCGCCGTGGCG
>JACPCH010000244.1 GCA_016179875.1 Candidatus Rokuibacteriota bacterium | reverse complement strand
TCGGGCACGAGCGTGAAGTCGGACGGCCCGTGCTTGGCGCCCATGACGAACTTGAACAGGCCGCGCCGCACGAACGAGGACACCAGCTGCGTCTGGTACGACACGGTGGCGTGGATGTCCCAGGTCGGCGGCTCGAGCCCGATGTGCTTGAGCGTGCCTCCGCGCTTGGGCTGCTGCGCGCGGGCGGGAACCGGCCCGGCGCCGACGGCGGCGGCGGCGCCGGCGAGCGCGAGGAACTGACGCCGGCCGAGCGGGACGTGGGTCATGGGGTCCTCCGTTGCGCGGATTATAATCCTTCGCATGACCATCCCGGCCGACGATCCGCATCCGCGGCGCCGCGCGCGCGTCCTCGACACCGAGCTGGCGTACGTGGACACGGGCGCGGGCGACCCGGTCGTGTTCCTGCACGGTAATCCGACTTCCTCATATCTCTGGCGCAACGTCATCCCCCACGTCGCGGGCGCCGGGCGCTGCCTGGCGCCCGACCTCGTCGGCATGGGCGAGTCGGGCAAGGCCCCGGGCGGCGCCTACGCCTTCGCCGACCACGCGCGCTACCTCGACGCGTGGTTCGACGCGCTCGGCCTGCGCCGCGTCACGCTCGTCGTCCACGACTGGGGCTCGGCGCTCGGCTTCCACTGGGCGCGGCGCCATCCCGAGCGCGTGCGCGGCGTCGCGTACATGGAGGCGATCGTCCGGCCGGTCACGTGGGCGGAGTGGCCGGAGGCGGCGCGCAAGATCTTCCAGGCGATGCGCGGGCCCGCCGGGGAGGAGCTGGTGCTCCAGAAGAACGTCTTCGTGGAGCGGATCCTGCCGGCCAGCGTGCTGCGCGGCCTCACGCCCGAGGAGCTGGAGCGCTACCGCGCGCCGTACCGGGAGCCGGGCGAGTCGCGCCGGCCGACGCTCACCTGGCCGCGGCAGATCCCGATCGACGGCGAGCCCGCCGCCGTGGTCGCGATCGTCGAGGCCTACGCCGCGTGGCTCGCCGCCAGCCCGCTGCCCAAGCTCTTCGTCAACGCCGACCCGGGGTCGATCCTGACCGGCGCGCAGCGCGAGTTCTGCCGCGCGTGGCCGAACCAGGAGGAGGTGACGGTGCGCGGCGCGCACTTCCTCCAGGAGGACTCGCCCGACGAGATCGGCCGCGCGGCCAGGGGATGCAGGACGTCGATCGCCCAGCCCACATCCAGGCGCTCGCCCAGCCAGCCAGGCGTCGCCGTCCGCGGGTGGATCTGGAGCCCCTGCGCGGCGTGCTGCGCTCGGAGCGTCGTGACGGGATCGGCGGGGATCGCCGCGGGATGCGGCACCTCGGGCAGGAGCCGGCCATCCGGCCGGCGGAACCGAAGCTCGCCATCGGGCTGTCGATCGACCTGGTAGCCCTCCTCGTGGACCGCGCGGTGGTGCCGGCGACAGAGCAGCGCGAGGTTCGAGAGCGTGGTCGGGCCGCCGTGCGCCCAGTGGCGGAGGTGATGCCCCTGGCCGAACCGGACCCCGCAACCCGGGAAGCGGCAGCCGCGGTCTCGGTGGTGAAGCGCCCGCCGTAACGCCGGGGGGATCGTCCGGGTGCGGGCCCCGACCTCCAGGAGACGGCCGTCCTGGTCGTGCCGCATCACGACCCGGCTGGCGTCGCACGCCAGGCGCTGCGACGTTCCCGCGGGAACGCGCGTCCCGCCCTCGAGGACGGACTGGCCCGGCTGATCCGGGTCCGCCAGCACCGGGGCATCGACGTGGACCACCACCTGGTACCGCTCTCCCGGGGCGCCGGGATCGATCCCGTGGTGCAGGGCCGTCTCCGCGACGAGGGCCAGGGCGTCGGCCTGCTGCTGGGCCATGGTCGGCGGTTCCGCGGAAACGTCGGCCGGAGACGTTTCCGCGGAAACGTTTTTCGGATACACCGCCTCGCGGGCCGCGGTCAGCGCCTGCACGAGCACGGCGCCGACCTCGGGCGCCAGCCGTCCCCGGATGACCACCATGCCGTCCTCGTCCTGATACACGTGCAGCGCCCGGCTCGCGTGCTGCCGCGCCGTCTCCCGCGCCTCGGCCTGCCGGTCCACCCGCCGCCAGCCACGCACGATCCGCTCGACGTGATCGGCCGTGCCGGCGCGCCCCACCGCAAGCAGGCGCTCCTCGGTCTCCGGGGTGGCCACGCGGGTCAGCGCCCGCACCTTGGCGTACGAGAGCTCGCCGCGAGCGAGGGCCTGGGCCAGGCTCGGCAGCGTCCCCAGCGCGCGCGCCACCCGGACTCGCTCCCGGGCCGCCCCCAGGTCGAGCCCCACCCGCCAGCTCAGCCAGGCGGCGCAGGAGCGGAATCCGGTGTTCCAGCCCTCCCGGGCGTCGAACTCGCGGATGATATCGAGGAGGCGGGCGGTGGCGGCGTCGAGGTGCGCCGACAGCTCGGCAATCTCGTCGCCCAGCCGGTCCAACTCCGCGGCGTGGATTTCCATGGCGAGCCCCCCTCTTGCTGGGGCGACTCTACACCCGGTTTTCGGAGCCACCTGGGAGCGTCGAGAACGCGCGATTCCGGGACAAAGGATGATTTTGGGTCCGGTCACGTCTGGCCGCCCATCGCCGGGCCCCTGGGGGCCGCTGGGTCGGCATCCTTTGGGCGCCGCGGACACGCGACCATTCACTCCGGATGGGGCTGTCAAGCGGAAAGTGCGGGTGGAATCCCGTCGGCCCGGAGAAAGTACGACCTCGCCGGTCGCGTCACCCGGATCGGTGGTCGCAACGTCCTCCGACTCTCCCAGAATCCCGCAACCGAGCCTGAGTTATTTTCGGATTGGAGCTCTTGATCCATGCCGTTATCCGAGACCCCCAGCAAAGCGGACACTTCACGTGCTCTCGGGAGCGGACAGATCATGTGCTCCCTACACTTCGTCGCTCGGACTTGACAGCGGCGCGCTCCCGCATTAGCGTGCGGCGTGACAGTGAAACAGCGTACCGAACTGCGGGACACCCAGAACAGCAAGAAGCCGCAGCGCAACCAGTCGCTGGAGCGGGGCCTGGCGGTGCTCGAGGCCTTCGGCCCGCCGCGCGCCGAGATTGGCATCCGCGAGCTCGGGCGCCTGCTCGGGCTCAACAAGTCGATCGTCCACCGTCTGGCCCGCACGCTCACCGAGCGCGGCTTTCTCGAGCAGAATCCCGAGACGCTGCGCTACGCGGTCGGCCCGCGCGCGTTCGAGGTCGGCCAGCGCTATTCGCTCGCCTCCGGCCCGGCCGAGGCCGCCCTGCCCGTGCTGCAGCGGCTCGCCGATCACAGCCAGCTCAACGCCTACCTGGGCGTGCTGCGCGGACCGACCGTCGTGTACCTGCTCACGCTTCAGTCGAGCGGCCCCATCGTCATTCGCGCCAAGCCCGGCTCGCCCGCGCACGTGCATTCCACCGCGCTGGGCAAGGTCCTGCTCGCCGCCCATCGTGACCCCGCGGCGCTGCTCGGCACCAAACCCCTGCCCCGGCTCACGCCGAGCACGGTGACCGACCCCGCCAGGGTGCTGGCCGAGGTGAAGACCGTCCGCGCGCAGGGGCACGCGATCTCCGACGAAGAGAACCTGCCCGGCGTGTGGGCGGTCGGCGCGCCCGTCGTCGATCGTACGGGCAAGGTCGTGGCCGCCATCAGCGGCGCGTGCCCCCGCTACCAGGTCACCAAGGCCCGCGTGCCGGAGATCGTCGGCGCCGTCCGCGCCGCCGCGCTGCAGATCTCGAAGAGTCTCGGGGCGCCCGCGGCCCTGTCCCGTCAACCCGTCGCTACTCCTGCAAGGACCCGCCCATGCTCATGAACGAGCCCCGCGCACAGGCGCTGATGGAAGAGCAGCAGTTCGCCGCGCTCGTCGCCACGGCGCCGGAGAACGTGACCTACACCAGCGGCTACTGGGCCATGAGCCAGTGGATCCGGCGCGGGCCACAGGCCTACGCCGTCCACCCGGCGGCGGGGCACGGCGCGCCGTGCATCATCGCCGCCACGGGCGCGATGGACCTCGTCGCCGACCAGGATCCGCCCGTGAAGGAGATTCACCGCTACGGGTACTTCGTCATCGAGGTCGATCCGGAGGCGACCCTCGACGAGCGCGACGCGCGCGTGCATGAGCTGTCGAACACCGAAGACGAGGGCGACCCGGTGGCGGCGCTGGTGAACGTGCTGCGCGCGCGCGGCCTCGATCGCGAGCGGATCGGCATCGACGAGTACGGCATCCCGCCGCCCTATCTCGCGAAGCTCCGCGAGGCGCTGCCGAAGACGGTCTTCGTGCCGGCGTGGGAAGTCTTCCGGCAGATCCGCGCCATCAAGACGCCGGAGGAAGTGCGCCGCCTGCGCGCCTCCGCGCAGATTGCCGAGAAGTCCATCGCGGCCGCCCTCACCGTGGCGCGCGCCGACGTCACCGAGCGTGACCTCGCGGTGGCCTTCCACGAGACCACGATCCGCGAGGGCGCGCTGCCCGTGCTCGCCTGTATCGGGACAGGGCCGCGCAGCGCCCTTCCCAACGCGCAGCCGACCGACCGGCGGCTGGTCCCCGGCGACGTCATCCGTTTCGACGTCGGGGGACGCTACCGACACTACCGGGCGGACATCGCCCGCATCGCCACGCTCGGCGAACCCTCGGCCAAGGTGAAGCGCTACCACCACGCGATCCGCGCCGGCATGATGCGCGCCATCGAGGCGATGAAGCCCGGCGCGCGCTGCGCCGACATCTTCAACATCGCGATGGAGACCGCGCGCAAGGAGGGCCTGCCCCACTACCAGCGCAACCACGTGGGCCACGGCATCGGGCTCGACGGCTACGATCCGCCGAACCTGACGCCGACCAGCAAGGAAGTCCTTGAGGAGGGCATGGTGCTCTGCGTGGAGACGCCTTACTACGAGCTCGGCTTCGCGGGGCTGCAGGTGGAGGACACCGTGGCCGTCGGCAAGGATGGGCCGATCTCGCTCATGGCGACCTCGAGCGAGCTGCGGGTGGTCTGATGGCCGGCTCGCGATTCCTCACGGGTCTCGCCTGCCCCCGGTGCCGCGCCGCCTTCCCGGTAGAGGCGCGCTTTGATGGCTGTCCGCACTGCGGCCGGGCCGCGCCGGTCAACCTCGTGCCCGTCTACGACGAGGCCGCGCAGCGTGAGGCGTTCCGCCGTGAGGCGCTCGCCGACCGGCCACCCACGATGTGGCGCTACGCCGAGATGCTCCCGGCCGCCGCCGACGGCGCGGTCACGCTCGGCGAGGGATTCACACCGCTGCTCGCCGCCGAGCGCATGGGCGCACGCCTGGGCGTGCCGCGCCTGTGGCTCAAGGACGAGTCGCGCAATCCGACGTGGTCGTTCAAGGACCGGCTCGCCTCGGTGGCGATTTCGATGGCGCGCGAGCTGGGCGCCAGCGTGATCGGCAGCTCGTCGTCCGGCAACGCCGGCGCCGCCGCCGCCGCCTACGCCGCGCGCGCCGGCCTGCCGTGCGTGGTGCTCACCTTCGAGGGCGCGGCAGGCGCGATGATGACGCAGATGCGCGCCTATGGCGCGATGGTCGTCGCCACCCGCGACAAGGCCGACCGCTGGCGGCTGCTCGAGCGCTGTGTGCGCGAGCTGGGCTGGTATCCGACCACGCCCTACTTCGGGCCGCCCGTCGGCTCCAACGCGTACGGCGTGGACGGCTACAAGACGCTCGCCTACGAAATTGTCGAGCAGCTCGGTTGGCGCGCGCCCGACTGGTGCGTGCTGCCGGTGGCCTACGGCGACGCGCTGGCCGGCATGGCGCGCGGCTTCGAGGATCTCCACCGGCTGGGCATCATCCCTGCCGTGCCGCGGCTGGTGGCCGCGGAGATCTACGGCTCGCTGGCAGCGGCCGACAAGGCCGGGGCCGACATCGTGGGCGCCGTCGAGAAGGACCACGACACCGTCGCGGTGTCCATCGGGACTCTCCAGTCCACCTGGCAGGCGCTGCATGCGCTCCGCCGCTCGCGCGGCCTGGCCGTGCGCGTCGGCGACGCCGACCTCATGGCGCTGCAGGCAGAGCTGGCGGCGGCCGAAGGCGTCTACGCGGAGCCTTCGTCGGTCGTGCCGCTCGCCGCCGTGCGTGCGCTGCGCGCGCAGGGCACGATCGCCGAGGACGACACCGTGGTGACCCTCGTCACCGCCACCGGCCTCAAGGACGCGGACGCCACCGCGCGCCGCGCGGGCGCCATCCCCGTGATCGGCGGCGACCTCGACACGCTCTTCGACACCATCGGCTCGGTCTACGGGTTCGCCGCCCGACACTGACGAGCCCGTCACGCACTTCTAAGGAGGAACCGATGCGCCGACCCATACTGACGCTCACGCTCGCGCTCGCCGCTCTCGCCGCCGCCGTGGCCCCCGCCGCGGCCCAGTCGGGCACACTGCGGATCGGGATGGGCGTGATCCCGTCCAATCCCGACCCCGCCTTCGACACGCACAGCTTGGCGCTCTTCGCCTACAACCAGATGTTCGACACCCTCGTCGTCGCAGACGACAAGGGACATCTACAGGGCGCGCTCGTCGTGTCGTGGCGGGTGCTCAGCGACAAGCTCACCTGGCAGTTCAAGCTCCGCGAAGGCGTGAAGTTCCACAACGGCGAGGACTGGGACGGCGCGGCGCTCAAGTTCAACCTCGAGCGCAACGCGGACCCCAAGGTGCGCTCGAACTGGCGCACGCGCACCAACGAGATCGCGCAGATCGACGTGCTGGACCGTCACACCGTCAACGTGGTGACCAAGCGGCCGTGGGCGGTGCTGCTCAAGGACCTCATGGCGCTCGGCATGGTGCCGCCGAAGTATTACGCACAGGTCGGCCTCGACGGCTTCTCGCGCGCGCCCGTCGGCACCGGACCCTTCAAGTTCAAGGCGTATGACAAGCTCTCGCATCTCACGCTCGAGGCCGCCGCCGGCGCGTGGCGCGGCAAGCCCGGCGTCGCCGAGGTCGTCTTCCGGCGGCTGCCGGAGGCGGCCACCCGGGTAGCGGCGCTCGAGGCCGGCGAGATCGACGTGGCGGTGGACGTGCCGGTCGAGGACGTGGAACGGCTGAAGGCCAAGAGGCTCGGCTTCAAGGCCCCCAACATCGCCCAGCCCCAGATCGTCATCCTCAAGTCCACGGTGGACTCGCCGCTCAAGGACGTGCGCGTGCGGCAGGCGATCAATTACGCGGTGAACAAGGACGCCATCGTCAAGAGCCTGCTGCTCGGCTACGGGCGCGTCTCCAACGGCCAGCTCGTCGGGCCCGACGCCTACGGCTTCAACCCCGAGCTCAAGCCCTACCCGTATGACCCGGAGCGGGCCCGCAAGCTGCTCGCCGAGGCCGGCCACGCGAACGGGTTCGAGATCAACTTCGACGGCACCGAGGGGCGCTATCCCAAGGACAAGGAGGTGGAGGAGGCGATCGTGGCGCAACTCGGCAAGGTGGGCGTGCGCGTCAACTTCAAGATCGTCGACTCGAGCGTGTACATCCGCGACTACATCACCGGCAAGCTCGGACCGATGTTCATCCTGGGCCAGCAGTACCACCCCTCGTTCGACCTGAACCAGGGCACGCCCAACTACAAGTCGGCGGCGCCGCACAAGCTGCTGGCCAGCCCGGAGTTCGACGCGCTCTACGACGCGCAGGCCTCCGAGATGGACCCTGCCCGGCGCCTGGCGCTCCTGCACAAGATGGGGGCGTGGTTCCGCGAGGCGGCGCCGGTGCTCTTCCTGCACCAGTTCCAGACGGTCTTCGGCGTGCAGCCCCGCGTGAAGGGCTTCGAGCCGCGCGCGACGAGCGGCGCCGATCTCGTGAAGGTCACGCTGGACAAGTAGCGCTGGATGGCGCGGTTCGCCCTCCGGCGCGCGGTCGACCTCGTGGTCACGGTGGCCGGAGTCATGACGATCGTCTTCGTCATGCTCCGGCTCTCCGGCGATCCGCTCGGTCTTGTCGCCCCCCAGGACGCCAGCGCGGAGGAGCTGAACGAGCTCCGCCACGCCTTCGGCTTCGACCAGCCCCTGTGGACGCAGTACGCGCAGTTCCTCGCGCGCGCGGTCCAGGGCGACCTGGGCCAATCGCTGCAGTTCCGGCGGCCGGCGGTGGAGCTCGTCCTCGACACGCTCCCGATGACGCTGCTGCTCACGGCGGCGGCCATCGCCCTCTCGGCCGCCATCGCGATCCCCGCGGGGACGCTGGCGGCGTTCCGGCGGGGCCGCCCCGCCGACCGCGCCATCATGACCGGCACCCTCGTCGGCCAGTCGATCCCCTACTTCTGGCTCGGCATCATGCTCATCATGCTCTTCGCGGTGCGGCTGGGTTGGCTGCCCACCTCGGGCTCGGGCAGCCTGGCCCACCTGATCCTGCCCGCGCTGACTCTCTCCGCCACCTCGATGGCGCGCACGGCGCGGCTGGTGCGCGCGGAAATGCTGGGCGTACTGCGGCAGGACTACATTCGGACCGCGCTCGCCAAGGGGCTCACCACCCGCGCCATGCTCTTCCGCCACGCGCTGCGCAACGCGATGCTGCCCGCCATGACCACGCTGGCGCTCGACACCGGCATCCTGCTCGGCGGCGCGGTCGTCACCGAGACGATCTTCGCGTGGCCGGGACTGGGACGGCTCATCGTGCAGGGCATTCTGCTGCGCGATTTCCCCGTGGTGCAGGCGGGCGTGCTGTATTTGTCGATCACCTTCGTCCTCATCAACGGCTCGGTGGACGGCCTCTACGCCATTCTCGACCCGCGCATCCGGAAAGCGGCGTGAGCCTGCGCTTGGGGCGCGGTTGGGGGGTCGCCGCCGCATGGGTCATCCTGATCCTCGTGGTGGGCGGCGCCGTCTTCGCCGACACGCTCGCGCCCTACGACCCGCTCGAGCAGAGCCTGCGCAACCGCCTGCAGCCGGTCTCGTGGCAGGCGAACGGCGACTGGCGCCATCCGCTCGGCACCGACCAGCTCGGCCGCGACATCCTGAGCCGCACCATGCACGGCGCCCGCCTCTCGCTGGCGGTGGGCTGCATCGCCGTCGTCATCGCCGGCACGCTCGGCGTGATGCTCGGGCTCGTCGCCGGCTTCTACCGCGGCGTCCTCGACCGTCTGCTCATGCGCCTGGCCGACATTCAGCTCGGGATGCCCTTCATGCTGCTGGCCGTGCTCATCATCGCCATCTTCGGCGCCAGCGTGCGCAACCTCGTCGTGGTGCTGGCCGTGGGCGGCTGGGTGATCTATGCGCGCGTCGTGCGCGTGCAGGTGCTCTCGCTGCGCGAGCGCAGCTTCGTGGAGTCCGCGCGCGCGCTCGGCGCCTCCGACCTGCGCATCGTGGCGCAGCACATCCTGCCCAACGTGGTGCCCTCGGTGACGGTACTGGCGTCCTTCGCCGTCGCGCAGAACATCGTGCTGGAGTCGGCGCTGTCGTTCCTCGGGCTCGGCGCCGGGCCGCGCACCCCCTCGTGGGGCGGCATGCTCGCCGACAGCCGGGCCTACCTGGCCACCGCGTGGTGGCTGGCCGCCATGCCCGGCGCGGCGATCATGCTTACCGTGCTCTCCATCAACACGGTCGGCGACTGGCTGCGCGACACCCTCGATCCCCAGCTTCGCGCGTGAGCGCCGTCGGCGTCGCGTTCGACAACCGGGGGCCCGCCCCCGCCACGCTCGTGCAGGCGCGCGCGGCGGCCGAGGCTGGCGCCCGCACCCTCTGGATGGCCACGCACCTCTTCGCGCGGGAGCCGGCGACGATCGCCGCGCTCGCGCTGGCGCAGACGCGCGACTGTCGCGTCGCCCTCATGGCGGTGAGCCCCTACGCCGTGCATCCCGTCTACGCCGCCATGATGGCGGCCACGCTGGACGAGCTGGCGCCGGGCCGCGTCGTGCTCTGCCTGGGGCTCGGCGTGCCGCGCGACCTCGCCGACGCGGGGCTGGAGACGGCGCGGCCGGTGCGTACGCTGCGCGAGGCGTGCGAGACCGCGCGCGCGCTGCTTGCGGGCGAGCGTGTGCCGTACCGCGGCGAGGTGTTTTCACTGTCGGGCCGGCCGCTGGCCACGGGCGCGCGCCGCGTGCCCGTGTTCCTGGCCGCGAGCGGGCCGCAAACGCTGGCGCTCGCGGGCGCCGTCGCCGACGGTGTGCTGATCTCGGCGGCGACGTCGGTGGAGTTCGTGCGCTGGGCGCTCGCGCGGGTCGATGAGGGCGCGCGCGACCGGGCCCTCCAGCGCGCCGGCCTCGTGTACGCCGCCGTGGACGACCCCGGCGCGGCCGCGAGCTTGCGTCGGACGCTCGGCCTCATCCTGCGCAGCGAGCATCATCGGACGAACCTCGAGCTGGCCGGCAGCCGGCTGGACCAGCCGGCGCTGACACGGGCCGTCGCCGATGAGGATTGGGCGGCCGTCGAGGCCCTCATCTCCGATGACGTGCTGTACCGCCACACCGCCACCGGCACCGCCGCCGACGTCCGCACGCGCGTGAGTGAGTACCGCGCCGCCGGTCTCGACGAGGTCGTGCTGGCCGGCCTCGTCAATCCTGACGACACGCGCCGCACGCTCGGCGCCATCCTCATCCCCGCCGCCGAGGAGGCACCATGAAATTCAGCGTGGGGCTACCGACCGGATTCGAGGGGCTCATGCTCCCCATCCCCTTCGTGAAGCCGGAAGACTTCGTGAAGCTCGGCCAGACGGCCGAGCGCCTCGGTTACGACAGCGTGTGGGGCAACGACCACCTCACCACGCAACGCTACGTGCGCCGGCTCTTCCCCGACACGCCGCCCGCCTTCTACGACGTCTTCGTCACGCTGGCCGTCATCGGTGCCGTCACCACACGGCTGCGCCTGGGCACTGCACTGCTCGTGCTGCCGATGCGAGATCCCTTATGGGTGGCCAAACAGTCCGCCACCCTCGATCAGCTGACCGGTGGGCGCTTCGTTCTCGGCACCGGCATCGGCGCCTACCGCGAGGAGTTCGAGGCGTGGGGACCGCGGCTGGCCGGCGCCCGGCGCGGCGAGATGGCGGACGAGGCGCTCGCGCTCCTGCACCGTCTCTTCACCGAGCGGGAAGTGAGCTTCGAGGGGCGCCACTACGCCTGCCGTGGCGTGGAGATGTTCCCGAAGCCCCGGCAGACGCCGTTTCCGATCTTCGTCGGCGGCCACAATCTTGAAAACGTCCGCCGCGCCGCGCGCTGGGGTGCAGGATGGCTGCCGGGCTGGCGCCCCTTCGAGGAGCTGGCCGAGCGCATCGTGCTGCTGCGGCGGCAGGCCGCCGAGTTCGGACGCGACGCCGACGCCATCGAGGTCGCGCCCCAGTTCTCGGTGACGATTGCGAAGACGATGGAGGAGGCGGAGCGCACGTACATGGCGAGCGGCCTGGTCGCCCACCGCACGTCGCTCGCCTACACCGGCCGCGATCTCTCCCGCCAGGTCGAGGCCAACCTCGTCGGCTCCCCCGACGTGATCCGCGAGAAGGTGGCCCAGCTCGCTGCCATCGGCGTGCAGCACTGCTCAGCGCTGATGTTCCCAACCGACACGATGACGGAGATGCTGGAGCAGATGCAGTGGTTCGCGGAGACGGTCGTGCCGCGCGCGTAAGCGGAGTTCAGCCTCATCCTGCGGGGCCACACTCGTGACGATGGATCGGGGGGAGCAGGCGGCGTGGATGGCCCAGTGGCGCAGCGCGGCGGTCGCACTGGCCGAGCAGCGCGAGCCCGAGGCGCATAGGTCGGACCAAACGCTGCTCCCTCGGCTCCCTCACCTGTCGTTCATGCCACGACTCTACGCGGCGCCGCGCGATTCCGGAGACAAATTCTGGGATTTTTTCACAGCCGCTCAGTCGGGCTGCACCATGAGCTTCACGGTCACCCGGCGCTTCTGCTCGTCGGGCTGGCCGCCGTCGAGGAGCGGGCCGAGGCCGACCGAGTGGATGCGCGGCAGCGCCACGCCCTTGTCCACCAGGTAGCGGCGGACGGCCTCCACGCGGCGCTGGCTCAGGGCCACGTTGTAGTCGAAGGTCCCCTTCGGGTCCGCGTAGCCCTCGAGGTCCACCGCGAGCCGGGGGTTCTCGCGCAGCTCCTTGATCAGCGTGAGGAGCGCCGTCTGCGCGGCGTCGTTCAGCTCCCACCGGTCGAAGCCGAACCGCACCTGGACCGTCTCGACGAGGTTGCGCTGGTGGCGGGCGTCCCAGAGCCGGGTGAGCCGGCTCGACACCTCGTCGGCCTTCGCGAACGCCGCGTCGGCCCGGTCGCGGGCGCCGAGGGCGACGGTGCCGGTCTCGGCGAGCCGGAAGCCCATGCCCTCGACCCGCTGGGCTTCCTCGGCGATCCGCTTGTCGACCCGCTGTGACTCGCTGGTGACGCGCTGGTCGAGCTCGGCCTCCTTCTTGCCGAGGGTCTCACGCACCCAGTCCCTGGTGGCGCACCCGGTGGCCAGCAGCGCCGCCGCCGGCAGCACGATCACGAGCCTCAGTCCCTGTCGCATCGTGGCCTCCTTGCGCAGACGTGTCGCGTCTGCGCCGGACCACGGTTGCAACCGGCCGGCCAGGCCGGCCAAGCCCGCGATTCCGTTCGTCTGCGACGCGGGGCGGGCGGCCCCGGTGTCCGCCGGCGCGACACCGACAGTCACGAGGCTGACGCTCCCGACGCTCAGTTCAGGCGGGCGCGGAGGGAGTGGAGCGCCTTCCGGACGCCCTCGTCACTGGGCGCCAGGCGCGCCGCGGCCTCGAACTCGCGCAGCGCGTCCCACCAGCGCCCCTGCCGCAGGGCGACCCGGCCCAGGTTCAGGTGCGGGAAGTGGCGCGGCTCGTAGCGGGGCGCGCGCGTGGCGCGCTCGAGCCACGGGATCGCCTCGGCGAGCTTGTCCTGCTGCATGAGGTAGCAGCCGATGTCGTTGTACGGGTTGCCGAACGCGGGATCCACCTCGATGGCCTTCTTGCACTCGGCCGTCGCCTCCTCGAGGCGCCCCTGAAAGGAGAGCGCCCAGCCGAGGAACGTGTGGGCCTCCGCCGTCGGGTGCACGGCGATGGACTCCTGGTAGAGCGCGATCGCGCGCTCGAGGTCGCCCTGCATCTGGTGGCGGTACGCCTCCCGCCAGATCTCGGTGGCGCGCCGGAAACGGTCGCTGGCCGCCGGATCCATGGCTCAGACGAAGTCGAGCGCGCGCCGGAGCGCGGCCAGGCGCGTCACCAGCTCGGCGCGCGTGCTGGCGGGATCGAGGTCGCGCATGGCCGCCACCAGCGGCGACTCCGCCCGCGCCGCCCGCGCGCGCGCCAGCAGGAGGTTGGCCTCGGCCAGCGCCTCCGGCGACGGCGTCCCGCCGTCGGCCGCACCCCGCGTGCGCGCCAGCAGCGCCTCCACCGCCCGGGTCACCTCGTCCCGCGGGTCCGTCATCTCAGACCGGCCAGGCCTCGCGCCGCCAGCCCATCTCCCAGAACATCCACTCGTAACGGCTGGTCGCGACGAAGTGCCGCCGCATCGCCTCGCGCTCCGGCGCCTGAAGGCCCGCCGCGATCCGGTCGGTCGCGTCGAGGACGCCGCGCACGATGGCGCCGAACTCGCTCGACGCGTAGGTCGCGATCCAGCGGGCGTAGAGCGGGTCGGGCGAGCCGGCGCGCTCCAGCTCCTTCCCGGCCTCCCAGTAGATCCAGTAGCAGGGCAGCAGCGCCGCGATCGCCTCGTGGTACGGCGCGGCGTAGGCCACGGCCAGCAGGTAGCTCGTGTACGCGAGGTTGGCCGGCGCCAGCGGCGTCCGCGCCACGTCCTCGGGAGACAGCCCGAATTCGGGCGCCGGCGGCGTGCTCGTTGAACATGATGATCCAGTCGTCCTCGGGCGCCCGCGCCGCGGCGAGCGAGAGCGCCCGGGCGAACTCGCGCAGGTAGAGGGCGTCCTGCACCGCGTAGAACTGGAAGCGCTCGCGCGGCAGCGAGCCGTCGGTGAGCCCCCGGAGGAACGGGTGGCCCAGGATCGCCGTCCAGATCGGCGCGATCGCCTTCCACAGCTCCGCCGTGAACCCCACCGGCCTACCTCCCGCGGAACACGGGCTCCCGCTTCTCGACGAAGGCCTTGGTGGCCTCGCGGTGGTCCTCGGTCATCCCGCAGCGGGTGTGGTGCCAGGCCTCGAGGTCGAGCGCGTCCTTGAGACTGCCGTGCTCGGCGGCGTTGAAGTTGCGCTTCATGTAGCGGTAGGCGATCCGCGGCCCCCGGGCCAGGCGCGACGCCAGCGCGAGCGTCTCCTCCTCGAGCCGCGCGTCGGGGACGACCCGGTTCACCAGCCCGAGGCGCAGGGCCTCGGCGGCGTCCACGATGTCCGCCGTGTAGTAGAGCTCGCGGGCCTTCGCGCTGCCCACCAGCTGCGTCAGGTACCAGCTCCCGCCGAAGTCGCCTGAGTACCCGACGCGCGCGAACGCCGTCGCGAAGCGCGCGGTGTCGCCGGCGATCCGCAGGTCGCAGGCCAGCGCGAGCGAGAGCCCGGCGCCGGCCGCCGCGCCGCGCACCATCGCGATCGTGGGCTTCGGCATCTCGTGGAGCCAGCGGGAGGTCTCCATGCGCGCGCGGAGCCCCTGGGCCTTGTCCTCGAGCGTCGTGCCACCGAACTCCCGGCCCTCGGCCATCGCCTTCACGTCGCCGCCCGCGCAGAAGCCGCGGCCGGCGCCGGTCAGCACGACGACGCCCACCGCCGGGTCCTCGGCGAGGCGCGTCAGCGCCTCCAGCAGGGCGTCGAGCATCGGGACCGACATGGCGTTGAGGCGGTCGGGGCGGTTGAGCGTGAGGACGGCGACGCCGTCCGTGACGGATTCCAGCAGGTCCTGGCTCATGGGGTCCTCCGGCGGTCGATGTGCCGCGATGGTACCATCGCGCCGGGGAGGGCGCCCGTGCTCGAACGCGTGGACCGGGTCCAGCTCGTCGTGCGCGATCGCGGCGCCGCGGCGCGCCGCTTCGAGGACCTGCTGGGCGCCCGCCCGGTGCGGGAGGCGGACGCCGCGTATCTCGGCGCGCGGCGCGTCGTGCTCGCGCTGGGCGAGAGCGAGGTCGAGCTGTGCGAGCCCGCGGGCGCCGGTCTGGCGCGGTAGCACCTCGACCGCTGGGGTGAGGGCCTCCTGGCCGCCGGCTTCGCGGTGGGCGACCTGACCGACCTGCACGCGCGGCTCGCCGAGGAGGGCGCGGCGTTCGCGGAGGACGGCGAGCAGACGTACCTCGAGCCGCCGGAAACTCCCGGGATGCGCGTCGTGCTGACGCTATCGCGCCCGGGGCCGCCCGCCGGCGCGCGGCTCTACGAGGTCACCAACACGCTCGTCTCCGACTGGGGCGCCGCCGCCGACACGTACGCGCGGCTCTTCGGCCTCGACCCCGCGCGCTTCGCGCCGATCGCGAGCGCGCGCTTCGGCTACACCGGGACGCTCTGCCTCTTCGACCCGCCGCGGCGCCTGGACCGGATCGAGCTGTCGCAGGTCGTGGATCCGGCCAGCGCCATGGGCCGCTGGGTCGCGAAGCGTGGCGACTCGCTCTACATGTGCTACCTCGAGACCGACGACGTGCCCGGCCTCGTCGCGCGCCTCGCGAAGGGCGACGCGCGCTTCACGCCGCGCGGCGCCGATCCGCGGACCGAGCGCGACGGCCTCTGGATCCACCCCAGCGCGCTC
>JACPCH010000243.1 GCA_016179875.1 Candidatus Rokuibacteriota bacterium | reverse complement strand
GCCATCGCGAGCGGGCGCCAGACGATGCGCGTGATGTCGCCGTCGAGGAGCTGCAGGGTCAATCGCAGGTTGTTCTCGGTCATCGGGCCGAGCACCATGCCGATCGCGAGGGGCGCCACCGGGAACCCCCAGCGCCGGAACCAGAACCCCGCCACGCCCGCCGCGAGCATGACCCAGACGTCGAAGAGCGCCGCGCGGGTCGAGTAGGCGCCCACCAGACACAGGATGGCGACGATCGGCAGCAGCACCTGCGGGCGGACCGTGGCGATCCGCGCGAAGAGCCCGACGAGCGGGAGGTTGAGGACGAGCAGCATGAGGTTGCCGACGTACATCGCCGCCACCAGCCCCCAGAAGACTTCGGGCGCGTTGCGGAAGAGCATCGGCCCCGCCTCGACGTTGTGCATGCGGAGGCCCGCGAGCATCACGGCCGCCGTCGGCGAGAACGGGATGCCGAGGGCGAGGAACGGCACGAGCGAGCCGACGACCGCGCCGTTGTTCGCGGATTCCGGGCCCGCCACGCCCTCGACCGCGCCGCGCCCGAACTCGGCCGGCCGCTTCGACAGGCGCCGTTCGAGGGAATACGAGATGAACGTCGAGAGGGTCGGCGCCGGCCCCGGCACGAGCCCCATGAAGAACCCGAGCACCGAGCCGCGCAGCGTGGGGCCGACGGAGCGGCGCACTTCGTCCCGATTCGGGTAGAGGCTGCGTAGCCGCACCTTCTCGACGAGGTGCGGCGTGTAGGGCGCCGCCGTGATACCCAGGACCTCGGCGATGCCGAAGAGCCCGACGGCGACCGCCAGCAGATCGATCCCCTGCACCAGCGCGGTCGGCCCGAAGGTGAAGCGCGGCGTCCCCGAGATCGGATCGATCCCCACGAGCCCGAGGAAGAGCCCCACGGCCAGCATGAGGACGCCCTTCGACTGCTCCTCGCCGATCAGCCCCGAGAGGACGACGAAGGCGAGCACCATCAACGCGAGGTATTCGGGCGGCCCGAAGCGGAGCGCCGCGCGCCCGAGCGGCGGCGCGAACACCTGGAGCGCCAGGACGCCGAGCGTGCCGGCGACCCACGAGCCGGCCGCGGCCACCGCGAGCGCGGCGCCGGCCCGGCCGTTCCGGGCCATCTGATAGCCGTCGAGGCAGGTGACGACGCTCGCCGCCTCGCCCGGGATGTTGACCAGGATGGACGTCGTCGAGCCGCCGTACATCGCGCCGTACCAGACGCCGGCCAGCATGATGAGCCCCGCGGTGGGTCCGTAGGTGACGCTGAACGGGAGCATGAGCGACATCGCCGCCGTCGGCCCGAGCCCGGGCAGGACGCCGACGACCGTCCCGATGAGCGCGCCCAGGAAGCAGGCGGACAGGTTGACCGGCTGGAACGCGATCGCGAACCCGCGCAGCAGATCCTCGAAGCCGAGCATGGTCGCCGGCCGCGCTAGCCGAGGATCCCGCGCGGCAGGTCGACGTAGAGGAAGACGTCGAACAGGAGATAGAGCGCCACGGTGAGCGCGGCGCTCAGGAGGAGCGGGCGGATCCACCCTTCGAGGCCAACCGTGCGGCTCATCGCGATCGCGACGACAAAGGTCCCGGGCACGTAGCCGGCGGCCGGCAGCAGCAGCAGCCACACGACGAAGCTCGCCAGCATGAACAGGACCCGGCGAACACCGGACCGGCCGAGCGGCGGCGCGCCCGGTGCGCCCGCCGTACGACGCAGCGTGGAGACGCCCGTGCGCGCGCCCGCCGCCGCCAGCACGAGGCCGACCACGCACGGGAAGAACCCGGGCCCCGGCTCGGCGAGCGAGCCGAACCCGAGCGCAAGCGCCGAGACGGCGGCCACGAGCGCGCCGGCGCCCGCCGTCAGGAACGCGAAGGCCGTCACTTCAAGAGGCCGGCGTCGCTCAGAAGCGGGCGCATGACGCCCGCCTGCTCGTCGAGGAACTTGACCGCCTCGGCGCCGACGAATCCGAGGCGTACGCCGCCCATCTGCGCCACCGCCTTGTCGTACGCCGCGCCCTTGGCCGCCGCCGAGAACGCCCGCGCCAGCGCCTCGTGCACGGGCTTGGGCAGCCCCTTGGGCGCGACGAGAGCCATGACGCCGAGCACTTCGGCCCGGTAGCCCGCCTCGGCGAGCGCCGGGATCTGCTCGTAGCCGGGAACGCGCTGGGAGCCGAACATGGCGAGAAACCGGATCGTCCCGGCCTGGATCTGCGAGCGCGACTCGGGAAGCCCCGCCACGCCGAGGTCCACGTGGCCGCCCGCGACCTGGGTCACGACCATCGCGCCGCCCCCGGGCTGCGACAGGACGTTCAGCTTGATGCCCGCCGTCTTCTCGAAGGCCTTCGTGGCCAGCCACCAGTAGCCGCCGCGCGTGGTCGTCGCCACCTTCAGCTCGCCCGGGCGGCTGCGCGCGTGCTCGACCAGCTCCTTCACCGACTTCCACGGCCGGTCGGCGGGCACCATGATGCCGGGCACGCCGCCGGCCGGCACCCCGATCACCGTCAGGTCGTTGTGATCGAAGGGGACCAGCCCGACGAGCTTCGCGTAGTGCGCGGTCGCCGCGAGCCCGAGCGTGTAGCCGTCGGGCTTGGCCCCGTGCACGTCGCGGAGCGCGATGGTGCCGGCGGCGCCCGGCTTGTTGACGATGATCATCGGCTGCCCCAGCTCCTTCTGCATCAGCTCCGCGAGCGGGCGCCCACTGCTGTCCATCGAGCTGCCCGCCTCGTTCGGGATGATGAAGGTGATGGGCTTGCGCGGATAGGCCGCTTCCTGCGCGCCCGCTCGGACGGCGACGGACAGCACCACGGCCGCCACGGCGGCGGCGATCCCGATCCCGAATCGTTTCCTTGCCATGTCAGGTCCCTCCCCTGGTCTCCTTGAGCCTCCGGCGCTCGACCTTGCCGTACGCGTTCTTGGGCAGCTCGGGCACGAACTCGACGATCCTCGGCTTCTTGTAGCCCGCGAGGCGCTCGCGGCAGACGGCGACGATCTCGTCGGCGCTCGCGCGCGCGCCCGCCTTGAGCACGCAGACCGCCTTGACCACCTCGCCCCACTCCTCGTCGGGAACGCCGACGACCGCCGCTTCGGCCACGCCCGGGTGCCTCAGGATCGCCTCCTCCACCTCGCGCGGGTAGATGTTGAAGCCTCCGCTGATGATCAGGTCGTGCTTGCGGTCCACGATGTACACGTAGCCGGCCTCGTCGACCGTGGCCAGGTCCCCGCTGAGGAACCAGCCGTCGCGGAAGGCTCGCGCCGTCTCGTCCGGCCGCCTCCAGTACTCGCGGAACATGTGGCGGGATTGGTAGACGATCTCCCCGACCTCGCCGGGCTTCACCGGCTTCCCCTCGTCGCCCACGACCCTGAGGTCCACGCCGAGGGCCGGGCGGCCCGCCGACCGGAGGCGCCGGACGACCTCCGCCGGCCCGTCCACGACGTGGTCCTCGGGACCGAGGAAGGTCAGCGGCTGCGAGGCCTCCGACATCCCGTAGTTCTGGCGGAAGATCGGCCCGAAGACGCGGAGCGCCTCGCGCAGCGGCCCGAGCGGCATCGGCGCCGTCCCGTACCAGATGCGCCGCAGGCTCCGGAGGTCGTAGCGCTCGAGCCCCGGCATCCGCAGCATCCGCACCAGCATCGCGGGGACGAGGAGGACGCTCGTGACCCGCAGGCGCTCGATGGCGGCCAGCACGGTCTCGGGCTCGAACCGCTCGAGGATGACGTTGGTCGCGCCCCGGACGTAGTACGCGGTGAACATCAGCCCCGCGGCGTGCGTCAGCGGGCCGACGTTGAGGTTGACGTCCCCCGGGCCGATCGGCTGGTCGAGGTTGATCAGGATCTGGAGGAGGCGATGGCAGCTCTGGCCGTGGGTGATCACGACGCCCTTCGGCCGCCCGCTCGTCCCCGACGTGTAGTGAATCCGTTCGAGGTCGTCCTCGCCCACGTCGACGTCGGGCTCGGCCTCCGGCTGGCCCAGGGCGAGGTCGCCGAGCCCGAGCGCACCCGGCACGCCGCCGTCCGCGGCGAGGACGGTGCGGAGGCCGGGAACCCGCGTGCGGACGGCGCCGACGGTCTCCGCGAACTCCCGGCCGAACACGAGCGCCTCAGCGGCGGCGTCCTCGAGGACCCACGCGTGCTCGGCCGCGCCGTGACGCGCGTTGAGCGGGACCAGCGCGAGCCCGGCCTTCTGGGTCGCGAAGAAGATCTCCATGCAGGTGGGACGGTTCGGCAGCAGCACGCCGACGCGGGCGCCGCGGGCGAGTCCGAGTGTCCGGAGGCCGTGGGCCAGACGGTTCACGCGGGCGTCGAATTCCCGGAAGCTCGTCCGCTCGCCCTCGAAGACGACGGCGGTGGCGTCGGGGTAGCGGGCCGCGGGCCAGTCGATCAGCAGTCCCGGCTTCATCCCGCCCGCCGGAGTCGCGCGTGGTAGTGGAAGTCTTCCCTGTACTGCGTCAGGACGAACTCGACGGGGCGGCGCTGCGCGTCGAAGTAGAGCGTCTCCACCACGAGGACGGGGGCGCCTGGCCGGACGCGGAGGTGCCGGGCGGCCGTCCGGTCCGCGCGGCTGGCGCGGAAAGACTGCCGGGCGTCGGCCACGCGGATCCCGGCGAGCTTTTCGAGCTGCGGGATGAGCGCCTCCTCGCTCAGCAGCTCCGGAGCCAGTCGCGCGCCGACGTCGAACGGCAGATGGTAGACGGCGTGGGAGAGCGGCCGCCCGCGGACGTAGCGGACTCCCGACATCCGGAGCACGAGCCGGTCGGCCGGGTTGGCGAGCTGCTCGACGATCGCCGGCGAGTTCGGAACCATGCGGAACTCGTGGATCTTGAACGCCGCCGCGATGTCCCGCCCCATGGCCAGAAGGTCGTCGATCGTCTCGATCGCGAACGGGCTCGCCTTCCAGCGCTCGGGCGGCGTGAGGTACGTCCCCGAGCCCTGCACGCTCCGGAGCAGGCCCTCGCCGATCAGCCGCGCCTTGGCGCGGCGCACGGTGAGCCGGCTCACGCCGTAGCGCCGCGTCAGCTCGTGCTCGGTCGCGAGTCGCGTGCCGGGCGGAAGCTCGCCAGCGAGGATCCGGCTCCTGAGCGCGTTCGCGAGCTGGAAATGGAGCGGGAGCAGGTCGCGCGTCGGCATCGCGTCTCGGACCGCGGCGGTCATGGCCGCATGAACCGCCGCACGGGCCCGAGCTGGGGCGGCAGCGCCGCATACGCCTGGCTCACCCAGGCGCAGAGCAACGGCCGGGTCTCGCGCGGGTCGATGATGTCGTGGACGCCGAACCGCTCGGCCGTGCGGAAGGGCGACGCGAATTTCTCGTAGCGCGCCTCCAGCTCGGCCAGGCGCGCCGGCGGGTCGGCCGCCGCCTCCAGCTCGCGCCGGTGGGCGGCCTCCACGCCGCCCTCGATGGGGATGGAGCCCCAGTAGCCGGAGGGCCACGCGTAGCGAAGGTTCAGGTCGCGCTGCCGGCCGTAGCCGGCGCCGCCCGCGCCGAACACCCGCCGCACGATGATCGCGATCCACGGCACCCGGCTCTGCTCGATGGCGCAGAGCGCCCGCGTCGCCCGGCGCAGCGTCGCCTGCTTCTCGGCGACGGTGCCCACCATCATGCCGGGCTGGTCCACGAAGTTGACGACCGGGAGGTGGAAGGTGTCGCAGACGTCCACGAACCGCTCGAGCTTCTCGGCGGCGGCCGCGGTCATGGCGCCGCCCGCGAAGTGCGGGTCGTTGGCCAGGACGCCGACGGGGTGGCCGTCGAGGCGCCCGAGCATCGTGATCTGGCCACGGCCCCAGAAGCGGCCGATCTCGAAGAGCGAGTCGCGGTCGAGCACCAGCTCGAGGATCCGCCGCGCGTCGTAGGGCCGGCGCCGGGCGCGGGGGATGATCGAGAGGAGATCCGTCTCGCGCCGGTCGGGCGCGTCGGCGGGCGCCTGGCGCGGCGGGAGCTCGTACGCGCTCGGCGGCATGTAGGAGAGGAAGCGGCGGAGCTGGCCGAGGGCGTCCTCCTCGCTCTCCGCCTCGTTGTCCACGACGCCGGTCGCGCGGGCGTGGATCGCCGCCCCGCCCAGCTCCTCCTTGGTGACCTTCTCGCCCGTCGCCCGCGCGACCACGGCCGGCCCGGCCGCGAAGAGCTGGCTCGTCTCCTTCACCATCACCGAGAAGTGGGAGAGGATCACCCGCACCGGGCCGAGCCCCGCGACGGAGCCGAGCGCGGCCGCCACCACCGGCACCGTGCCGAGCATGTCGCCGATCCGCCACGCGGGGTAGCCGGGGAGCTTGGTCGCGCCCATCTGCTCGAGCAACTTCACGCTGCCGCCCGCCATGTCCACCAGGCGCACCATCGGCAGGCGCATCTCGAGGGCGAGGTTCTCGGCCCAGACCCACTTGTCGGAAACGCTCGCCTCCGACGAGCCGCCGCGGATCGTGAAATCCTCGGCGGCGAGGACGACCGGACGGCCGCCGATGCGCCCGGTGCCGATGACGACGTTGGCGGGCGTGAAGCCGGTGAGGTTGCCCGCCTCGTCGTAGCGGGCGCTTCCGGTCAGCGCGCCGATCTCGGCGAAGCTCGTCGGGTCGAGCAGCCGCTCGACGCGCTCGCGGACGGTGAGCTTGCCGGCCGCGCGGTGGCGGGCGACGCTCTCGGCCCCGCCCATCTCGGCGGCGAGCCGCTTGCGGCGGGCGATCTCGTCGACCTCGCGCTCCCAGCTCATGGGACTGCAGGGATACCGCGAAAGGCCTGAATTTGTCTACTGCAAAATACAACTTTCCATCCGGCTCGTGCCGGGAGGGGCGCGGTGAGGCGAGGCGACGGTCGTCGCGCTAGATCTTCTCGCCGAGCTTCGCCCAGTCGTCGAGGAACTTCTTGAGCCCGATGTCCGTCAGCGGGTGCTTCATGAGCTGCTCGAGCACCGCGAACGGGATCGTGGCGACGTGGGCGCCCGCCTTGGCGGCGTCCACGACGTGGAGCGGATTGCGGATCGACGCGGCGAGCACCTGCGTCGTGAAGCCTTGCACGCGATAGATCTCGCAGATGTCGCGGATCAGATCCATGCCGACGGCCGCGATGTCGTCGAGGCGCCCGAGGAACGGGCTGATGTAGAAGGCGCCGGCCTTCGCCGACAGGAGCGCCTGGGTCGCCGAGAAGCAGAGCGTCTGGTTGACGCGGATCCCCTTGCCGCTGAGGTACTTCACCGCCTTGAGCCCGTCCCTGGTGAGCGGGCACTTGACGACGACGTTCCGCGCGACCTGCGCCAGCTCCTCCCCCTCCTTCACCATGCCCTCGAAGTCGGTCGCGACGACCTCGAGACTCACGTCGCCGGGGACGATCGAGCAGATCTCCTCGACGAGCGGGCGGAAGGGCCGCTTCTCCCTGGCGATGAGCGACGGGTTGGTGGTCACGCCGTCCACCACGCCGAGCGCGACGCCTTCCTTGATTTCGTTGACGTTGGCGGTGTCGAGGAAGATCTTCATGGCTCCCTCCGCTCGATACGCACGCGCGTTCCCGCGCGGACCTTCTTGAAGGCTCGGGCGTCACCGGCCACACGGCCCACCACGTTGACGGGGCTCGCCGGACGGATCTCGCTCCCCTGGCTCATGGGCGTCGGGCCGAAGAAGATGCAGAAGGCGTGGCCGGGCGGCCAGTAGCCGAGGTCGCCCGGGTCCACGGTGTCCCGCGGCGACTCGGCCGCCGCGTTCACGCCGATGGCGAAGTAGATCTCGTCGCCCCAGGTCTCGGCCTTGGCCTCGATGGGCAGCGCGTCCCAGATGAGCCCGGCGGTCTTCGAGTCGTTCAGCTCGGCCCGGACGGCCACCTCGCCCGCCGTGATCCGGATCGCGCGCGCCACGTCACCGAGCGTAGTCCCCGCGCCTGCGGCCTGTCAACACGCCGGGCCCCCGCCGGGCCCCCGCGCCCGGGCCCCCGGGCTGACGCTCATCAAGACTTGACCGGATTCTGGCATGTGACCAGAATGGTCAAGTAAGAAACCTGCGCCGGGTGAAGGCGGGCGAAGAGGTCCTGGTCACCGAGCGCGGGCGGACCATCGCCAGGCTCGTGCCGGCCGGCCGCGGGGTTGCCCTGCCCGAGCGCTTGCGGGAGATGGAACGGCAGGGGCTGCTGAGGGTCGGATCCGGGAAGCTCCCGAGGCGTTTCTGGGATCTCCCGCGCCCGCGCGACCCCCGCGGGCTGGTCGTCAAGGCGGTGCTGAGCGAGCGCGAGGAGGGGCGGTGAAGTTACGGCGCTCTCCGCCGACCCGGCGGTCGTCGTCTGGTGGGCGACCCGGACCGAATGCGTCTCGGCCCTCGTCCGGCGCGCCCGTGAAGGCCACCTGACGCCGGCCCATCCCGCGGGTCAGGCGCTCGTCACGTTCGACACGCGCCTCGGCACGGCCGGAGCGCGGGAGGGCTTCACGATCCTGCCCGGTCGGGATCAGTCGTCGAGGGCGTAGTCGGCCAGCGCGGCGTCGAGCGCGGCCCGGTCGGGCACGGTCGCCCATCCCTCACCCTCGACGGCGAGCGAGCCGGCGCACGCGGCGGCCGCCGCCGCCCGCCAGGGGTCGCCGTGGCGCCGGTACTCGACGAGGAACGTCGCCGCGAAGACGTCGCCGGCGCCGGTCGGATCGACCTCCGCCGCCGGGCGCGGCCGCACCTCGTAGCGCTGATCGTTGACGAAGAGCAGCGCGCCGTCGCGGTCGGCGGTGAGGACGCCGAGCGGCACGCGTTCCATCCACTCGAGCACGGCGTCCTCCTGGCCGCGGATGTCCTCGCGGGAGAGGAACAGCGCCTGGATCCTCGCCAGCACCAGCTCGGGGCCGCTCCACGGCTGCGGCACGACGCGCGCGTCGGCGCCGACGCCGCGGAGCCAGCCCTGGGCGGAGGCGGCCACCGCGCCGTCGCTGAACGCGCCGGCCAGCAGGGGGTCCACCTCGCCGAGCACCGGCGCCAGCAGGACGATGGAGGCGTCGAGCCAGTCCCCGGGGACGTCGGCCGGCCCGAGGGGCCGCGCCGCGGCGCCGACGCTCAGGACGCGCGTCTCCTCCGTCGCCGCGTGCTCGAAGCGCGTGGTGCGACACGCCGGGACGCTCACGACCTCGATGCGCGGCGGGATCGCGTCGAGCGGGAAGTCGTCGCCGTGGCTCGTCAGGAGGCCGGCGGCGAGGCCGAGGCGGTCGGCGGTGACCGCCGCGTAGAGCGCCGCGCCGCCCGGGCGCACCGCGCCGGCCACGCGGTCGAGCGTGACGTGGCCGATGGCGACGAAGTCGGGGGCGCTCAGCCCAGGAGCGCCTTGGCGATGATCTCCCGCATGATCTCGCTGGTGCCGCCGCCGATGGACAGGAGGCGGGCGTCCCGCGCGAACCGCTCGATCGCATACTCGCGCATGTAGCCGTAGCCGCCGTGGAGCTGCACGCAGTCGTAGGCGACGCGGTTCACCATCTCGGCGCTGAAGAGCTTGACCATCGAGATCTCGCGGACCACGTCCTCCCCGGCCGCGAACTTCAGCAGGGCCGCGTAGGTCAGGCAGCGCGCGGCCTCGATCTGCGTGGCGAGGTCGGCGAGCCGGTGGCGCACCACCTGCTTGTCGGACAGCGGGCCGCCGAACGCCTGCCGCTCGCGCACGTAGGCGATCGTGTCCTCGAGCGCGCGGTCGGCCATGGTGTGGGCGTGCAGCCCCGCCACCAGCCGCTCGCGCTGGAACACCCGCATGACCTCGTAGAAGCCGACGCCCTCGCGCCCCAGCAGATTCTCCGCCGGGACGCGCATGTCCTGGAAGACGAGCTCGGCGGTGTCCGAGGCGCGCATGCCCATCTTGTCCAGCGTCCGGCTCACCGTGAACCCCGGCGTCCCCCGCTCGACGAGGAACATCGAGATGCCCTTGTGGCGGCGGCGGTCATCCCCCTGCTCGACGCGCGCGGCCACGAAGTAGAGGTCGGCGGTGGCGCCGTTGGTGATGAACATCTTGGAGCCGTTGAGCACGTAGGAGCCGCCGTCGCGGACCGCGCGCGTGCGGATGGCCGCGACGTCGCTGCCGCCCCCGGGCTCGGTCACGGCGATCGCGCAGAGCGTCTGGCCGCGGCAGATCGCCGGCAGGTACTTCTCCTTGAGGGCCTCGCTCCCGGTCCAGTAGAGATGGGGCGAGGCCATGTCGGTGTGCACGCCGACCGCCATCGCGAACGAGCCCGAGCGCGAGCGGCCGCACTCCTCGTGCAGGACCGCGGTCGTCAGGAGGTCCGCGCCCGCGCCGCCGTACTTCTCGTCGTACTCGACCCCGAGCAGCCCGAGCTCGCCCATGCGCGGCCAGATGGACTTCGGCATCCGGCCGGCCGCCTCCCACTCCTCGACGTGCGGCGCGATCTCCTTGTCGACGAAGCTCCGCACCGTCGCCCGGAACATCTCGTGCTGCTCGTTGAAGATTTTCACGGCGCGTTCCCCCACCTGGTCTTGGCCGCCTCCCGGTCCACCGCGCCCTCCGGGGTGCGCGGCAGCGCGTCGGTGAACGCCACCGCGTGGGGCCGCTTGAAGCGGGCGATCTTCGAGGCCACGAAGTCGCCCACCTGCTGGGCGGTATGCCGGCCGGCCGCCTTCACCTCGACCACGGCCTTGATGGCCTCGCCCCACCTCGCGTCCGGGATGCCGTACACGCACACCCCGGAGACGCCGTCCATCTGCATGATGACCGTCTCGACCTCCGCCGGGTACACGTTCTCCCCGCCGGGCTTGATCAGCTCCTTCTCCGGCTTGCGCCTGACGTAGTAGAGGTAGCCGTCGGCGTCGAACCGTCCCACGTCGCCGGTGTGGTGCCAGCCGTTGCGGAGGGTGTAGGCCGTGACGTCCGGCTGGCCGAAGTAGCCGTCGAAGACCAGCGGGCCGCGGACGACGATCTCCCCGGGCGTCCCCGCGGGCACCTCGCGGTCGTAGTCGTCCACGAGCTTCACCTGACACAGGGGCACCGGCCGGCCGGCCGAGCCGGGCCGGTCCGCCACCCGCTGCAGGGTGACGAATCCACTGGTCTCCGACTGCCCGAAGCCGGTCCAGAACTGGGCCGGCGTGCGCTCGTGAAGCCGCTTGATGGTGTCGGGCGCGTCGAGGCCGGACACGTGCTTCAGGCTCGCCAGCCGGCTGCCGAGCTTCTCGGCGGCATCCAGCAGGGTGGCCAGCACCGGGGGAAAGTCGGAGACGTGGGTGATCTGGTGGCGGTCGATCAGCCGCACCGCCTCCTCCGGGTCGAAGCGGGACACGATCACGCTGGCGGCCCCGGCGTGCAGGTGGGCCATCGCGACGCCCAGCGCGCTGATGTGGAACAGCGGCAACGCCACGAGGTAGCGGTCCGTCGCGGTGAAGCCGAGGCCCGCGATGGCCGTCAGGTTGGCCGTGACCACGTTGGCGTGCGTGAGGACCGCGCCGCGCGGCACGACGTCCACGGCGGCCGTCGAGATGACCGCGAACGGGTCGCCGGGCGCGACCCCGGCCACCGGCGGCGGGGCGGCGTCCGCGTACAGCGCCGCGAACGGCTTGAAGCCCGGCCCCGCCGGCTGATCGAGCTGGTACCAGTGGGCGACCGACTTCTTGCTGTCCGGCCAGCCGGCCACCCCGGGGAGCGTGGAGGCGTCCACCACCATCATCCGGGGCGCGGCGCGCTCCACCACCCGCTCCACTTCCGGCGCGGTCAGCCGCCAGTTGATCGGGTAGGCGACGATGCCCTGCCGCGCGCAGGCGCCGTACAGCTCCAGGTAGGCGGTATCGTTCTGCGCCAGGACGCAGATCCGGTCCCCCTTGCCGATGCCGAGGGCGTGGAGCCCGCCGGCCAGCGCATCCACGCGGCGCTGGAGCTCCCGGAACGAGAGCCGGCGCTCGCCCTGGATGACCGCGGGCGCGTCGCCGTACACCGACGCGCCGCGCGCGATCATGTCGTAGACGGTGAAGCCGTGCACGCCCATGGGCCGCTACTGGCCGACGATGTCGCCCTTCATGGGGCCGAGCACGCCGAGCAGCTCGCTCTTCTCCTTGGCCCCGACCTTCCGCTTGTCGAGCGCCTTGGTCAGATTTTCGACGGTCGCGCTCCACTCCGCGTCCGTCACCTTCATGCCCTGGTGGGCCGTCTTCATGTCGCGCCCGAGATACGAGCACGGCCCGCCCGTCGCGTCGCAGATCTGGTCGGATAGATTCGACTTGAGCTTGAACACCGCCGGCACCGCCATACCCTTGAAGCGGGCGTTCACCCGCGCGTCGGCGACCAGATTGGCGACGAAATCGTCCACGACGTTCGCGATGCCCTCGCGGCCACCGAGCCGCTTGTACAGCGACGGCTCGGGCTCCGCCTGCATGGTGGCACAGGCGGTGAGCGTGAGCGCCATCATCACGGCGACCAGAGCGGCTCCCAGCATGCGTGTCGGCGTCATTGCCCGTGGTCCTCCTGTGGAGTGGGTGTCAGCTGAGCCAGCGTTTGCGGCGCCTGTAGTGCTTGACGTCCCGGTACGATTTCCGGGCGCCGACCTCGGTCAGCCCCAAGTAGAACTCCTTGATGTCCGCGTTCTCGCGGAGCGCGTCGGCCGTGCCCTCGAGCACGATGCGGCCGTTCTCCACCACGTAGCCGTGCTCGGCGATCGTCAGGGCGAGCGCGGCGTTCTGCTCGACCAGCAGCACGGTCAGCTTCTCCTGGCGGTTCATCTGCTGGACGATCCCGAAGATCTCCTCGACGAGCATGGGCGCCAGCCCGAGCGACGGCTCGTCGAGCAGCATGACGTGCGGGTTGGCCATCAGCGCCCGGCCGATGACGAGCATCTGCTGCTCGCCG
>JACPCH010000131.1 GCA_016179875.1 Candidatus Rokuibacteriota bacterium | reverse complement strand
ATGATGCGCCTCGGCCTCGTGAAGCCGGACCGCCTGATCTCCCTGCATCGGCTGCCCGCGCTCGCCGAGATCCGGATGGACGACGGGGCGCTCGTGCTCGGCGCGATGGCGACGCACGCCGACATCGAGCGCGCGCGCGCCGTGCGGGAAGGCTGGCCGCTGCTCGCCGAGGCGGTGCATCGCGTGGCCAGCCCGGCGATCCGCGCGTCGGGAACCATCGGCGGCAACCTCTGCTACGCCGAGGCCGCGTCGGATCCGCTGCCGGCCCTCCTGTGCCTGGAGGCCGAGGTGCGCGTGGCGGGGCCGGCCGGAGAGCGCGCGGTGCCGGTCATCCGCTTCTTCCGCGGCTTCTACGAGACGGCCCTGGAGCCGGGCGAGATCGTGACCGCGGTCCGCATTCCGGCGCCGCCGCCGGGCGCGCGAAACGGCTACGTCAAGTTCACGCCGCGCTCGGCCGAGGACAAGCCGCTGGTCGGCGTCGCCGCGCTCGTGACCCTGGACGCCGCCGGGCGCTGCGCCGAGGCACGCATCGGCCTCGCAGGCGCCGCCCCGACGCCGATCCGCGCTCATCGTGCGGAAATGGTCCTCCGCGGGGAGGCGCCGAGCGACGCGACCGTCCGGGCGGCCGCCGAGACCGCCGCCCGCGAGGCCGAGCCGCTCTCCGACCTGATGGGCAGCGCCGACTACCGCCGCGAGATGATCCGCGTGTGGGTGCGCCGCCTGCTCCTCGGGCTGCGCGACGGCGGCTCGCGTCAGAGCCCGTGAACGAATCGCGTCGCCGAGGGGCGCCACGGCTGCGCCGGGGCGTCCCGAGCGCCGGGGGGCTTGGGGGGCCGCCCGGAGCCCCCCATGGAGTCAGACCTTCGAGGCGCGGCCGGCCCAGTAGGGGTCGCGCAGGACGCGCTTCCAGAGCTTGCCGGCGGCGTCCCGCGGGAAGTCGTCGTGGAAGGACACCTCGCGCGGCGCCTTGTAGTCGGCCATGTGCTTCCGCGCGAACGCCACGACGTCCTGGGCGGTCAGCCCGGCGCCGGCGCGCGGCTTGACGGCGGCGTGCACGCGCTCTCCCCAGTCGTCGTCGGGCACCCCGAAGACCGCGACGTCGTCGATCGCTGGGTGGCGGTGCAGCACGTCCTCGATCTCGGCCGGGTAGATGTTGACGCCCCCGGAGATGATCATGTCGCGCTTGCGGTCGCAGATGTAGACGAAGCCCTCGTCGTCCATCCAGGCGACGTCACCCACCGTGGACCACTCGCCGCGCTGGGCCTGGCGCGTCGCCTCGGGGTCCTTGTAGTAGCCGTCGAACATCCCGGCGAATCGCCGCACGTGGAGCTCGCCGGGTGTGCCGGGCGGCACCGGGCGGCCCTCGTCGTCGAGGAGAGCCAGCTCGATGCCGGGCGCCGCCCGCCCACAGGAGTTGGGCTTCCGCAGCACGTCCTCGGGGCGCAGGATCGTGTTGACGCCCAGCTCGGTCGAGCCGTAGAACTCGAAGAGCGCCGGCCCGAACACACGCAACGCCTCCTCCTTCACGCGCATCGGGCACGGGGCGGCGGCCACCACCAGCGCGCGCATGGACGACACGTCGTGGCGCGCGCGCACGCGCTCGGGCAGATCGACGATGCGCTGGACGAGCGTCGGGGCCATGAAGGTGCTGGTGCAGCGGTGGCGCGCGATCGTCGCGAGCGCCTCCTCGGGATCGAACTTCCGCATGACGACCACCGCGCCGCCGAAGACGTGCGTGGCGTGGGCGAAGCCGCCCGGGGCCGAGTGATAGAGCGGGCCGGCCACGAGGTGCACGTGGCCGGGCTCGGCGAGGCCGAACGCTTCCATGTAGCGGCGGGTCACGGCGGGATCGATGGCGCCGCGCAAGGCGCCCTTCGGCCGGCCCGTGGTGCCGCCGGTGTAGATCATCGAGCCCCCGAGGCCCTGCGCCGGATCCGCGGGGATCGGCGCCGGATCGCCCGCCGCGATCAGGTCGTCCACGTGCCCGGCCCACGGGCGCCGCTCGGCGCCGACGAGGATCCAGCGCCGCACCGTCACCGCGCGCGCGCGGACCTGCTCGGCCAGCGGCACGAACGCGTCGCCCACGAACACCGCCGCCGCGTCGGAGTGGTCGAGGATGTAGAGGATCTCGTCGGCCACGAGGCGATGGTTCATCGGGACCGGGATCGCCCCCGCCGCGCGGATCGCCGCCGGGGCCAGCGCCGTCTCCAGCGAGTTCGGGGCCCAGATGATGACGTGCTCGCCGCGCGCGAGGCCGAGCCCCCTCAGCGCGTTGGCGAGCCGGTTCCGCCGCTCCACGAACGCGCGCCAGGTCAGCGCGCGCTCGCCTTCGATCAGGGCGGGCGCCTCGGGCGCGCGCTCCGCGTGGGCGGCGAGCGGGTCCACGCCGGGCGTCCGTCCTAGCGGGGCAGGCAGGCGCGGGTCGCCGCCAGGGCCTCGCGCGCGACGTCCTCGGCCGGGCGCGCCCACGCGGCGGGATTCGGCGCCTCGTAGCCCTTCCGCGCCAGCAGCGCGAAGAAGTCGGCGAACGGCACCACGCCCTCGCCCGGCGGCAGCCGGTCGGTGAACTTCCCCGGCGCGAGCCCGGTCTTCGGCACGTCGCTGAACTGCACGTAGGCGATCTCGGCGGGCGGCACGTCCTCGACGTCCGAGAGCGTCGCGCCGCTCCGCCAGAGGTGGTAGGTGTCGAGCAGCAGCCCGCACGACGGGTGCGCGGCCGTCGTCATCACCTCGCGCATCCGCGCGAGCGTGTTGAGCTGCTCGGCCTGGGAGTTGAACTCGACGGCGAGCCTGACGCCGTGGCGCGCGGCGACGGCGCCGACCTCCCGCACGCTCGCCGCCGCGCGCGCGGCGTCGCCCCGGCCCTTGTCCACCGGGCTCATCACCGTGGCGCAGCCGAGCGCGGCGGCGCGCGCGCACTGCTCGTCGAACACCCGCAGCAGGCGCTCCCGCTCGGCGCCCTCGGCCCACATCCAGCCCAGCTCGACGCCGACGCAGGCGACGGACAGGCCACTCGACCGGACGAGTGCCAGCACGTCGGCGCTGAACTCGCCGCGCTCGGCGGCGCGGGCCCAGTCAAGCCGGCGCAGCTCGACGCCGTCCCAGCCCGCCGCCCGCACGACGCGCAGGACGTCCGGGAGCGCTGTCGAGTCGAGTGTCCAGGTGTGGAGCGCGAGCACGCCGCTACTGCGTCTTGGCGGCGGGCGCCTTGCCCT
>JACPCH010000130.1 GCA_016179875.1 Candidatus Rokuibacteriota bacterium | reverse complement strand
CGAGGGATGCACGTACGGCGCGACCAGCGCGTGGAGCCGGGCGGTCTGCGTCGAGTCGAGCCAGAAGCCGCGGCCGTCGTCGCGCGGGCGGCCGACGCCGAGCCGCTCGAAGAGCGCTTGGACGCGTCGCCGGGAGTCGCCGGACAGGGCCGTGTTGTAGAGAACCGCCTTGCCCTTGCCCCAGCGCTCGAAAGAGCCCATGAACGAGCCGTCGTCGGCGTACCACACGGCGAGGCCGCGCGCGTCGAGACGATCCAGAGTCGCATCGACCGCCCGACGTCCCCCGCCCTCGCCGTAGTACGCGCCCCGCAGCTCGGCGAGCGCAGGCATCGCGAGGGTGTCGAAGCCCCAGCCCCTCCCGGTCCGGCAGATCTCACTCGCGAACGGCGCGAGCATCTCGCGCTTCCAGCGGAGATAGTCCTTCTGCACCTCGCCGTGGCCCACACGGAAGGCGGCGGCGTGCGTGCCGACCTGCCGGAGCGAGCCGTCACCGAAGCTCCCCCCGAGAATCACCTGCCACTGCGCCTCCGTCAGCTCGTAGTCCCTCACAGAGACGAGGACCGCGTCGCCGACGTTCAGATCGCCCGCGCGGGCGTGCCCCGCCGGCGTGAAGATCACGTGATTCTCAGTCGCCGCGAAGCGCCGGCGGCCGGAGCGGCCGCCTTCGACCTCGAACTGGATGAAGTGGTCGGCGCGGCCGTTGTCGAACCAGTTGACGACGCGGTGCGGCTCGATCTTCCCCGTCGTCGGGTCCCACGACAGCACCTCCACCGGCAGGCGCTGGTTCACGATCTTGCCGATCTTCGTGCGGCTGCCGTCGGCGAGAACGACGCGGGTGTTGTAATGAAAACACCCAAACATCACGCCGATCTTCTCGCGGATCTGGTTGATGAAGATGACGACGGCGCCCGAGCGCGAGATGGCGGCGGTGAGCTTGCGGAGCGCCTGCGACATGAGGCGCGCCTGCAGGCCCGGGAGCGAGTCGCCCATGTCGCCGTCCAGCTCGGCGCGGGGCACGAGGGCGGCGACCGAGTCGATGACGATCACGTCCACCGCGTTCGAGCGCACCAGCGTCTCGGTGATCTCGAGCGCCTGCTCGCCGGTGTCGGGCTGGGAGATCAGCAGCTCGTCGGTGTTCACGCCGAGCTTCTTGGCGTAGATGGGATCGAGCGCGTGCTCGGCGTCGATGAAGGCGGCGATGCCCCCGAGGCGCTGGGCCTCGGCGATGGCGTGGAGCGCGAGCGTCGTCTTGCCCGAGGACTCCGGGCCGTAGATCTCGACGACGCGCCCGCGCGGCAGGCCCCCGATGCCGAGCGCCACGTCGAGCGGCAGGGCCCCAGCGGGCCGCCCGCCCCCAGGCGCATGACCGAGCCCTTGCCGAACTGCCGCTCGATCTGCGAGATCGCCAGCTCCAGGGCCTGCTTCTTGTCGCTCTTCACTTCCGCCATGCGGCTCTCCTTGGGGGGTGTTGTCAGCATTCTAGGAGTGGGCGCGCACCCCGTCAATGTCAGCGAATCCTGACACACCCCGGCTCACCCGAGGGCGATACCCGCCAGCTCGGTGTAGCGGGCGCCGCGCGGCGAGAGGTCGCTCCGCATCAGCGAGACGCGGCCGACGCGGGTCCGGCCGAAGGCGCGCCCGGCGCCGGCGGCGAGGGCCTCGGCGAGCGCCGGGTCGCGCCGGGGCTCGCGGAGGCGGCCCAGCGTGACGTGGGGCGAGAACGGGCGCTCGTCGGGCGGGAAGCCGAGCGCGGCGAGCGCCGCCTCCACCCGGCCCGCGACGTCCACCAGCGCGCCGGCGCCGTCGGCGATCCCCGCCCAGAGGACGCGCGGGTGCGCGGGCGTCGGGAAGGCGCCGAGTCCGATGACCTCGGCGTCGAAGGCGGCCAGGCCCGTCACCGCGCTCGTCAGCGCGCTCGTGAGCGCGGCGAGCCCCGTCTCGTCCACGCTCCCGAGGAACTTGAGCGTGAGGTGGAGGTTCTCGGGCGCGACCCACGCGACCCCGCGCGCCGTGCCACGCAGGCGCTCGATCGCGGCGCCGAGCGCCTCGCGCACGGCGTCGTCGAGCAGGACCGCGACGAAGGTGCGGACGCCGGCTATTGCTCTTCCAGGAGCCGGAGCAGGTTCTCGAAGCCCTTGCGGCGCTCGGCGTCGGGCTCCCGGGCGAGCGCCGCCTTGAGGTCGGCGATGGCCCCGGCGCGGTCGCCGGCGAGCTCCTTGCTGAGGCCCCGGGAGGCGAGCTCCTGCGCGTTCGGCGTCGCCGACGGTGGGGCGGCCGGCGCCGGCGGGGGCGCAGGCGCGGTGACGGCGGGCGCGGGGGGCGGCGGTGGCGCCACGACTGGCGCAGGCGGCGGGGCCGGAGCCGGGGGCGGCGATGGCGCCAGAGCGGGCGCGGGCGGCGTCGCGGCCACGGGCGGTGGCGGAGCCGGGGCCGGGTCTGGCGGCGGCGCGGCAACCGGCGGCGGTGGCGTCGGCGGAGCCGCGGCGGGCGGCACTGGAGTCGCGACCGGCGGCGGTGGCGCCGGCGGCGACGGCGCGGACTCGATCCCCGCCCGCTGGCGCATCAGCTCCTTCTGCCGCGGGTCGCGCTCCGCCTCGATCGCCTGCGCCCAGTCCCGGCGCGCCGTCTCCTCGCGGCCCGCCAGCGCGTGCGCGGTGCCGCGCGCGAAGAGGGCCCGGTTGTGCGTCGGGTCGAGCTGCAGGGCGCGCGTGAAGTCCTCGACGGCCCGCTCGTGGTCGCGCCTGGCGATCCAGGCGATGCCGCGGTTGTAGGGAATGTCGGCATCCTTCGGCGCCAGCTCGATCGCCCGGGCGTAGTCTTCCAGGGCGCCCTCCACGTCCCCCAGGCGCACGCGCGTCACGGCCCGGTTGGTGTAGGCGTCGGCCGAGCGTGGCGCCTCGCGGACCGCCTGGTCGAACGCGGTCCGAGCCTCCCGGTATTGACCCTGGCGGAAGTGGAGGAGGCCCCGGTCGAGCGCGCGGGGTGTGGCCGCGCACGCCGCGAGCGCCGCGGCGGCCAGGACGAGGGCGCCGGTCCGGAGTGCCGTCATAGCGACCGCCTCAGCATATCAAGGGCCATCTGGGTGGAGAGCCACTTCACGCGGGCCCGGTCGCCCGCGAAGCGAAAGCGCCGCGACGTCACCTGCCCGTCGCGCGCCAGGCCGATGAACACGGTCCCGACGGGCTTGGCCGGGGTGCCGCCGTCGGGCCCGGCGATGCCGGTGATCGCGAGCGCGCACGCCGCCCCGGCGCGCTCGGCGATGCCCCGCGCCATGGCCTCGGCGCAGGGCGCGCTCACGGCGCCGTGGACGCGCAGGACCGCCTCGGGCACGCCGAGCAGCTCCTGCTTGGCGCGGTTCGAGTAGACGAGCACGCCGCGCTCGAAGTACGCCGACGAGCCCGGCACGCTCGTGAGCCGGTGCCCGAGGAGCCCGCCCGTGCACGACTCGGCCACCGCGAGCGTGAGCCCCCGCTCGAGCAGCCGCCGGCCGACGACCGCCTCGAGCGTCTCGGCGTCGCGGCCGTAGCAGTCGGCGCCGAGCGCCGCGGCGACGGGCGCCTCCACCGCTGCGAGCTGTCGCGCGGCGTCCTCGGCGGTGGCGCCCCGGGCCCGGAGCCGCACCCACACCTCGCCGTCCGCCGGCACCGTCGCCACCGACGTGTCCCCGGCGGCGCCCTCGGGCTGGCCGAGCCAGTCGGCCAGGCGCTCCTCGACCTCGGCGAGCTCGACGCCCGCCACGCGCAGCGTGCGCACCAGCACCGTCCCCCGGCCGGCGAGCCGCGCGCGGGCGAAGGGCACCAGGTGCGCCTCCAGCGCCGCGCCCGCGGCGCCGCGCGGGAGGACCGCGAAGGCCCGGGCGCCGCTCTCGAGCGCCCAGGCGGGCTCGCCGTCGTCCGTCGTCCACACCTGGGCGCCCTGGGGCAGGAGCGCGAGGCGCTCGGCGCGCCGCGGCAGCGGCCGGTCGAGCCGGCGCCAG
>JACPCH010000242.1 GCA_016179875.1 Candidatus Rokuibacteriota bacterium | reverse complement strand
GGCTCGCCGAGCACGTCGCGCCCCACGAACCGGTTCGGGTCGGGCCGCTCGGCGTTCTCGACGCGAATCACCCGCGCGCCGTCGCAGGCCAGGCGGTAGGTCAGGAACGGCAGCGTCGTCGCCTGCTCGAGGGAGAGAACGGTGACGCCCTCGAGGAGCCGCGGCGGGCTCACCGCGCCGCCCGCCGGTCCACGACCCGCACGGCCTTGCCCTGCGGGCGTTCGAGCTGGCCCAGCGCGCACAGCCGCACCTCCGACGAGAGTACCAGCAGATCGTGCAGCGCGCGGCGGATCCGCGCCGCCACCGCGGGGTCGCAGCCGGGCTCGGTCTCGACGTGGATCGCCGCCCTCGGAGTCGAGCACGATCTGGTACTCGTGGCTCACGCCGGCGTGCCGCAGCAGCACCGTCTCGACCTGGCGCGGGTAGAAGTTGACGCCCTTGTAGATCACCATGTCGTCGGTCCGCCCGCGTAGGCGGTCGACCCGCAGCGCGGTCCGCCCGCAGTCGCAGCGGGCGCGGGACACCACGCGCGTGAGGTCGTGGGTGCGATAGCGCACGAGCGGCAACCCCTCGCGCGTGAGCGTGGACACGACCAGCTCGCCCTCGGTGCCGTCGGGGACGGCGGCGCCGGTCGCCGGGTCCACGATCTCCGGATGGTAGTGGTCCTCCCACACGTGGATCCCCGCGCGCGCGGCACAGTCGATGCCCAGTCCCGGCCCGCCCGTCTCGGTCATGCCGATGATGTCGTGCGCGCGGATCGAGAGCTCGCGCTCGATCCGCACCCGCAGCTCGTCGGACCACATCTCCGACCCGAAGATGCCCACGCGCAGCGAGAGCGTCCGGAGGTCGAAGCCCTCCTCGCGCGCCACCTCGAGCAGCCGGAGCGGGTAGGTCGCGATCGCGGCCAGCACGGTCGCCTTGAGGTCGCGCATGAGCCGGAGCTGGAGCGACGTGCGCCCGGCGCCGATCGGGATCACCATCGTGCCGAGCCGCTCGGCGCCGTAGTGGAAGCCGAACCCGCCGGTGAAGAGCCCGAACGAGGGCGTGATCTGGACGACGTCGTCCTTCCCGACACCCGCCGCCACGTAGCACCGCGCCATCACCTCGCCCCACTGCGCCACGTCGCCCGGGGTGTAGGGGTTGAGGATCGGGTTGCCCGTCGTCCCGCTCGACATGTGGATACGGCGGTAGCCCAGGGCCCGGCCGCCGGCGAGCCCGAACGGGTAGGCGTCGCGCAGCTCCTCCTTCGTGAGGAAGGGCAGCCGTCGCCAGTCCTCGAGCCGCCGGAGGTCCTCGGGCCGCGCGCCGCCGAGGCGCCGCGCCCAGGCCGGCTCGGCGCACAGGCGCGCGAGCGTCGCGCGCATGCGCTCGAGCACGAGCCGCTCGAGCGGCTCCCGGTCGAGCGCCTCGAGGTCGGGTTCCCACATGGTCTCTCCCATCACGCGCGACGAGTGTAGCGTGCCGCCTCCCCGCGCGGCAACGCGGGGCTTAACACGCCGCCGGCCCGGGACCCGGCCCATCCTCGGGCGGCTCGCCCCGGGGCGGGCGGTCCTGAAAGCTCACAGCCTCTGGATAGCGACCGTCAGGGAATGCGCTTGAGACGGCAAGGAAGCCGGGCCCCAGGCTCGACCGACGGGAGATCCCGTCCGTCTCCCGCTGAACGGCGGGGCCGACGTCCGTCAGACCGGGTGAGGACCTCGACGAGCTCTCAGCGGGGTGTGCCCGGGCTCACGCTGACGTCGACGACGGTTTGCGCCGCCGTCCCGGTGTTAAAGCTCGCCAGAACCGCCCCCGTCCCGAGATCAAATTTGTAGACGTTGGACGTGTAGTAGTTGACGGCCCAGAACGTGCCGTCCCCGACGAGATCGACACCGGCCCAGTACTGCGCCTCGCCCGTCGACACGCTGTAGGTCTGAACAAGGGCCCCGGTCGCGTCCAGGCGCGAGATGACCGAGCCGCTCGAGACGATAACGCCCCGGTCGGGCAGGACGCGGAGCCCGTGACCCACGCCACCGGGCAGTGGGGCGAGGTTGAAGTCCGGGAGCTGCGTGTTGGTGCAGACGTTGAACCGCTTCACGTCGGGTCCCCACGACGTGTAGAAGATCGTGCAGCCGTCGCCGGCAAGATCGATCCAGAAGGAGCCCCGAGTCTCCGCCACCACCACGTACGCGGTCGACGACCCATCCACCGAGATCTTCAGGATGTCACCGGTGCAGTCGGCTTGGCCGACGTAGCCGTTTCCCGCGGCGTCGAAGGCGAGCGCGTGCGGATTGCAGTCGTACCCGCCGCCGAACGTCCCCCGGGCCACGCCGCTGGTGTCGAACGTCTCGATGGTATTGCCGGTGGCGCAGGCCGAATCCGCGCACCAGTGGGCGACGTACAGCGTGCCGGCCGCATCGAACCTGACACCTTCGCCGGGGCCCGGCACCTTGCCGACGAGCTGCGCGTGGAAGGTGCCGTCGGCGCGCCACCACTGCACCGGCCCGGTTTGGAGCGAGACGACCACGTCGCCGGGCGCAAAGGTCCCGGATGGCGGAGGCGGCGGCGCATTGGAAACCGTAACCGTGACCGGTGCAGAGGTGGTGTGGTTGCCGGCGGCGTCTCGGGCGAGAGCCGTCAGGATGTGCGTCCCGTTGGTCGCCGCGGTCGTGTCCCAGGAGACCGAATACGGCGCCGTGGTGTCCTCCGCGCCGAGGTTGACGCCGTCGAGCTTGAACTGGACACCGGCGACCGGAGCGCCCAGGACGCCTACGCTTGCGCGGACCGTGATCGTGCCCAGGACAGTGGACCCGGACGCTGGGGAGGTGATCGTCACGACGAGGCCGCCCGGTAGCTGTGCCACGGCCGGAGCCGGCGAAATCCAGGCGCAGCCGAGAATCACCGACACGGCTGCCACATGCGCGAATCGCGCCCCTGGCGCTCGAGTTCTCCCCTTCATCGCACTCCACTTTTCCTTCCAGGAAGCGGGAGCGCAACTGGGGAAGCACCTGAATCGGCGACCGGAGATGCCCCAGCGTCTGCCGGTGTTTCCCCTGGCCGTGAACGAGCATGAGGTCGCTCAGGCGCCATGGGGAAGGCACAATCGTCTCGGGGCTGCGCTACCGCTCCCCGGTTGACTCTGAAGCGCGGCGCGCATAGAACTCATGTACGCCTATCCTGAGGAGGGCCACGCGATGACGAACCCGACGGTGCGAGAGCTTCGGACCAAGGTCGACGCGGCGTGGGCGAACCTCACGCGGCAGCTTGACGGCATGGAGCCCTATCTCGAGCGCGGCGACGAGCCGGGCGAGTGGACGACGCGCCAGGTGCTGGCGCACCTGCTCTTCGACCCCGGGTGGGACGCGACCGCCACCCTCAAGAAGTTCGCGGCGCGCGATGTTCCGACGCTCGACCTCAAGCCCGGCGAGACGTACCTCACGGCCGAGCGCCGGCGGATGACGCTCGGCCAGCTCGTGGACGCCCTGGACGCCCAGCGGCGCGCCGTGTTCGCGTACGTCGAGCCCCTGCCCGAGGCCGAGCTCCAGGAGCGCAAGGTCCGCATCCCCGCGCTCCGGCCGTTCCTGGGCGTCGAGGAGGTCCCGATCGCGATGTACGTCGGCGTGTTCTTCGACGGCCACTGGAACAATCACGCGGGCCAGCTCGCCAAGATCCGCAAGGCCGTCGGGCTGCCCGACGCGAAGTAGCGCGCCGGGCCAATGGCGGCCCCGCCGCTGCTCGACGTCGTGCTCGAGGCCCACGGCGGGCCGGCGCGCTGGGCGGGCATCCACGAGATCACGGCCCGGCTGCGCTCGGGCGGCTTCGCGCTGGCCTCGCGCGGCAAGCCCCGCGCCTTCCGAGCCTACGAGGCGCGGATCGCGACCACCGAGCCGCGCGTCGTGATCGCACCCTATCCACGGGCCGGCCGCCGCGGCGTCTTCGACGCCCGCGCGGTCTGGATCGAGTCGGACGCGGGCGCGGTGCTGGCGCGCCGCGAGAACCCGCGGGCGGCGTTCGGCGGCCTGCGCCGCGCCGTCTGGTGGGACCACCTCGACGCCCTCTACTTCGCGGGCTACGCGCTCTGGAACTACTTCTGCGCGCCGTTCCTCCTCCGGCGCCCCGGCCTGCTGGTCCGCGAGGGCGCGCCGTGGGAGGAGCGGGGCGAGCCGTGGCGGCGCCTCTGCGTCACCTTCCCGGCCGACGTGCCGACGCACTCGCGCGAGCAGGTCTTCTACGTGGACGGGGCCGGGCTCCTGCGCCGTCACGACTACACCGCCGAGGTCTTCGGCGGCTGGGCGCGCGCCGCCCATTACCTGTCGGGCCACCGGCGCTTCGACGGTCTCGTCGTGCCGACGCGCCGGCGCGTCTATCCGCGGCGCCGCGACAACCGCCCGCGGCCGTTTCCCACCCTGGTGTGGATCGACGTGGACGACGTCCGGATCACCTGAGCTCCCGAAAGGAGAGTCCCCGATGACCAAGGCCACCCGCCCGATCCCCGAGGGCTATCACTCCGTCACCCCCTACCTCACGGTCAAGGACGCCGCGCGCGCGATCGACTTCTATGCGCGGGCGTTCGGCGCCCAGGAGCTGATGCGCATGGCCGGTCCCGGCGGCCGGGGCGTCGTGCACGCCGAGCTCCGGATCGGCGACTCGGTCGTCATGCTGAGCGACGAGATGCCGGAGTCCGCCTGCCGCGCCCCGCAGACTCTGGGCGGCGCCACCGGATATCTCTTCCTCTACGTCCCCGACGTGGACGCCGCGTGCAAGCGCGCGGTCGACGCCGGGGCGAAGGTACGGATGCCGGTGACCGACATGTTCTGGGGGGACCGCTTCGGCAAGCTGACGGATCCCTTCGGCCACGAGTGGGGGCTCGCCACCCACACGGAGGACCTCAGCCCCGAGGAGATCGGTCAGCGGGCGGCGGCGGCCTTCGCGAATCCCAAGTAGGCGGTGCGCACGCGGGGGTCCTCGGTGAGCGCGGCGCTCGGGCCCGCCACCACCACGCGCCCGGTCTCCAGCACGTAGCCCCGCGCCAGCATCGGCGCGAGGCCGAGCGACGGCTCGTCGAGCAGCAGGAGCCGCGGGCGCGCCATCAGCGCGCGCCCGATGGCGAGCATCTGCTGCTCCCCGCCCGAGAGCGTCCCGCCCAGCTGGAGCCGCCGCTCGCGGAGCACGGGGAACAGCCGGAACGCCGCCTCGAGCCGCCCGGCCACGTCGCGCCGCGCCACCGTGTGGCCGCCGACCAGGAGGTTCTCGAGGACGGTGAACTCCGGGAAGACCTCGCGGCCCTCGGGCACGTGGGTGATGCCGGCGGCCACGATCGCGTCGGCCGGCGCCCGCGTGATGTCGCGCCCCTCGTAGACGATGCGGCCGCGGGCCGGCCGCACGAGGCCCGAGATCGCCCGCAGCGTGGTGGACTTGCCGCTGCCGTTGGCGCCGAGCAGCGTGACGATCTCGCCCCGGCCCACGGCCAGCGACACGCCCTCGAGCGCCCGGCGCTTGCCGTAGAAGACCGCGAGGTCCTCGAGCTCGAGCGCCGCGCTCACCCGTCCGCGCTCCCGAGATAGGCCTCGATCACGGCCGGGTCGGTCGCGATCGCGCCCGGCTTCCCCTCGGCGATCTTCCGGCCGTAGTTCAGCACGGCGACGCGGTCGGAGATCCCCATCACCAGCTCCATGTCGTGCTCGACGACCAGGATCGTGAGGCCGTCCTCGTCGCGGAGCCGCCGGATCAGCGCCATCAGCGTCTGGGTCTCGGTCGGGTTGAGGCCGCTGGCCGGCTCGTCGAGGAGCAGGAGCGCCGGCTCTGCAGCGAGCGCGCGGGCGACCTCCAGCCGTTTCTGCAGGCCGAGCGGGAGGCCGCCGGCCTCGACGCCCGCCACGTCGGCGAGACCGAGGCGCTCCAGCAGCGCGCGCGCGCGCCGTCGCGCCGCCGCCTCCTCGCGGCGCACGAGGCGCGCGCCCAGCGCCGCGCGGAGCAGGCCGCCCCGCAGGTGGGCGTGGCCGCCGATCAGCACGTTGTCGAGCGCCGTGAGCGTGCGGAAGACCTCGGTGTTCTGGAAGGTGCGCGCCACGCCGCGCCGCGCGATCTGGTGCGGGGCGAGGCCCAGCAGGTCGGCGCCGCGGAAGCGGACGCGGCCCGCCGACGGCCGGTAGAGCCCGGTGACGACGTTGAAGACCGTGGACTTCCCCGCGCCGTTCGGGCCGATCAGCGCGAAGATCTCCCGCTCGGCCACCCGGAAGCCCAGCCCGTCCAGCGCGGTCAGGCCGCCGAAGCTGATCGAGAGATCTTCGACGCCGAGCACCCGCCCTACTCCGACTTGAGCCAGTCGGTGAGCGTCTTGAACCGGCCCTTCTCGACGCGCACCCAGAAGCCCTGCTTCTGCGTCTCGTGATCGGGACCGATCGTGAGCGGCGCCAGGATGCCGCTCTCGAAGCCCTTGATGCCCTCGAGCGCCGCGATCAGGGAATCGCGCGTCAGGGCGCGGCCGGCGCGCTTGGCCCCTTCGGCGAACAGCATCCCCGCGAAGTAGCCGGCGATCGAGTAGCGGTTCGGCTCGTTCTTCGGAAAGTACTTCTGCATGTGCTGGCGGTAGAGCTTGACGCCCGGCAGCTCCGAGGTCAGCGGGTCCGGCCAGAGCGACAGGCCCTCGACGCCCTCGGCGGCCTCCCCGGCCAGGGCGAGGTAGCGCTCGTCGGTCAGCGGGCCCGTCGAGACCATGAGCGTGGTCGTCCAGCCGATCTTCTGCCGCTCCTTGAGCGCCTGCGCGGCAGGCCCGGGCACGAGCACCAGGAAGGTCACGTCCGGCTTGGCGGCCTGGAGCTTCGCGATCTGCGCGCTCACGTCCGTCACGCCGCGCTTGACCGACTCGCTCGCGACGAGCTTGAGGCCGTGACGCCCCAGGTCCTTCTCGAACGCCGTGAGGAACGACTTGCCGTACTCGTCGTCCTGGTAGATCGCGGCGAACCGCTTGTACTTCCGCTGGCCGGCGAGGTAGTCGATCATCATCACCGACGACCGGTCGCTCACCGTCATGCCCTGGAACACGTACTTCTTGCCCCGCGTGACGGGCGAGCTCTGGTACGGGAAGAGCATCGGGACCTTCTGCTCCTCGAGGTAGCCGAGCGTCGCCACCACGGGCGGCGAGCCCTGCGGGGCGATGATCGCGAAGACCCTGTCCTGCTCGACGAGCTTCTTGGTGTTGGCGACGGCCTCCTGCGGCTTGTAGCCGTCGTCGTAGTACACGGTCCGGATCCGGCGCCCGTGGATCCCGCCGCCGTCGTTGACGACCTTGAAGTAGAGGTCGATGCCGTACTTCGTCATCTGCTCGCCGGTGAAGGCCAGCGGCCCGGAGAACGAGTTCGAGCCGCCGAGCAGGATCTCGGCGTCGGTGACGCCCTGCTGGGCGCCGGCCGGCGCGGCCGCGAAGGCCGCCAGGAGGACCAGGAACGGAACGAGTCGGGCTCTCATGCGTTGTCTCCTTTCAGCACGGGGAACCGCACCCTGCTCGCGATGCCGCCCGGCATGAAGAGCATGCACGCGATCAGGATCACGCCGAAGATCAGCGGCCGGTAGTTCTGGAAGGCCGCCAGCGTGTCGTAGAGGACGGTGATGACGGCGGCGCCGACGATCGAGCCGGGGATCGAGCCGAGGCCGCCCACGACGATCATGGCGACGAAGTCCACCGACAGGAACACGTCGAAGGCGTCGGGCGAGAGGTAGCCGACGATGAACGCGAAGAGCCCGCCGGCGACGCCGGTGTAGAAGGCCGACACGACGAAGGCCAGCGTCTTGTAGGCCGCGACGTGCACGCCGCTCGCCTGCGCGGCGATCTCGCTCTCGCGGATCGCGAGCAGCGCCCGCCCCGTCCGCGTCCGCACGATGTTCGCGGCGGCCCACACCAGGAGCGCGCCGGCGGCGACCACGAGGTAGTACTTCGCGGTGTCGGAGGCGAGCGCGAGCCCGCCGAGCCGCGCCACCGGCACGCGGAGGCCGTCGTTCCCGCGCGTGATCCAGTCGAGGTTCAGGATGGCCTCGACCACGACGAAGCCGAACGCGAGCGTCGCCATCGCCAGGTAGAGCCCCTCGAGGCGCAGGCACGGAATGCCGAGCGCCAGGCCGACCAGCGCGGTGGCCAGCCCGGCCAGCAGCAGCGCCGCGACGACCGGCAGCGCCGGGGCGTGGATCGTGAGCAGCGCCGCCACGTACGCGCCCACGGCCAGGAAGCCGGCGTGGCCGAACGAGAGCTGGTTCGTGTAGCCGGACAGGAGATTGAGGCCGATCGCCACGATCGCGTTGACCACGATGAGGCTCGCCAGGAACACGAAGTAGGGGGGCGCGGCCCACGGCCACAGGAGAAGCGCCAGCCCGCCCGCGAGCCAGAGGGCGCGCCGCATCAGACCTTCCGCCGCCGGGCCCGCCCGAGCACGCCGCTCGGCCGGACCAGGAGGATCGCGATCATCAGGAGGAACGGCACCGAGTGCTTGATGCCCGACGGCAGGTAGAGCGGCGCCAGGTTCTCGATGACGCCGAGGAGCATGCCGCCCACGACCGCCCCCGGCATCGAGCCGAACCCTCCCAGGACCGCCGCCGTGAAGCCGTTGATGGCGACGAGCCCCATCTTGGACGAGAGGAAGATGACCGGCGCGATCAGCACGCCGGCGATGCCCCCCACCACCGCCGCCAGGATCCACGACGCCGAGTACACCCGCTCGACGCTGATGCCCATGAGCCGGGCGGCGCGCTGGTTCTGGGCCACCGCCCGCATGGCGCGGCCCAGCCGCGTCCCGCGGAACAGGCCGTAGAGCGCCAGCATCAGCAGCAGCGAGCCCCCGATGATGCCGAGCGACACCGGGGCCACGCGCACCGGCCCGAGCGCGATCGGCCGGTCGGCGAAGAACGACGGGAACGGGAACTCGTCGTGGGTCCACGCGAGGACCGCCGCCGCCCTCAAGACCAGCGAGAGCCCTAGCGTGATGATGAGGACGTCGAAGTGCGTGGCGGCGATCGAGTGCCGGATGACCGCCCGCTCGATCAGCCAGCCGAGCAGCGCGGCCGCGACGACCGCCACCAGCATGATCAGCGGCAGCGGGAGCCGGAGCCACTGGTGGGCCGTCCAGCCCACGAACGTCGAGACCATGAGCATCTCGCCCTGGGCGAAGTTGAGCGTCCGCGTCGCGTTGTAGACGATGACGAGGCTGATCGCCATCAGCGCGTAGATGGACCCGGTGGCCAGGCCGCTCACCACCACGTGGACGAGCGCCGCCGTGCTCATCGCGCCGTCCGCTCCACCGCGAACGTTCCCGGGTGCACCTCGACGCCGTAGTCGCGGCGCGCCGCCTCCAGCGAGATCACGCCGTCGCGTACTTCCGCCGCCACCAGCCCGGCCGGCCGCTCGCGCGGATCGCCGTAGCCGCCGCCCCCGCCCGCCCGCTGGCGGAAGACCGTCCCGCGCGGGATCGCGACCACGTCCTTGGAGCGCGGGACGAGCGTGGCCCCGTCCGGCGTGGCCAGCTCGATCCGGTTCAGGCTGCCCGCGCCGCCGCCGAAGAGGCCGAAGGCGCGCGCCGCCTCGTCCACGCCGTCGCCGAAGCTGATGCCCGTCACCTGCTCGCCGTGGATCTCGAACTCGGTCTCGACGCCCAGCCCGCCGCGCCAGCGCCCCGGGCCCGCCGAGTCGGGGAGGTACTCGTGCGTGCGGAGCCGGTGCGGCGTGTGTACCTCGAACATCTCGTAGTCCTGGGCCAGGAGCCCGCCCGCGGTGTTGATGAGCCCGATGTGGTCGTAGCCGTCGCAGCCATGCACCGCGCCCGAGCCGCCCTTGAGGGCGAGGAACAGGATGTCCACGTAGCGCCGCCCGCTCCGCGGATCGAGCCCGGTGACCGTCATGCCGAGCATCCGGTTCCAGCCGGCCGAGACCCGCTCCGGCAGCGCCGGCGCGAGCGCGCGGAAGATCGCGTCCGCGTGCGGGCCGGCCAGCGTGTTGCCGAAGGTGGTGGCGGCCGGGAAGTCCGCGTTCAGGATCGTGCCCTTCGGGATGTGCACCGTGATCGGGCGCAGGAGGCCCTCGTTGTGCGGCAGGTCGGGGTCGATGAGCATGAGGAGGGTGAGGATCACCGCCGAGTACGAGGACGCCCACGGCGCGTTGACGAAGCCGACGGTCTGCGGGTCGGTGCCCGTGTAGTCGAAGCGGATGTCGCTCCCGCGCTTGTCGATCGTCACCACGATCCGGTGGCGGCTCCCGGCGTGGTGGCCGTCGTAGAAGACCGTCGACTCGCCGTGGTAGGTCCCGTCGGGGATCCGCGCCAGCTCGGCGCGCATCCGGCGCTCGGCCGCATCGAACAGGAACTCGAGGTGCCGCTCGACCGTCGCCGCGCCGTGGCGCCGGTACAGCTCGAGCACGCCGCGCTCGCCCACCACCGTGCCGCCGATCTGGGCCTTGAGGTCTTCCCCCACGATGGGCAGCCGCACGTTGGCCAGCACGAGGTTCCAGGCGTCCCGGCGCAGCTGCCCCCGCTCGACGATCTTGAGCGGCGGGATGCGCAGCGCCTCCTGCCACACCTCCGTGGCCCGCGGGTTGTAGCCGCCGGCCTGGGCGCCGCCGATGTCGGCCTGGTGGCCCTTGGTGGCGGCCCACGCCACCAGCCGCTCCTCGAAGAAGACCGGCCGGAAGACCGCGACGTCGTTGTTCTGGTTGCCGCCGGAGAACACGTCGTTGTGCAGGAACACGTCGCCCGGGTGCACGTCGCCGCGGAAGGCCTCGAGCACCGCCCGGCACGCGGGCTGGAGCGCGAAGGCGAGGATCGGGGTACTCGGCCTGCTCCAGGATCCGCCCCTCGGCGTCGTAGAGCCCGGTCACGAAGTCGCGCGCCTCGCTGAGGATCGGCGAGCGCGTGGTCCGCAGCAGGGTCAGCCCCATCTCCTGGGTGATGGCGCGGAGCCGCCGCTGCAGGACGGACGCGAGCACCGGATCGACCCCCTCGACCCTGCGCTCGTCCGCGCTCACCGCCGCTCCAGCAGGAACGAGCCGTGACGGTCGCACTCGAGACGCCAGCCCGGTCCACCTCGGCGAAGCGCCGGTCGGCGGCGAGCCAGGCGGCGCGGCGGCCCTTCCGCGCCGCGCCGGCGGCGCCGGGGGCGAGCTCGGGCAGGCGCGGCTTGTCGGTCAGGCCCGTCGCGACGGCGCGCACGTTGACGAGCTCGAGCGGCGTCTCGGGCAGCGCGTAGCCGTAGCGGCGGTCGTGGGCCTCGTGGAAGCGCTTGGCGACCCCCGTGAGGTCGGCGCCCGCGGCCTCCTCGGCGAGGAGCGGCACCGTGATCTCGTGGTACTGGCCGGCGTAGCGCACGTCGCACGCGAGGGCGACCGCCCGGCGGCCGGCGGGCACGCCCTCGGCGGCGAGCGCCGCCCGCCCGTCGGCGTCGAGGACGTCGCACACCCGGCGCAGCCGCGCGGCGTCCAGCGTCTCCAGCGCCGTCACGTAGCTCTGGACGAAGTCGTGGCGGAGGTCGGAGAAGAGCATGCCGGCCGCGCAGAAGATGGACGAGTCGCGCGGCACCAGGAGGCGCGTGATCCCCAGCTCCTCCGCGATCCCGGCCGCGTGGATCGGCCCGGCGCCGCCCGCGACGACGAGCGGGAAGCCGCGCGGGTCGTGGCCCCGCTCGGCCGTCACCTCGCGGATGCCCGCCGCCATGCTGGCGTCGATGACCTCGACCATGCCCGCCGCCGCCGCCTCGACGGTCGTGCCGAGCCGCCCGGCGACGCCCTCCGCGATCGCGCGGCGCGCGGCGGCCGGGTCGAGCGGGAAGCGCCCGCCCAGGAAGTAGTCGGGGTTCAGGAAGCCGAGCACGAGGTCGGCGTCGGTGCAGGCCGGCCGCGTCCCGCCGCGGCCGTAGCACGCGGGCCCGGGCGCCGCGCCGGCGCTCTTCGGCCCCATGCGCAGGAGGCCGCTGTCGTCGATCCAGCCGATCGAGCCGCCGCCGGCGCCGATCGTGTGGATCGCCAGCATCGGCAGCCCGAACGGGTAGCGGCCGATCCGCCCCTCCGAGGTCATCGCCGGCGCGCCGTCCTTCACCAGACAGACGTCGAACGACGTGCCGCCCATGTCCACCGTGATGAAGTCGCCGAGCCCGTGGGCGGCGGTGTACGCGGCGCCCGCCGTCGGCGCGGCCGCCGGCCCCGAGAGCAGCGTGCTCGCCGCCGCCGCCCCGGCCACCGCCGGCGCCGCCACGCCGCCGTTCGACTGCATGACGAGCAGCGCGCCGCGGAAGCCCGTGACGGCCAGGCGCGTCGTGAGCCGGCCGAGGTAGCGGCCGAGCACGGGCCCGACGGCGGCGTTGAGCACGGTGGTGCTCACGCGCTCGGTGAAGCGGATCTGCGGCAGGAGCGCCGACGAGCGCGAGACGTAGGCGGACGGCAGGGCCGCCGCCGCCAGGCGCTCCGCGTCCCGCTCGTGCGCGGGGTTCGCCCACGCGTGCATGAAGCAGATCGCGACCGCCTCCACCCCCGCGGCGCGGAACTCGGCGAGCGCCGCCTCCACGTCGAGGTCGTCGAGCGGCACCAGCTCGGCGCCGGTCGCGTCCATGCGCTCGGTCACCGGCAGGCGGAGCCACCGGGGCACGAGCGGGGGCGGCGCCGTGAAGCGGTTGTCGTACTGGGCCTCGCGGATCCCCCGGCGCATCGCGAGCGCGTCGCGGAAGCCGCGCGTCGTGAGCAGGCCCACGCGCGCGGTGTCGCCCGTGAGCACGGCGTTCGTCGTGATCGTCGTGCCGTGGACGATCACCGCCACGGCGGCGACGAAGTCGGCGAGGCTCCGGCGCTCGCCGGCCGCCATCGCCGCGAGCCCGGCGAAGAAGCCCTCCGTCGGGTCGGCGGGCGTGCTGGGGACCTTCACCGCCCGCGCCGGCCCGGCCGACGGCTGGAGCAGGAAGTCGGTGAAGGTGCCGCCGACGTCCACGCCGATCCGGTAGGTCATCGGGCCTGGCACAGCTCGGTGATGAGGCCGGTCGTGGCCTCGGGCTCGAGGAACGCGATGCGGCCGTGCGCGCCTTCGACGGGAAACCCCGGGACCACCGCGAACCCGCGAGCGGTCACCGCCGCGAGCGCCGCGTCGAGGTCGTCCACGCGGAAGCACAGGTGATGGACGCCGTCGCGCCGCGCGAGCACGGGGCCGAAGCGCTCGACGATCGGGCCCGTGTACTGGACCAGCTCGAGCCGCGCGCCGCCCACCTCGAAGAACGCCGCCCGGACGCCGATCTCGCTCTCCCATCGCTCCGTGACCGGCGCGCCCGTCAGCCGCTCGAGCGCGCGGCACGCCGCCTCGAGGTCCTCGACGACGAGGCCGATGTGGAGCAGCTCGCGCAGGAGCCCGGTGTCGGCGAGGCCGGCCGGCGGCTTCACGGCCGTCGCCGCGCTTCGAAGCGGCACACCGGCGCGCCGGCGGCGGCGCAGGCCGTCTCGACGGCCGTCGCCGGCGCCGCGAACACCAGCTCGGCCAGGCGCTCGAGCACACCACGGGTCAGGTGGCACACCGGGCCGGCCGCCGGGCCGTACGCCTCGGCGAACGGCGAGCCCTCCACGGTGACGACTAGCTCGTCGCCGGCGAGACGCTCGAGGGCGAACCGTCCCCAGCCGATCTCGCCGCCCATCTTCAGCAGACGCTCGACCGCCGGGCCGGCGGAGGCGCCGAGCGACGCGAGCGCCGAGCCGCCGCCGGCGCGGCCGCCGGCGACCAGACAGGCGGCGGCCCGCTCGCCGAGCGCAAGCTCCACCGCCTTCTGGAGCGCGACGAGCGTCTCGGGGCGCACGAGCAGGTAGCGCGAGCCCCGGTGCGAGAGCCGTCCCCGGCCGTCGTCGACGAGCGCGGGCGGCACGCCGTTCATGCGGCTCTCACGTGCGGCAGCTCCGGAGCGCCGTCACCGAAGCGCCTTCGTCCAGAGCGCGGAGCGCCAGCCGTCCCGCAGCAGCTCGCGGATCTCGCGCCGGGTGAAATCGCCGAGCCCGAGGTGCTCGAGCGCGCGGCCGCGGCCCGACAGCTCCCGCCCGAGCAGCGCGCCGAAGAGCAGGAGCAGCCCCGAGATCGCGGGCGTCGCCACGCCCGCCGCGCGCGCCGCCGACTCGAGGAGCGAGAGGCCGAGGACCACGTCCTCGGTGACGTAACGGTGCTCGAACGTGAGGACCTCGCTCCAGAGCCCGCTGGCCACGAGCTTCCGCCGGGCGCCGGCGCCGTAGAGCCCCTCCGCGGCCCGCGTCTCGTCGTAGTAGGTCTCCAGCTCGTAGTGGGGCGCCGGGTGGCCCCAGCCCGTCCGCGTCGCGACGCGCTCGGCGTCCACCGCGTCGATGAGCCGCTTCACGCTCGGCGTCGTGCCGGCGGCGTGGATATCGAACGTTCCGCCGTCGATCGCGCCCGCGTTCAGGAGGACGAGCGGCGGGTGGATGACCGGGCCCGCGTTCGTCAGGGCCACGTCGAGCGCGTCGGCGCACGGGCGCACGGCCGGGAACAGCTCGGCGACGCGCGCCAGCACGCCGTCGCCGCGCGCCGCCGGGAACACGCCGACGGGCAGGTTGGCCGCCCGCACCGGCGCCTGCACCGTCGTCGGGCCGGTCTTGCGCGCGAGAAACGGCAGCGTGCCGGTCTCGGCGAGCGCATACGGAAGCGTCGCGCCGGCGCGGCAGAGCGCGCGGGCCACCACGTAACTGCCGAGGGTGCCGGGCGTGAGCAGGAGGATCTGGCGCTCGGTCAGGTACGGCGCGAGCCGTCCGGCGAGATCCTCGTGGCTCGTCGCCGGGAGCGGCGCGATCAGGACCTCCGCGCCCTGGACGGCCTCGGCGAGATCCGTGGTCGCGCGCTCGAGGCGCGCGCTCCCCTGCCGCCCCTCGGCGGCCAGCTTGATCGTGGGGTCGTCCCGCAGCGCGCCGAGCGCGGCCGCGGCGCGCGACCAGAGCCGCACCTGGTGGCCGGCCAGCGCGAGGTCGGCCGCCGTCGCGAAGCCGCCGTTGCTCCCGCCGAGCACGGCCACGATCATGGGCTCGCCTCGCCTGCGGCTGCGGCTCGCACGGCCACGATCACGCGACGACCCCCGCGGCCCGGAGCTCGGCGAGGCGCACGTTCGAATACTCGAGGAGCCCGGCCAGCACCTCGTCGGTGTGCTCGCCGAGCCGCGGGGGCGGCGCCACCGCGAGCCCCATCGCGCCGTCCACCTTGATCGGAGTGCCGAGCGTGGGCATGCGGCCGAGGACGGGATGGGCCATCTCCACCACCATCTCGCGCCGGCGCACCTGGGGATCCGCCAGCACGCGGTCCACGGTCTGGATCGGCGCGGCGGGCACCCCCTCGGCCTGGAGCCGCGCGAGCCACTCGGCCGTCGGGCGCGCGCGGAAGGCGGCGTCGACGAGCGGCATCAGCACGTCGCGGTTCGCCACCCGGTCCCGGTTGGAGGCGAAGCGGAGATCGTGCTCCCACTCCCGGTGCTCGACGGCCCGGCAGAATCCCGACCAGAACTTCTCGGCGAAGACCGCGACGATCAGGTGCCCGTCGCGCGTCACGAGCGCGCCGTAGGGGACGACCGAGCTGTGCGCCGACCCGAGCGGCCCGGGCACGCGCCCGTTGGTCCAGAAGTACTGCGCGATGTAGGTGAGCAGTGAGACCTGGCAGTCGAGGAGCGACAGGTCGACGTGCGCGCCCTCGCCCGTGCGCTCGCGCCGGAAGAGCGCGCCGGCCACGGCGAACGCCCCGAAGATCCCGCCCGCGAGATCGCCCATCGGCAGCCCCATGCGGACCGGGCGCCCCCCCTTCTCGCCGGTGACCGACATCGCGCCGCCCATCGCCTGGATCGCCAGGTCGAACGCCGGCCAGTCGCGGTACGGCCCCTCCTGGCCGTAGGCGGAGACCGAGCAGACGACGATGCGCGGGTTGAGCGAGAAGAGCTTCGCGTACGCGCAGCCGAGCCGCTCCATGACGCCGGGACGGAAGTTCTCGAGGACCACGTCCGCCCGGCGCACGAGGTCGTGGAACACCTCGCGCCCGGCCTCCTTCGTGAGGTCGAGCGCGACCGACTTCTTGTTGCGGTTGATCGCCAGGAAGTACGCCGACTCGCCGCCGGCCAGGAACGGCGGGCCCATCGCGCGCATCGGATCGCCGCCGTCGGGCTCCTCGATCTTGATGACCTCGGCGCCCAGGTCGGCCAGCAGCAGCGAGCCGTAGGGCCCCGCCAGCATGCGCGAGAGGTCGAGCACCCGGACGCCTTCGAACAGCCTCACGGGCGCGTGGCCTGAAGCGCCGCGCGGACGCGGGCCGGCGTGATCGGCAGCTCGTTGAAGCGGACGCCGACGGCGTCCTTGATCGCGTTGCGCACGGCGGCGGCGACGGGGATCACGCCCGACTCGCCGAGCCCCTTGGCGCCGAACGGGCCCTCGGCGTCCAGGGTCTCGACGAGCCGCACGGCGATCTGGGGCATGTCGGCCGCCTTGAGGACCGCATAGTCCATGAAGCTCTGGGTCAGGACCTGGCCTTCCTCGACCACGAGCCGTTCGGAGAGCGCATAGCCGAGCCCCATGTGGATGCCGCCGTGCACCTGGCCCTCGGCGGCGAGCGGGTTCAGGGCGCGCCCCACGTCGTGCGCGGAGGCAACCCGGCGCACCTCGACCTTGCCCGTCTCGGGATCCACGTCCACCAGCGCGGCCTGGGCCGCGGACGTGTAGGCGGCCGACACGTTGCCCTGGAAGTCCTTGTCGAGCATCGCCGTCGGCGGATCGTAGAACGCCTCGGCCACGAGCACGCGGCCGTGGTGCGTGAAGTGGCCGGCCCGCGCGATCTGCTCGTACGGGAGCCGCCGCCGCGGCTCGGCGGTCACGAACACGAACCCGCCCTTCACGTCGAGCCGCGCGGCCGGCTCCTCGAACTGCGCGGCCGCCATCTCGAGGAGCTGGGCCTTCACCTTCCCGGCGGCGAGCCGCGCGGCGTTGCCGCCGACGAACGTCGTGCGGCTCGCGTGCGTCCCCACGTCCCACGGCCGCACGCTCGTGTCGGAGTTGACGACGTCCACGCGCTCGAGCGGCACGCCGAGCGTCTCGGCCACGATCATGGCCAGCACGGTCTCCGACCCCTGCCCGATCTCGCTGGCGCCGGTGATCAGCGTGACCTTGCCGAAGTCGTCCAGCTTGACGATCGCGCCGCAGCCGTCCGAGCGGTAGATCCGCGCGCCGCCGCCGACGTGGAACATCGCCGCGTAGCCGACGCCGCGCTTCCAGCCCGGCCGGGGCGGCGGCGGGTCCTTCCGGATGTCCTCGGCCGCGGCGTCGAGGCACTCGGTCATCGCGAACGACGTGATGACGAACCCCTGCGGATTCACGTCGCCCGGCTTCACCACGTTCCGGCGCCGGAGCTCCAGCCGGTCGATCCCCAGCGCGTCGGCCAGATCGTCCATCTGCGACTCGACGGCGAACGTGGACTCGGGGTTGCCGTAGCCCCGCATCGAGCCCGAGTACGGGTTGTTGGTGTAGACGATCGTCGTGTCGAAGCGGACGTTCGGCACCCGGTAGAGCCCGGCGACCGTCGAGAGCATCACGTAGGGCGTCGTCGAGCCCCACGACGTGTAGGCGCCGTTGTCGATCGTCACGTGGGCCTCGCGCGCCACCAGCCGGCCGTCGCGATCGGCGGCCGTGCGCAGCCGGATCGTGCACGGCTCGCGCGTCGGGCACGCGATGAACTCCTCCACCCGGTCGAACTCGACCTTCACCGGCCGCCGCGCGACGCGGGCCAGGAGCGCGGCGATCACGTCGATGGGGTAGAGGTCGAGGCCGCGGCCGAAGTTGCCGCCGACCGGCGGCTGGAGCACGCGCACGCGGTCGCCGGTGATCCCCAGCGCCGCCGCGAGGTCCTTCTGATAGAGGAACGGCACCTGGGTCGTCGTCCACATCGTGAGGTTCTCGGCGTGGTCCCAGTCGGCGATCGCCACCAGCGTGCCCAGGCACGCCGGGGTGACGAAGTTGAGCCGGTACGCGTCCTCCACCACGGCCGCCGCCTGGCCGACCGCCCGGTCCACGTCGCCGTGGGCGAACCGGTAGCGCAGGTGGTGCGCGTTGGTCCCCAGCTCCTCGTGGACGAGCGGCGCGCCGGGCGCGAGCGCCGCGAGCGGATCGAACACCGCCGGCAGCTCCACGTACTCGACGCGGATGAGGTCGAGCGCCTCCTGGGCGATCTCCGGCGTCTCGGCCGCGACCGCCGCCACCTCGTCCCGGATGCAGCGGACCTTGCCGCGCTTGAGCGCCGTCTGGTCCCGGGCGAAGCCGAACGGGATCGGCTCGACGTCGTCGCCGGTGAGGACGGCGAGCACGCCGGGCAGCGCGCGGGCCCGCGCCCCGTCGATCCTCACGATGCGCGCGTGGGGATGACGGGCGCGCAGGATCTTGCCGTGGGCCAGGCGCGGCAGCTCGAGGTCGTGCAGGAAGCGCGTGCGGCCCAGCACCTTGTCGGCGCCGTCGCGCTTCGGAGTCGCCTTGCCGATGACGTCGAACCCCGCCATCAGAACCCCACCGGCTCCTTGTGCTCGCCGAACACGTCCTTCATCGCCCGGTTGATCTCGCCGATCGTCGCGTAGGCCTTCACGGCCTCGAGGATCGGGACCATGAGGTTGTCGTGACCGCGCGCCGCGTCCGACAGGCGCGCCAGCGCCCGGGCGACCGCCGCGTTGTCGCGCTCGCGCCGGATCTTCTCCAGGCGGGCCACCTGCGCCGCCAGCGCCGCCGGGTCGAACGCGTACAGCGCGACCTCCCGGTCGGCCTCGGCGGCCGTGTCGCCGACGTGGCAGTTGGCGGCGACCTTCGCGATCTCGCCCGAGACCAGCTTCTGCTCGAAGAGATAGGCCTGGCGGGCCACCTCGGCCTGGATCGCGCCGGACTTGATCGCCTCGACGATCCCGCCCATCCGCTCGACGCGCGCCAGCTCGTCGCCGATGGCCCTCTCCATCTCGCCGGTCAGGGCTTCGACGTAATAGGACCCGGCCAGCGGATCGACCGTGTCGGCCGCCCCGGACTCTTCGGCGCAGATCTGCATCGTCCGCAGCGCGATGAGCTGGGCCCTGGCCGACGGGATCGTGTAGGCCTCGTCGTAGGTCGGCAGCGCGATCGTCTGCGCGCCGGACAGGGCCGCCGCCAGGGCGATGTACGCGCCGCGCACGATGTTGTTCTCGGGCTCCTGCATGACGAACGCCGAGCCGCCGCCGCCGATCAGGCTCCGGAACATCCACGACTTGGGATTCTTCGCGCCGAAGCGCTCGCGCATCATCCGCGCGTAGAGGCGGCGCCCGGCCCGGAACTTCGCGACCTCCTCGAAGATCTTCCCCCACGCCGTGAAGTTGAACGAGATCCTCGGGGCGAACTCGTCCACCTGCATGCCGCGGCCGAGCATCAGCTCGACGTAGGCCGCGGCGATCGCGAGGCCGTAGGCCATCTCCTGCGCCGTCGTGCAGCCGGCCTCGCGGATGTGGTAGCCGCACACCGACACCGGGTTCGAGCGCGGGTAGTGCTTCGCCGAGAACTCGATGAGGTCGGCGACGAGCCGGAGCGACGGGTCCACCGGGTAGATCCAGGTGCCGCGCGCGACGAACTCCTTCAGCATGTCGTTCTGCGGCGTCGTGACGACCCGGTCGGCGGCCGCGCCCTGCTGCCCGGCGACGGCGTAGTACATGGCGGTGATCGGCGCCGCCATCCCGTTGATGGTGAGCGACACGCTCACGCGGTCGAGCGGGATCCCCGCGAACGCCTCCTCCATGTCGGCGAGCGTGTCGACCGCCATCCCGACGCGCCCCACCTCGCCCTCGGCCCGTGGATCGTCGGAGTCGAGACCCAATTGCGTCGGCAGATCGAAGGCGACGTTCAGCGCGTCCTGTCCGTGCGCCATCAAGTACTTGAACCGGGCGTTGGTCTCCTTCGGCGTGCCGAAGCCGACGTACTGGCGCATCGTCCACAGGCGCTCGCGGTACATGTGGGCGTGGATGCCGCGCGTGTACGGGTACTCGCCCGGCCGGCCGATGTCGCGCTCGGCGTCCACGCCGGCGAGGTCCTCCGGCCCGTAGACCGGCTTGATCGGGAAGCCCGCGTGCGCTCTCACGTCTTTCATCTCTCCCCCGCCCCTTTCATCTTGCTCGCCTCGCGACTGGCGGGGCCCAGCCCGCCGGAGTCGCTCGGCTCGCCCTGCCCCGTGAACGCGGCCACGATCCGGGGCAGCGGCGTGCCCATCGGAAAGACCCGCGCGACGCCGAGGCTCTTCAGCTCGTCGATGTCGCGCGGCGGGACGATGCCGCCGACGACCACCTTGATGTCGCCGGCGCCCGCGGCGCGCAGGCCGTCGATCACCCGGCGCGCGAGCGGCACGTGCGCGCCCGACAGGATCGAGAGCCCGACCACGTCCACGTCCTCCTGGATCGCATCCTGGACGATCTCCTCGGGCGTGCGCTTGAGGCCCGAGTAGACGACCTCGACGCCGGCGTCGCGCAGCGCGTGCGCGACGACCTTGGCGCCGCGGTCGTGGCCGTCGAGCCCGGGCTTCGCGATCAGGATCTTCATCTATTGAACGGGCACATGGCACAGCCCACCGGGCTGTGCCTCCCGGGCTGTCGCCACGCCCGTGCCCCGACGCGATCACCGGCGGTGGTCACTCGTTCGCTCATCGAGAGCCGCGACAACGCTTTCATACGACCCGAAAGGCCGGAAGCCATCTGGGGGTGCCCTTGGGGTCGTCGGCGACGCGGAGCGGCGCCAGGCTCACGCGCTGGCCGACACACACCTGCGCGGGATCGGCGCCGGTGACGATCGCGAACACGCGGTGGCCGCCCACCTTCACGATCGCGAACACGCGCGGCCCGTCGAAGCCGGCGGGCAGCCCCGCCTCCTGCACCGTGAACGCGTGGATCGTGCCGTGCTCCGGCAGGTCCACCCACTCGAAGCGGTCCGACAGGCACTCGGGACAGAAGCCGCGGGGCGGCCACGCCGTCACGCCGCAGCCCGCGCACTGCGTCGTGGCGAGCGTCCCCCGCCCGAGCCGCGCGTAGAACTCGTGGAGCTTGGTGTGGTCGGCCGACTCGAGCGGAAACGGATCGGTCGCCCGGAAGTAGGTCACGCGATCACCGGCCACTTCGATTCGATCCGGAGCCCGGCGCGCGCGATCTGCGCGCGCCCGAGCCGCTCGACCCGCTCGTAGAGCGCCGTCTCGTCGAGCGTGGTGAGGCGGCCGTCGTCGAGGACGACGCGGCCGTCGATCAGGACCGTCCGGACACTCGCGCCCGTCGCCGCGTAGACGAGGTTGTTCACCGGATTGAGCAGCGGGCGCCACTCCGGGACGTCGAGATCGTAGAGGACGAGATCCGCGCGCTTGCCGGGCTCGATCGAGCCGATCGCACGGTCGAGCAGGAGCGCCTCGGCGCCGCGGAGCGTGGCCATCTCCAGCACCTGCTCCGGCGGCATCACCCCGACGTCCAGCCGCGCGTCCTTGTAGACGGTCGCCACGAGGTACATGAGCCGCAGCATGTCGAAGTGGTTCGAGCCGTTGCCGCTGTCCCCGCCGAGCGAGACCGGGACGCCGGCGGCGAGCATCTCCACGAACCGGCCGTGCGCCGCGAGCCCCTTGGTGTGCTTGAGGCCCGCGGTCGGGCAGTGGGAGACCTTCACGCCGCGCCGGGCCAGGAGCCGGATGTCGTCGTCGTCCACGTACACCATGTGGGCCAGCTTGCAGTTCGGCGCGAGCAGGCCCAGCGCGTCCAGCTCCGCGAGCGGGATCGTGTCGGCCGTCTTGCGGGTGGGATGGGACGCGAAGTGCATCATCCCCCACCCGAGGCCGTGGCGGTCGGCGAGCGCCCTCGCGCCCCGCATGAGCTCGGCCGAGCACGTGCCCAATCCAAGGAGGAGCGGCCACGCGCCGATCCGGCCCTGCGCCCGCCCGTTCACCACGGCCAGCATCGCCTCGGTCGCCCCGAGCGCCTCGGCGGTCGTCTGCCGCATCCGCCCAGGCCCGCCCGCGAGGTCCCACGTCCAGCGGCCGAGGATCGCGCGCATCCCGACCTGCTCGACGGCGTCGGCGACCGCGGCGACGTCGAACAGCGTCCCGGCCTCGCAGAAGGTCGTGGTCCCCGTGCGGATCATCTCGACGCACGCGAGGAGCGCCGAGGCCTGCTCCTCCTCGGGCGTCATGACCGAGTAGAGCGGGATCAGCCAGTCGGGCAGGTAGCGGTCCACCGGGATGTCGTCGAGCAGCAGCCCGCGGTTCAGGTGCTCCGAGAGATGCACGTGCGTGTCCACGAAGCCCGGGAGCACGACGCGCCGGCGGCCGTCGATCACGCGGTCCGGCGCGCGGGGCGGCCGCACCTCGCGGGCGGGGCCGACCTGCAGGATGTCCCGGCCGTCCACCAGGACCGACCCGTCGCGCAGGATCCGCCGCTCCGGGTCCAGCGTGACGACGGTCGCGTGCTCGACGAGGATCATGGCTCGCGCCGGCGCCGGAGCTGGCGGAGCAGCGCGCGCACCTTGGCGGTCTCGAACGCCTCGCGCCGGTCGCCCGCGTAGTCGAAGAAGCCGCGGCCGGTCTTGGGCCCCAGCTCGTTCGCCGCGACCTTCTCCTCGACCAGGCGCGCCGGCTTGAAGCGGTCGTCGCCGAGCGCCTTGGTCAGGAACCCGCTCGCGCGGTGGAGGATGTCCACGCCGCCCCAGTCGATGAACTCGAAGATCCCGACCTGGGCGTAGCGGAAGCCCATCCCGGCCATGAAGGCCCGGTCCACGTCCTCGGGCGTCGCCACGCCCTCCTCGACGAGCCGCACCGCCTCGTTCATGAGCAGCGCCTGCAGGCGCGGGCCGATGAAGCCCGGCGAGTCGCCGCAGCGCACCGGCACCTTGCCGAGCCGCTCGAGGAGCGCGAGGGTCCGCGCGACGACCGCGGGCGCCGTCGCCGCGCCGGGCACGACCTCGACCAGCGGGATGATGTGGGCCGGGTTGAGCCAGTGCGCGACCAGAAAGCGCTCCGGCCTCCGCACCGCGTCGGCCAGGTGCTTCGGCGAGATCGTCGAGCTGGTGGAGGCGACGATCGCGTCGGGCCCGACGCCCGCCGACAGGCGCCCGAGGATCTCGCGCTTCAGATCCAGGAGCTCCGGCAGCGCCTCCTGGACGAAGCCGCACGCGTCGAGCCCGTCGAGCCCCGCGCGGTCCTCGATGCGCTCGAGCGCGCGCGCGACCTCCGGCTCCTCGATCACGCCCTCCTCGGCCATCAGGCGGAGGTCGCGCGCGATCTCGCGCCGCGCGTCCGCGAACGCCGCGGCGCGCTCGCGCGGCGCCCGGTCCTTCACGTCGACCAGGAGCACCCGGCAGCCGCCCCGCGCGAACGCGAGCGCGATCTGGCGCCCGATCCGCCCCGGCCCCAGCACCGCGACCGTGTCCATCGGCTGGGTCACGCGGCCTCGCGCCCGTAGATCATGACGACGTGCTCGCCCATGCCGCTGTTGTTGTGCGTGAGCCCGAAGGCGGCGTCCGGCACCTGGCGGGCGCCCGCCTCGCCGCGGAGCTGCGCGAACACCTCCGCGGCCTGGGCCACGCCCGTCGCGCCGAGCGGATGGCCGCAGCCGATGAGCCCGCCGCGCGGGTTCACGACCACGTCGCCGCCGTAGTCGCTGCGGCCCGCCGCCACGAACGCGCCGGCCTCGCCTTTGGCGCAGAAGCCCAGCTCCTCGTACGCGATCAGCTCGGCGATCGCGAAGCAGTCGTGGACCTCGGCCAGGTCCATCTCGCGCGGCCCGACGCCGGCCATCCGGTAGGCGGCCTGCGCGGCGTGCCCGAGCGCCGGCCAGTGGGCGTAGTCCTCGTGGAGCGACGTGAGCTGGAAGCCGTCGAGCGCCTGGCCGGTGCCCCGGATCCACACGGGCCTGTCGGTCAGCGGAGCACCTGGTCGAGCGTCGCGCCCTTGTTGAAGTGGGCGTTCGGGTTCCTGGCGGCGTGGGTGTGGTTCTTCACGCCGACCAGCGCGAGCTGCTCCTCGGTCGTGCCGTACTCGGCCATGTGGCGCTGGGCGGCCAGCGCGAAGCAGGGCGGCGCCGTGAGGCCGAAGGCCGCCTCCCACTCCCGGTCCACGCCCGTGCCCATGTTGAGGATGGCCTCGTCGCCCGTCGGCTGGTTGAGCTTCTCCACGCCGAGCACCATGACGAGATCGGCCAGCCCGGCCGCGATGAACGCGAAGGCGTAGCGGATGCCGACCGTCCCCGACGCGCACATGTGCTCGGTGCGCGCGGAGAGCGCGCTCGGCTTGATCCCCAGCGCCTCGGCGGCCATGGAGGAGATGTGGGACTGAAAGGCCGTACGCTCGGGCATGACGGACCCGACCACCAATCCCTCGACATCCCTCGGCTTCACGCCGGGGATCGAGTCGAAGCAGGCCTT
>JACPCH010000021.1 GCA_016179875.1 Candidatus Rokuibacteriota bacterium | reverse complement strand
GCGCCACCGGGGGCTCCTGCCGCATCCGCCGGCCGGCGTGGCGACCGAGGGCGCCGCCGTGCCCGACGACGCGGTGTGGGCGGCCGGTGACCTCGCGTGTGGCGACGTCGTCATGTTCCATGGCCTCACCGTGCACGCGGCGTGCGAGAACGCGACGGACCGCCTGCGGCTCTCGATCGACTTCCGCTACCGCCCCGCACGGCCGCGCCCGCCGGCGCCGTACGTGGCCGCCCGTGGCGCGCGGCTCTTCCACCGGCGTGGATGCGGGTGGGCGGCGCGCATCCCCGAGGCCGAGCGCGTCGAGTTCGACCGCGCCGCCGAGGCCGAGGGGCAGGGGCGGGCCGGCTGCCCGGTGTGCGGGCCGGAAATCCTCGATGGCCGGGGGCCCGGCCGTCGTCAGTAGGGACGACGCCGTCCGGCGGACGGCGACAAAGGAGGGGTTCCCATGAAGGCTCTGACGTTCGCTCTCGTCCTGTGCGGGCTGGCGGCGGCGCTCGCGTCAGGACCCGCGTCGGCGGCCGACGACTACGTGGTGCACACGTTCAAATGCCCCGATCTGACTCACGTCAGGCTCAACTGGACCAACAAGATCAGCGCCAATCCGGACTTCCCGGTCGCCAAGGAGTACGAGAACCTGCGGCATTCGGCGAAGTTCAAGGAGTCCGCCGTCAGCGTCAGCGACAACACGGTGAGATGCCTCTACGTCCTCGGGGACACCGTGTTCCAGGCCCCCTACGTCTACAAGGTCCACCGCAAGATCCTGGGCTGCACGGGCCAGCCCGGTAAGGAGATGAAGTGCAACCTGAAGAAGGACTGACCGAGTGTAACTATTTGATTCTTTGTCGAATCACCTCAGCTCTGGATTTTTCTTGACTAACTCAACACGCGTTGAGTATGGTGGCGGTCACGGGAGGCCGCCATGCGTGAGCTGACGAGTCGGCAGCAGGAGATCCTCGACTTCATCCGCGCCTTCAGCGCGGAGCACGGGGTGCCGCCGACCGTGCGCGAGATCGGCCAGCGCTTCCGCATCACACCGCGCGCCGCGTTCGACCACCTGCGCGCGCTCGAGCGCAAGGGGGAGCTCGTGCGGCGGGCGAGCGCCGGCCGCACCTCGCGCGCGCTCACGCTCGCCGGGCCCGGCCGGGCGCCGCAGCCCCTACACCACGCCGTCCCGATCCTCGGCCGCATCGCCGCCGGCGCGCTCACCACGGCCACCGAGGACCGCGAGGGCGAGCTGCCGATCGCGGCCGGCGCGCTCCCGGGGCGCGGTGAGGACCTCTTCGCGCTCCGCGTGCGCGGCCAGTCCATGGTCGGCGCCCACATCGTGGACGGCGACCTCGTCCTGGTCCGCCGCCAGGACTCGGCCCAGCCCAACGACATCGTCGTCGCGCTGGTGGACTCGGTGGAGGGCGGCGAGGCGACGGTGAAGCGGTTCCTGCGCGACGGCCCGCGCATCGTGCTGAAGCCGGAGAACCCGGCGATGTCGCCCATCGTCGTGGATCCGGCCGAGCGTCCCGTGAAGATCCTCGGCAAGGTCATCGGGCTGCTGCGCGGCTTCTGAGAACATGGGGGGCTCCGGGCGCCCCCCAAACCCCCCAGCGCTTGCACGCGCCCCGGGGGACCCGGGACGCGGCTCGACAGGCGATTCGTTCACAGGCTCTGAGACGGGCGTCATCGAAGGGAAGGAAGGATGGTCATGAGCACCCACGCGCTGACCTACACGCTGCTGCACCGGCGAAGCTCGCGCGCGTTTTTTTTGGCGCGATCCACTCAACACGTGAAGAGCGCGCGGCGGTGGGCGCGCGAGCTCGCGCGCGCCGCCGTCGCGCTCGGCGCCCTCACTGCGTGGGCCGGCGTCGCTCTGCTGCTCGCTGGATGAGCGGGTTGTCGTCCGTGCGCTCGTAGACCTTCGCCTCGAGGAAGAGGTCGAGGAGCGCCGCGTCCACCTGGCCGGCCCGGCGCTCCGCCTGCAAGATGTCGAGCGCCGTCTCGACCGGCACCGCCTTCTTGTAGGGACGGTCGGCGGCGGTCAGCGCGTCGTAGATGTCGGCGATCGTCATCATCTTCGATTGCACGGGAATCACCTCGCCCTTCATCCCGTAGGGATAGCCGGTGCCGTCGAGCTTCTCGTGGTGCGAGCGCGCGATCTCCGGGATGCGCCGGAACTCCTTGGTCCACGGGATCTGGGCGAGGAACTGGTAGGTGTGGACCACGTGGGACTGGATCTCCTTGTACTCGTCGGGGGTGAGGCTCCCGCGCGGGATCGCCAGCACCGCGGCCTCCTCGGGCGTGATGACCGCGTGGCGCCGGCCCAGGTGGTCCTCGAACGCGCGGAGCGCCAGGCGCTCGATCTCGGCGGCGAAGTCGCGCGGGAGCACGGCGGGCTCGTTGGCCAGCACGATCCGGTCGAGGCTGTCGTCGAGCTCGGCCAGGTATTGCGCCAGCTCGGCGTCGAGGGCGGCGGCCTCCTCGCCGTAGCGGCGGCGCCCCCTGGCGAGCAGGTACTCGAGCTTCCGGCCGGTGTAGCGCAGCTCGAGGCTCCGCTTGATGAGCTGGACGCGCTCGCGGATCCGCTCGAGGTCGCCGGGGTAGAGCTTCTTGGCCTTCACCAGCACCTGCTCGCGCACGCCGACCTTGCCGAAGTCGTGGAGGAGCGCCGCGTAGCGCAGCTCCATCATCTCGTCGGCGGAGAAGCGCGTCGCGCCGTAGGGCCCGGTCGCCACGCGGTCCACCACGCTCGCGAGGCCCACGGTGAGGTTCGCCACCCGGAAGGAGTGGCCGGAGGTCGTCGGGTCGCGCGACTCGATCGCGGTGACGGCGGCCTTCACGAAGCCCTCGAAGAGCTGGCGGATGGACTCGTAGAGGCGGCTGTTCGAGAGCGCCACCGCCGCCTGCGAGGCGAGCGAGTTCGCGAGCCGTTCGTGGCGCGCGCTGAACGGCCGCACCACGCGCTCGGCCTCCGCGGGCGACCGGAGCCTCAGGCCGAAGTCGGGCTTGCAGTTGATGAGCTGGAGCGCGCCGATCGTCTCGCCCTGCGGCGTGCGCATCGGCACGACGAGCATGGACTTGGTGCGGTAGCCCGCCTGCTCGTCGAAGGAGCGGTTGATGTGGAAGGGCGCGCCGGGCGGCGGCGCGTAGGCGTCGGCGAGGTTCACGCTCTCGCCGGTGAGGGCGACGTGGCCCGCCACGCTGTCGCTCGTGAGCGGCAGCGTGGCCGCGCGGAACGTGACGTCGATCGAGTCGTTCTGCGCGAGCGCGAACCGGAGCTGCCGGGCGCCGTCGGGCGCCTCGTTCACGAGGTAGAGCGAGCCGGCGTCGCTGGCGGTGATCTCGCGCGCCTTCGTCAGGATCGTCTCGAGCAGCTCGCGGGGGTTGCGCTCGGAGGTCAGGCGGATGCCGATCGCATGCAGATCGGCGAGCTCGCGCTCGAGACGGCCCACCTCGACCACCGCGTCCATGTCGGCGAACGCGTTGTCGACGGTGCGCGCGAGGATCGGGCGGCCCACGTCCTCGGGCAGGAGCGCCCACCACTCCGGCGGCCAGGGCCCGGCCGCGGCGGGGTCCACGAGGCCGACGGCCCGCAGCCCGGGGCCGCCGACCGGCGGGACGGGGTCGCCGCCGGGGCCGGTCAGCAGCACGGTGGGTCCGGCGTCGGCCGGGACGCCGCCCGCCGGGAGCGGGCTCACGTCGAACTCGTCGCGAAGGAGGGCGCCGGCGGCCGCCGCCGCGCGCGAGGACGCGTCGTAGAACACACGGCGACGCATAGCTCGAAGGTAGGGCGTGGCCTCCCGCCAAGTCAAGACTCGTAGAATGAATCGTAGAATGCGGGGGTGAGCGATTTCGCCCGGCTCGTCGAGCTGGCCGGCCGGCTCGAGGCCACGCGCGGGCGGCTCGACAAGCTCGCCCTGCTCGCGGAGTACCTCCGGAGCCTGCCGCCCGACGCCGTCGGCGACGCGGTGACGTTCCTGTCGGGCCGCGCGTTGCCCGTGTCGGACCCGCGCACCCTCGGCGTGCGTGGGCTCCCGGCGGCGGAGGGCGGAGGCGCCGGCCCGCCGCTCACCCTCGCCGACGTGGCCGCCGCGTTCGCCGAGGCGGCCGACGCCCGTGGCGGCGGCGCCCGCCGGGCGCGCGAGGAGCGCCTGCGCGCGCTCGCGGCGCGCGCCACGCCGCGCGAGCGCGAGATCCTCGCGCGGATCGTCACCGGCGAGCTGCGCACGGGCGCCGCCGAGGGCCTCGTGCTCGAGGCGATCGCCCTGATGGCCGGCGCGCCGCTCGCGATCGCCCGCCGCGCCTTCCTCCTCCTCGGTGACCTCGCCGCCGTCGCCGTGCTCGCCGCCCGCGGCGGGACGGCCGCCCTGGAGGCGACGACAGCGCGCGTGGGCGTGCCGCTCCTGCCCATGCTCGCCGAGCTGGCCACCGACTTCGACGAGGCGCTCGCCGCGCACGGCGGCAGCACGGCGCTCGAGTACAAGTACGACGGCGCGCGCATCCAGCTCCACAAGGACGGCGACCGCGTCGCCGTCTGGAGCCGGCGCCTCAGCGACGTCACGCGGAGCCTGCCCGACGTCGTCGAGGTCGCGCGGCGCGAGCTGCCGGCCGGGCCGCTCATCCTGGACGGCGAGGTGGTGGCGCTCGACGCCGCCGGCCGGCCGCTGCCGTTCCAGGAGCTGATGCGGCGCTTCCGGCGCGTCCACGAGGTCGAGGCGGCGGCGCGCGAGCTGCCGCTCGCGATCCACTTCTTCGACTGTCTGATGGCCGACGGCCGGCCGCTCATCGACCGGCCGTACGCGGAGCGCTGGGCGGCGCTGGCCGCCGCGACGGGCGGGCGCCGGCTGGCCGAGCGCGCGCTGGTGACGTCGGCGGCGGCCGCGCGCGAGTTCTTCGCGCGGGCGCTCGCCGCGGGGCACGAGGGCGTGATGGCCAAGGACCCGGCGAGCGCCTACGAGCCCGGCGGCCGCGGCAAGCGCTGGTTCAAGGTGAAGGTCGCCGAGACGCTGGACTGCGTGATCCTCGCCGCCGACCGCGGCTCGGGCCGGCGCCGCGGGTGGCTCTCCAACTACCATCTGGGCGTGCGCGACGGCGGCGCGTTCGCCGACGTCGGGAAGACCTTCAAGGGCCTGACCGACACCCAGTTCGCCGCGATGACGGCGCGGCTGTCGGCGCTCGCCGTCGCCGACGACGGCTACACGGTGTCCGTCCGGCCCGAGGTCGTCGTCGAGGTCGCCTACAACGAGATCCAGAAGAGCCCGACGTACCCGTCGGGCCTCGCCCTCCGCTTCGCCCGCGTCACGCGGATCCGCGACGACAAGGCCCCCGGCCAGGCGACCACGCTCGCGGAGCTGCGGCGGCTCTACGAGCGCCAGTTCGCGACGAAGGGTGGCGGGCCGCCGGGCGGGCGGAGCGCCTAGTGTAGAATCCAGTGACATGAGCGCACGCGTGTCCACCGGGCTCCCGAAGCTCGACGCGATGCTGGGCGGCGGCCTCCTGCCCGGCACGCTCGCCGTCGCCTACGGCGCCACCGGCATCGGCAAGACCCACCTCGGCCTGACCTTCGCGAACCACGGCCTGGCCGCCGACGGCGCCCGTGGCGTCGTGCTGGACATGAACGGGCGCGGCGACTCGCAGCAGCACGACGCGTACGCGGCGCGCCTGTTCCGGTGGCCGCTCGCGCCGTGGACCCACACCGTCACGCCGATGAGCGACCCGTACCCGCCGCCCGGGCAGATGGCGGCGTTCTACTCGAACGCGCTCCCGTGGGTCGGCCGCGTGCGCGACTACCAGGTGCCGACGCCCGACGGCGGCTTCGAGTTCGACTGGAACTGGAAGGCGATGTACAACCACGCGCTCTACACGGTGCGGCCGTTCTTCTACTTCCACTTCGCCGCCGGCACCCGGCGCGTGGTGGTGGACGGCGTCGAGCCGATGGACGCGCCGGCCGACTCGATCCAGTGTTTCATGTTCGACGAGCTGTACCGGAAGACGATCCACCGGGACGCCGAGACGCTCGGCATGGAGATCTGCCTGCCCGTGTGGGCGCACCGCGCGTTCATCGATGCCCACCGCTACGACCACAACGGGATCACGACGCTGCTCCTGGTGACGACGGAGGAGACGCGGCTCGAGGATCTGCTGGCCCGCAAGGTGGCCACGGGTGACGTCGGCGCGACCGCGAACACGATCCTCGTCATGGGCAGCGAGCGGGTCGGCACGCGCCTGGCCCGGATGCTCTGCGTGGTCAAGCACCGGGGCAGCGCGATGTCCGACGAGATCGTCGAGTACAAGGTCGGCGCCGCCGGCATCGAGATGTGACGCGGCGCCGGGCGGGTGAGGCGGGGCCGCAGGGGTCCGCCGGCACGAACCTGGCATGGCCTTCCTGCGTCTTGACCGCCTGAGCCCGGCCGGCGTCGCGCTCCTGCGCGTCCTCGCCCGGGAGGCCGGCCGGCGCGGCGAGGTCTGGCTCGTCGGCGGAGCGGTGCGTGACGCCTGCCTCCGGCGCGCGACGTCGCCCGACCTCGACGTCGCCGTCCCCTCCGGCGCGCTCGACCTCGCGCGCCGCGTCGCCGCGCGCGCCGGTGGCGCCTTCGTCCCGCTCGACCCCGACCGCGGCACGGCCCGCGTGGTCGCGGGCGGCCTGCGGCTCGACCTGGCCGACTTCAGGGCGCCGACGCTCGCCGGCGATCTCGCCGCGCGCGACTTCACCGTCAACGCCCTCGCCGTTCCGCTCCGAGCCCTGTTGCGGGCCGGCCGCGCCGCGATCGTGGACCCGACGGGCGGGCTCGCGGATCTGCGGCGGCGGCGACTGCGCCTGCCGTCCCCGCGGGTGCTCGACGACGACCCGCTGCGCGCGCTGCGTGGCGTGCGGCTCGAGGCCACCCTCGGGCTCAGGCTGACACCGGCGGCCGCGCGGGCCATCCGCGCCGCCGCGCCCGGGCTGGCGCGGGTGTCGGCGGAGCGCGTGCGCGACGAGCTGCTGGCGATGCTGGCGCTCCGGCGCGGCGCGACGGCGCTCCGGCGCGCGCTCTCGCTCGGGATGCTGACGGTCGTCCTGCCCGAGCTCCTGGCCATGCGCGGCGCGACGCAGCCGGCGCCCCACCGCTTCGACGTCCTCGAGCACTCGCTGCGCTGCGTCGCGGGGGCGGATCAGCTTCTCGAACGGCTCGACGCGCTGAGACCGTTCGGCGAGGAGCTGGCGGCGCACATGGCCGAGGAGCTGGGGGGCGGGATCACCCGCGCGGCCGCCCTCAAGCTCGCCGCGCTCCTGCACGACGTGGCCAAGCCCGAGACCCGCCGGATGGTGGCGGGCCGCATCCGCTTCCTCGAGCACGACACGCTCGGCGCCCGGCGCGCCCGGACGATCGGCGAGCGGCTCCGGCTCCCCGCGCGCGTCACCGCCGTGGTCGAGTGCCTGGTGCGCCAGCACCTGCGCCTGATGCACCTGGCGGCGGCGGCTGCGGTGACGCGCCGCGCGCGCTATCGCTTCTACCGCGACCTCGGCGCGCAGACCCGCGATCTCTGCCTGCTCGCCCTGGTGGACGCCGCGGCGCTGACCGGCGCCTCGCCGGTCAGCGCCTGGCGCCGGGCCGGACTGCTCCGCGACCTCCTGGCCGGCTGGCAGGAGCGGCAGGCCGCGGGGCCGGCGGTCCCCGTCCTCACCGGGGAGGACGTCATGGCCCGGTTCGGCCTGGCGCCGGGCCCCGCGGTCGGCCGGCTCCTCGAGCGGGCGCGGGAGGCCCAGGCGCTCGGGCTCGTCCGGACGCGGGAGGAGGCGCTGGCCTACCTTGACTCTCCCGAGGCCGGCCCCTAGAGTGTGGGGAATTCAGCAGACCTCAACCCTCGCGCGAGGAGGCGCTCCGATGATTGTCTGGCGAACGATAGTCATACTGGCCGTTGCAGGCCTCCTGCCGCTGGCGGCCGACGCCGCCCCGGCGGGCAAGGTCGTGATCGCGCAGGGCGTCGATCCGACGACGCTCGACACGATGAACCAGTCGGAGACTCCCGCGTCCAACCTCGCGATCAACATCTGGGACACGCTCGTCGAGCGCGACGCGAACCTCAAGCTCGTCATGGGCCTCGCCGCCGAGCTGCCGAGGCTGGTGGCGCCGACGACCTGGGAGGTCAAGCTTCGCAAGGGCGTCAAGTTCCACAACGGCGAAGACTTCAACGCCGCGTCGGTGAAGTTCAGCCTGGAGCGGCTGGCCGGCGGGCAGGGGAAGCTCCGCGGCGCCACCTTCTTCGCGCCGATCGACCGCGTGGAGATCGTGGACCCCTACACGGTCCGGGTTCACACCAGGAAGCCGTGGCCGACCTTCACGGTGGTGATGACGTTCAACCAGGCCTCGATGTACCCGCCCAACGCGTACAAGGACAAGGACACGACGTTCATCTCGCGGAACCCGATCGGCACCGGACCCTACAAGTTCGTGCGCTGGGCCAAGGACGAGGAGATCGTCCTCGAGGCCAACGACAAGTACTGGCGGGGCGCGCCCCGGATCAAGACGGTGGTGTTCAAGCCGATCCCCGACGATGCCGTGCGGGTGGCGGCGCTCCAGAACGGCGAGATCGACGTCGCCGTGAACATCCCGCCGCACCTCGCCGTGATCATCGACAAGCACCCGAAGCTCTTCCTGTCCACGGCGCCGTCGATCCGCACCATCCAGCTCATGTTCTACACGCACCAGATGGACGCCCAGCACAAGCCGACGGGGCCGTACAACGGGCCCACCGCCGACAAGCGCGTCCGCCAGGCGATCGCCTACACCCTCGACGCCGACGAGATCATCAAGTCGGTGCTCGACGGCAAGGGCGTGCGGGTGGCCACGATGCTGACGACCATGCACTTCGGCTTCGATCCGAAGCTTCAGCCGATCAAGCAGGATCTCGCCCGGGCCAAGAAGCTCCTGGCCGAGGCCGGGTTCGCCGGCGGCGTGGAGATCACGCTGCACGGCCCGCGCGGCCGCTACGTGCGCGACGCCGAGGTGGCCGAGGCGGTGGCCGGCCAGCTCACCAAGGCCGGCATCAAGACCACGCTCCGGACCTACGACTTCGTGACCTACCTGAACAACATGGTGTACGTGCACAAGGCGGGCCCGGTGTGGCTGATCGGCTGGGGCACGCCGACCATCGACGCCGAGACCGTCTACGGCCCGCTCTTCAAGTCGCCGGGGATCTTCGTGAACTGGCACCACGAGGACTTCAACCGGATGTTCGAAGAGGCGCAGGCCATCATGGACGAGAAGAAGCGCCTCGAGCAGTACCACCGGATCAACAAGCTCTGGGTCGAGGAGATGCCGGCGGTGCCGCTCTACCAGCAGCTCGACCTCTACGGCGTGAGCAAGCGCCTGGGCTGGAAGGCGCGGGCGGACGAGCGGCTGAAGGCGTACGACATGTCGCTCAAGGACGGCAAGTAGGCGCGGGAGTAGAATAGGAGGCGCCGGGCGGGCGTAATTCAGTGGCAGAATGCCAGCTTCCCAAGCTGGACGTCGCCGGTTCGAATCCGGTCGCCCGCTCCAACTCTTCCGGGGGGGACGGGGAATCGCCCCGTCACCCCCGGCGTCGTTCCGGGCTAAGATACAGTCCGCCATGCCGGTTCTTCGAATCGCGCTGACCGTCAACGGCGTCCCCGTCACCCGGGCGGTCGAGCCGCGGACGAGCCTCGCCGACTTCCTGCGCTACGACCTCGAGCTGACCGGCACCCACGTGGGCTGCGAGCACGGCGTGTGCGGGGCGTGCACCGTGCGGGTGGACGGCGTGCTGGTGCGCGGCTGCCTGATGCTGGCGGTGCAGGCCGACGGGGCCGGCGTCGAGACGATCGAGGGCGTCGCCGGGCGCGGCGAGCTGGCCGACCTCCAGCAGGCGTTCGCCGAGGAGAACGCGCTCCAGTGCGGGTTCTGCACGCCCGGGATGCTGCTCGTCGCCCAGGAGCTGCTGGCCGCGAGCCCGGGGGCGAGCGAGCGCGAGATTCGCGAGGGCCTCGCCAGCCAGTACTGCCGCTGCACGGGCTACCACGCCATCGTCCAGGCCGTGAAGAAGGCCGGCAGGGGACGGAGGCGGACGTGAGCGAGCGGATCGAGGCGGGTGTCAGCTACATCGGCCTGAGCGTCGTGCGCCCCCAGACGGCGCGCCTCCTGGCCGGCCGCGGCGTCTACACCGACGACGTGAAGCTCCCGCGCATGACGCACGTGGCGTTCGTGCGGAGCCCCCACGCCCACGCCCGCATCGCGCGCATCGAGACGGACGCGGCCCGGGCGCTGGCGGGGGTCGTCGCCGTCGTCACCGGCCCGGAGCTCGCCCGCGTGTGCTCGGGCTGGGTGGGCACGCTCGCCCACTTCGCGGGCATGAAGTCCGCGACGCAGCACGCGCTGGCGCTCGACCGCGCCACCTGGCAGGGCGAGCCCGTCGCCGCCGTCGTCGCGGAGAGCCGCGCCATCGCCGAGGATGGGGCGGCGCGCGTGGCGGTCGCCTGGGAGCCGCTGCCGGCCGTGACGGATCCCGAGACGGCGCTCGATCCGGGCACGCCCGTCATCCATCCCGAGCTCGGCGACAACCTCGCCTTCGCGCTCGAGCTGAACGCGGGCAACGTGGAGGAGGCGTTCAAGAACGCCGACGCCGTCGTCGCCGAGACCTTCACGATGGGCCGCCACACCGGGGTGACGCTCGAGCCGCGCGTCATCCTGGCCGACTTCGACCCGTCGGAGCGGCGCCTGACCGTCCACCACTCCTTCCAGGCGCCGAACATGATGCAGGACATCCTGGCCCGCCACCTCGGCCTCGAGGAGCAGAACGTCCGCGTGATCTGCAAGGACGTCGGGGGCTCGTTCGGCATCAAGGTCCACGTCTACCCCGACGAGATGGCGACCTGCGCGCTGGCGGTGCTGCTCGGGCGGCCGGTGAAGTTCCTCGCCGACCGTCACGAGTCGTTCCTGTCCGACATCCACGCCCGCGACCACCGCGTGCGCGCCGAGGTCGCCGTCCGGCGCGACGGCACGATCCTCGGCATGAAGCTGGACGACCTCACCGGCATCGGCCCGTACTCGGTCTACCCGCGCACCAGCGCCGTCGAGGGCAACCAGACCGTGCGCCTCACGCCGGGCTGCTACCGATTCCGCGACTACGCCGCGCGCCTGCGCGTGGTCTTGCAGAACAAGACGCCGATGTGCCAGTACCGGGCGGTGGGCCACCCGATCGCCTTCGCGGTGATGGAGGGCATGGTGGACCACGTCGCGCGCGCGCTCGAGCTGGACCCGGTCGAGGTGCGCCGGCGGAACTTCATCACCGGGGACATGTACCCGTACACGGCGCCGACCGGCTATTTCTTCGAGCGCCTCTCGCACGAGGAGTGCCTCGACAAGCTCCTCGAGATGTCGGAGTACCGCAAGCTCGGCGCCGAGCGCGACGCTCTCCGGCGGCGCGGCGTGTACCGGGGCCTCGGGCTCTGCGCGTTCATCGAGCTGACCACGCCGGGCCCGGCGTTCTACGGCGTCGGCGGGGCGCGGATCTCGTCCCAGGACGGCGTCACGCTGAGGCTCGAGCCCTCGGGCACCGTCACGTGTCTCACCGGCGTCACCGAGCAGGGGCAGGGGACCGACGCGATGCTCGCCCAGGTCGTCGCGACCGCGGTGGGCGTGCGCCTCGAGGACGTGCGCGTCCTCACCGGGGACACGCTCGTGTCGCCCTACGGCGGCGGCACCTGGGCCTCGCGCGGCGCCGGCATCGGCGGCGAGGCGGCGCTGCAGTCGGGCAAGGCGCTCAAGCAGAACGTCCTGCGCGTCGCGGCGGCGGTCCTCGGCGGCGAGCCCGAGGACCTCGACGTGCGGCTCGGCCGCGTGGTGGATGCGCTGACGGGCGAGGTGAAGCTGGATCTGGCCGAGCTGGGCCGCGTGGCCTACTTCCGCCCCGACACGCTGCCGAAGGACTTCCAGTCCGAGCTGACGGTCACGCGCCACTACGTGCCGCGCCATCAGGGCTTCGCCTTCACCAACGGCGTCCAGCTCTCGCACGTCGAGGTGGACGTCGAGACCGGCGGGGTGCGCCTGCTCGGCCACTGGGCCGTCGAGGACTGCGGCCGGATCATCAACCCGCGGCTCGTGGACGAGCAGATCCGGGGCGCGATCGTCCAGGGGCTCGGCGCCGCGCTCCTCGAGCACTGCGTCTACGATGGCGCGGGCCAGCTCCTGACGGCGTCCCTGATGGACTACCTGGTGCCGATGGCCGCCGAGATGCCCGACATCGTCGTCGGCCACGTCGAGACGCCGACGGCCTACGCCGAGGGCGGCTTCAAGGGCGCCGGCGAGGCCGGGACGGCCGGCGCGCCCGGCGCCGTGCTGAACGCCGTGAACGACGCCCTGGCGCCGCTCGGCGCCCGCGTGAGCGCGCAGCCGATCACCCCCGGGGTGGTGTTGAGGGCCCTGGGCCGCCTCTGACGGGGGGCCCGCGCGCACACCGTGCCCGGCCCGCTGGCCCCACCTTCTATAATGATGGGGCATGACCGAGACGCTGACCCGCATGTTCGACCGGCTGGCGCTCCACGTCGGGGGCGCCCGGGTGCTGGCGCTGCCGCTGCTGCGCACGCTGGCGGTCCTGGCCGCGCTGGCCTGGCTCCTCCTCGCGCCGGCGCCCTTCCAGGAGTCGCAGGCCCTGCTGCTGGCCACGCTGGGCTTCCTCGTCTACAGCACGGCGGTGGAGGCGGCGCTCTGGACGCGGCCGGCGGCGACGCTCCGGCTGAACTTCTACGTCCTCCTCCTCGACCAGCTCTTCGCGCTGGTCCTGATCGCCCTGACGGGCGGGGCGCGCAGCGGCCTCTACCTGGCGCTGCCGCTGATCGCCGCGCTGCAGTCGTACTACTACGGCATCCGGCGCGGGGTGGCGGTCGCCTGCGTGTCGGCGGCGGCCTACCTGGCCGTCGTCTGGCCGACCATCGTGGGCCTGGAGATCCCCAACGTCGCCATGCGGCTCATCGTCCTGCTCGGCACGGCCGTCAGCGTGGGCGTCCTCGCCGAGATCGAGCAGCGCGAGCGCCTGCGCGGGGCGACGCTCTCCGCCGAGATCCTGGACCGTGAGCGGTTCATCCAGAGCGTCGTGGACAACCTGAGCGAGGGCGTGTTCGCGCTCGACGCCGACGGGCGGATCGTGGCCTGGAACCGCGCCATGGAGACGCGCTACGACGTGCCGGCCGCCGAGGTCACCGGACGCCGCTACTTCGAGTGCTTCCCCGCGGCCGCCAGGGAGCCGTGGTCGCAGAGCCTCGGGCGGCTGCTGCGCGGCGAGATCGAGGAGTTCGCGGAGGAGGGCGTCGACCACCAGAGCCTGCGCACGGGCATGGTCGTCCAGAACATCAAGGGACGCCTGCTCCGGGAGGGCGCGCGGCCCGCGGGCGCGGTCCTCCTGGTCGAGGACATCACCGAGCGCGTCGGCATCGAGCGCGCCGCCCGCCAGGCCGAGAAGCTCGCGGCGCTCGGCACGCTGGCGGCGGGCCTCGCCCACGAGCTCAACAACCCGATCGGCGTCATCTCGACGCGCGCCGAGCTGATGCAGCTCGACGCCGAGACGCGCCCGCTGCCCGCGGACGTGCGCGAGGACCTGCACGTGATCCACCGCCACGCCCAGCGCGTCGCGCGCATCGCGCAGGGCCTCCTGTCGTTCTCCCGCCACTCCTCGGGCGCCCACGGGCGCGTGGACCTCAACCGCCTGGTGGACGAGACCCTGCTCCTGATCGAGAAGCAGATCGTCCGCGACGGCATCGCGCTCCGGCGCGCCCTGGCGCCGACGCTGCCCCCGGTCTGGGGCGACGCCAACGCGCTCCAGCAGGTGGTGATGAACCTGCTGACCAACGCGCGCGACGCCGTGCGAAAAGGCGGCGAGATCGCGATCGAGACCGCGCCCGCGGCCGAGCCGCCCGGCGGCGTGCGCCTGGTCGTGCGCGACACGGGCCCGGGCATCCCGCCCGAGGACCTGCCGCGGATCTTCGACCCGTTCTTCACGACCAAGGCCGAGGGCACCGGCCTCGGCCTCAGCATTTCCTACGGGATCGTGCGCGAGCACCGGGGCACCGTGGACGTGCAGTCGCGGCCCGGCGAGGGCACGACGTTCGTGCTGACGTTCCGCGGCGCGGGGGACGGGGAGCTGGCCTGATGGCGCAGCGCGTGCTGGTGGTGGACGACGAGCCGGACATGGTCGAGAACTGCGCCCGCATCCTGAAGCGCGCGGGCCTCCAGTGTCTGACCGCCACCGACCCGCGCCGGGCGCTGGCGCTCGTCGAGACCGAGCGTCCGGATCTCCTGCTGACCGACGTCAAGATGCCGGGGATGGATGGCATGGAGCTGCTGCGCCGGGCCCGGGAGGTGGACCCGGCGCTCCCGGTCGTCCTCATCACCGCGTTCGCGACGATCGAGTCCGCGGTGGCGGCCATCAAGGACGGGGCCTTCGACTACCTGCCGAAGAACTTCTCGGTGGAGCAGCTCCGGGTGGCGGTCGAGCGCGGGCTCCGGCAGCGCGAGCTCCAGATCGAGAACCGCAACCTGCGCGACCAGCTGCAGGGCACGCTCGGCTTCGAGAACATCCTCGGACGAAGCCCGGCGATGGCGAGGGTGTTCGAGCTCGTCCGCAAGGCGGCCCGCTCCGAGGCCAACATCCTGGTGCTCGGCGAATCGGGCACCGGCAAGGAGCTGATCGCGCGGGCGATCCACGCCAACAGCCCGCGGGCGGCCCAGCCGTTCGTGCCGGTGGACTGCGCGTCGCTCCCCGAGCAGCTCCTCGAGTCGGAGCTGTTCGGCCACGAAAAGGGCGCGTTCACCGGGGCGGTGAAGGGTAAGCGCGGGCTCATGGAGGTCGCCGACCGCGGCACGCTCTTCCTGGACGAGATCGCGGAGATGCCCGTGGTCCTCCAGGTGAAGCTCCTGCGCGCGCTCCAGGAGCGCCAGCTGCGCCGCGTGGGCGGGACCGCGACGATCGACGTGGACGCCCGCGTGGTCTCGGCGACCAACCGGGACCTCCGGGCGGCGGTCGCCAAGGGGCAGTTCCGCGAGGAGCTCTACTACCGGGTCAACGTGATCGAGATCCCGCTGCCGCCGCTCCGCGACCGCGCGGGCGACGTGCGGCTGCTCGCGCACGCCTTCCTCAAGCGCTACGGCGGCGAGCGCGTGCGCGCGTTCGAGGAAGCCGCGCTCGAGACGCTCGAGGCCTGGGCGTGGCCGGGCAACGTGCGCGAGCTGCAGAACGTGGTCGAGCGGGCGTGCGCGCTCGCCGACGGCGACCGCGTCGGCCGTCAGGATCTGCCCGACTACCTCGTCCAGGGCCGGGGCCTGCGCGCCGCCGGCGCCGCGCCGGCGGCCGGGGCGGCCCTGCCGGCCGGCGCCACCGCCGACCTGCCGCTCAAGGACGCCAAGGAGAAATGGATGCAGGTGCTCGAGGCCGCGTACCTGCGCGACCTCCTCGAGCGCCACGGGGGCAACATCTCGGCGGCCGCCAAGGCCGCCGGCATCGACCGCAAGACCTTCCACCGGCTCATCAACAAGTACCAGATCCGCGGTTAGCCCTCGGCGACGGGGCGGCGATGTCCCACAGGGGCTGCCCGGCCACATCGAGCCCCCGAGAAACGGGCGATAAGCCGCCGTTTTCCTTCACCTCTTCCCTCTGGCATCGGGGTTGCTCGTCTCCGTGAGCGGAGTGCAGGCAACCCATGACGGGGAGGAGGCAGCCCATGAAGCTCGCCAAGATCCTGGTGCCGCTGGACGGCTCGACCCTGGCCGAGGCGGCGTTGTGGCAGGCGATCGATCTGGCCGGCACGGACGCCACGGTGAGCCTCCTCAGGGCTGCCGAGGCGCACACCGTGCCCGGCGCCGATCCGGTGGACGCGCAGGTCGCGGCGGTACGCGAGGCCGAGGAGTATCTCGAGGGCGTCGTCCGCCGGCTGGCGGACCGCGACATCCGGAAGGTGGAGACGCACGTCTGGTACGGCGCACCCGCCGGGGCCATCGTCGAGGCGGCGCGCGTGCAGAAGGCGGACCTGATCACGATGTCCACGCACGGGCGGAGCGGCCTGGGCCGCTTGATCCTCGGGAGCGTCGCCGAGGCGGTGCTGCGTGGCACCACCACCCCCATCCTCGTCGTGCGCGCCGACAGCGCGCCCCTCGAGCCGCCGCGCGCCGCGGCGCCGGTGAAGGAGACCAGCCGTGTATAAGTGCGTCGCCATCCCGCTCGATGGCTCCATCGTGGCCGAGGGCATCCTGCCGTTCATCCTCGAGATCGCGGGGCCGCTCGACATCGAGGTCGTGCTGGTCCGCGTGATGGTGCCGGTGCCGCCGTCGGTCATCGAGGCCTCACGGCACGTCGAGGTGGAGGACCCGGAAAAGCGGCGCGCGGAGGCCGAGGCGTACCTGACGCCGATCGCCGCGGAGCTGCGCACCAAGGGCATCCGCGTCCGGACCATGGTGCGCCGCGGCGAGCCCGCCGGGGAGATCCTCGCCGCCGCCCGCGAGGCGAAGGCCGACCTGATCGCGATGACCACGCACGGGCGCAGCGGGTTCGGCCGGCTGCTGTTCGGCTCCGTCGCCGAGGCGGTGCTGCGGCAGTCCGAGGTGCCCGTGTTCCTGATGCGCCAGACCGAGGCGCAGGTGGCCGCGCGCGCGGCCTGGGAGGCCGTGCGATGAGCCGCCGCGTCCTGCACCCCACGGATTTCTCCACGGCCTCCGCCGCCGCCTTCGCGAAGGCGGTCGAGATGGCGAAGGCCGGCCGCGGCGAGCTGCTGCTCGTGCACGTCATGAACCCGGTGATCCCCGTGCCCGGCGACGGCTACATCTCGCCGAAGGTCTACGACGAGATCGCGGCGTCCACCAAGGCGTGGGGGCAGAAGCAGCTCGCCAAGCGCCTCGCGAAGGCGAAGGCCGCCGGCGTGCGGGCCAGGGGGTTCCTCCTCGAAGGCGTGCCGCACGAGCAGATCGTGCGGATCGCGAAGTCGCGGCGGGCGGACCTCGTCGTGATGGGCACGCACGGACGCTCGGGGCTTGCGAAGCTGTTCCTCGGCAGCGTGGCGGGGCGCGTGGTGGCGGCGTCGCCGTGTCCGGTGCTCACGGTGCGGGGCCGGTAGGCCGGATGATGGGCTGCCCCGGGGCCGCGGCACCGACGTCACCGGAGACGGGTGGATAAGTCAACGCTCACGGGCTATCTCGCCGGCGTGCTCCGCACGCCCGTCGAGATCCTGGGCCTCCAGCCCCTCAAGGCCGCCGCGGGCGCGGAGCTCGACCCGAAGGGGTTCGGCTATGGCGTGCCCTTCGAGGTGGAGTGCCTCGTCGGGGGCGCGCCGCGCGCGTTCGTCGTGTCGCGCACGCGGCCGGCCCGCGGCTTCGGCCACGACTATCCCGCCGACCGCGCGTGGCAGGCGCTGTACGCCCACGAGGCGTACAACAGCTTTCCGCGGCACGTGAGGAGCCTCGACGTCGGCTTCGAGCGCGCGTCGGGCGAACTGGTCTCGGCCGGCGACGCGCACGAGTTCTTCCAGCTCGTCGAGAAGGCGGCCGGACAGCTGTACTGGCTCGACCTCGACCGGCTGCTCGTCGCCCCGCCGCGCCCGCTGGACGTGGCGCGCGCCGAGGCGCTGGCGGCGTTCCTCGCCGGCGCCCACGCCGAGCGCCGTGACGAGCCGACGCTCTACGAGCGCCGCATCCGGGAGCTCGTCGGCCACGGCGAGTGCCTGATGGGGATTCTCGACAGCCTGCCGCATCCGTGGCCGTTCCTGCCGCCGGCGGCGTGCGAGGCGCTCGAGCGCGCCGCCGTGGCCTGGCGCTGGCGCCTCCGGGGGCGGAGCCACCGGCTCGCGCGCACGCACGGCGACTTCCACCCGTGGAACCTGCTCTTCCGCGACGGCACGGACTTCTCGGTGCTCGACCGGAGCCGCGGGGAATGGGGCGAGCCGGCCGACGACGTCGCGGCGCTCGGCATCAACTATCTCTTCTTCGGGCTGCGCCGGAGCGAGCGCGAGCCGGCGACGGTGGCCGAGCCCTTCCGCGAGCTCTTCCGGCGCTTCCTCGCCGTGTACCTCGTGCGGTCGGGCGACGCGGAGCTCCTGGAGGTGCTGCCGCCGTTCCTCGCGTTCCGGGCACTGGTGATCGCGCATCCGCGCTGGTACCCGACCCTCGCGCCGGCCACCCGGACGGCGCTGGTCCGGCTGGCGACCGGCCTGCTCGACGGCGGCGCGTTCGCGCCCGGCGCCCTCGACCGGCTCTGCGGGGCGGCCCGATGAGCTGGGCGATCTGGATCACCGGGCTGCCGGGCAGCGGCAAGTCGGTGCTGGCGCGGAGCGCGGCGGCGGCGCTCCGCGAGCGCGGCGAGCCGGTCGTCCACCTGGAGCTCGACGCGCTCCGCAAGACGCTCACGCCGGCGCCGACGTACTCGGCGACGGAGCGCGAGCTGGTGTATCGCGCCCTCGTGTACATCGCCGCGGCCCTGACCGAGGCCGGCGTGCCCGTGATCGTCGACGCCACCGGCCACCGCCGGGCGTGGCGCGACCTGGCGCGCGCGACGATCGCGCGCTTCGCCGAGGTGCAGCTCGTCTGCCCGCTCGACGTGTGCCGCGAGCGCGAGGCGCGGCGCGCCGGGGGACACGCGCCCCCCGGCATCTACGCGCGGGCCGGGCGGGCGGGGGCGACGGTGCCGGGCGTGGACGTGGCGTACGAGCCGGCGCTCGCGCCCGAGCTGACGCTCGACACCGCGCGCCACGACCCGGCGGCCTCCGTCGCGGCGATCCTGGACCTGGCGCGTGGACTGGCCCGCGCGCCGCGCGCGGGCCGGAGCCCGGCGGCCGGCGGCTGGGCGATCTGGATCACGGGGCTGCCGGGCAGCGGCAAGACGACGCTCGCCTGGGGCGCGGCCGAGGCGCTCGCGGAGCGGGGGATCCCGATCCGCGTGCTCGACCTCGCGGACCTGCGGCGCTTCGTCCTGGGCGACCGCCCGGAGTCGGACGCGGCGCGGGAGCTGGTCCACCGCGCGCTCGCCGGCGCGGCGAAGCTCTTGACGGAGGCCGGCGTCCCGGTGATCGTGGACGCGACGGCGTCGCGCCGGGCCTGGCGCGAGATGGCGCGCCAGCTGATCGCGCACTTCGCCGAGGTCCAGCTGGTCTGCCCCCGCGAGCTCTGCGTGGACCGCGAGCGCGCGGTGCGCTGGTGCCTGGCGGCGGGCGGTGTCGCCCGCCGCGGCGCGCCGGGGACCGTCGCGGCGCCCGACGTCGCGCCCGACTACGAGCACGCGCTCGCCCCCGAGCTCACGCTCCGGACCGACCGGCAAGACGCCTGGAGCGCCATCGAGGCCGTGCTGAGGCTGGCGCACCAGCTCCACCGAAGCGCCTCCGGCGCCTCTCACCGCTGAAGGAGGACCCATGCGAGTCCAGGACATCATGACGATCAGCTACATCACCGTGGCGCCCGAGACCCCCGTGCTGGAGGCCCGCCAGCTCATGGTGGAGAAGCGCATCCGCCATCTGCTGGTGACCAACGGCGGGCGGCTCGCCGGCATCGTGACGGACCGCGACATCCGCCTCAACCTGCCGTCGCCGGCGACCAGCCTCTCGGTCTGGGAGATCAACTACCTCCTGGCCAAGATGACGGTCGGCGCCGTGATGACGAAGGACGTCATCGCGATCGGCCCGACCCAGGAGGCCCGTGAGGCGGCGCAGGTCATGGTGGAGAACAAGATCGGCGCGCTGCCGGTCGTCTCGAGCGGCCAGCTCGTCGGGATCATCACGGAGACCGACGTGCTCCGCGAGTTCGCGAAGACGGCGTGACACCGGCGATCCTCGCCGTCGACGACGAGCGGGACCTCCTGGCCAGCTACGAGCGGCTCCTGGGGCGCTCCGGCTACCGGGTGATCGGGAGCAGCACGCGTCACGAGGGGCTCGCCATCATCGCGAGCGAGCGGCTCGCGCTCGTCATCTCGGACCTCCGGCTGCCGGACGGCGACGGGCTCGACATCGTGCACGCCGCCTGCCGGGCGCCGGCGCCCGTGCCGGTCATCGTGGTCACCGGGTTCGCCTCGGAGGCGAGCCGCCAGGCCGCGTTCGGCGCGGGCGCCGCCGCCTACCTCGCCAAGCCCTTCGCGGCGTCGGAGCTCGCGACGCTGGTCGAGCGGACCGTCCATGGCCGGTGACCCGGTGGGACATCGCCTCGCCGCCTGGGGCGCAGCCGCCCCGCCGGGGGCGCGCCGCCCCGTGAGTGCGTCCTACGTTCGTGGGTCATTCGACCAGGCCCGGCGCGTGGCATCGTGGCACGCGGGTTGCGTCGCTTCCGAAAGTCGACGACCCTTACCAGGAGGCGACGATGATCGCGATCGGGTCCATGCTGGCGCAGGAAGGGAAGGTCCGGATCTGCCTGGTCGAGCGGCGCTGAGCCGCGGCGATCTCTGGAACGCGCGGACGGTCGCCTGGTACGAGCGGGCGAACGCGCGGAGCGACTACGCCCCGAAGGTCCTCGCCGCGCTCGCCGACCTGCTGGCGGGCTCGACGAGCGCGCTCGACGTCGGCGCCGGCTTCGGCGCCCTCGCGCTGCCGCTCGCGCGGCGCGGCCTCGTCGTGACCGCGCTCGAGCCCGCGCCCGCGATGGCGGCGGCGCTCGCGCGCGCCGCCGGGCGGGAGGGGCTCGCCCGCCTGACCGTGATGGAGGCGGCGTGGGGGGCGGCGCCCGTCGCGCCGCACGATCTCGTCGTCTGCGCCCACGTGAGCCCCCTCGTGAAGCGCGGCGCGTCCTTCCTCCGCGAGGCCGGCGCCGTCGCCCGGCGGGGCGTCGCGCTCGTGCGCGACGTGCCCGGCGGCGACAAGTTCTTCTTCGGCGAGCTCTACCCGCGCCTCCTCGGCCGGCCGTACGAGCACGGCTGCGACGCCGACGAGGCGCTCGACGAGCTGGCGCGGCTCGGCGTGCGGCCCACGGTGACGGCGATCGAGTACGACTCCGACCAGCCGTTCGACTCGCTCGACGAGGCGTGCGACTTCTGGATGGAGTACATGCGGCTCCAGGGCGAGGCGCCGCGCGCGTTCCTGCGCGGCTTCCTGGCCGCGCGCCTGCGGCGCGCCGACGGGGAGTGGATCGCGCCGTTCCGGAAGCGCGCGGCCGTCATCCACTGGCGCACGAACGGGCGGAGCCTCCCGTGAGGGCGGGCGCCGCCGGAGGAGGGACGCGATGACGAGCGAACCCGACGACCGGTGCCCCTTTCTGGTTCCGGTGATCGCGGACCGGCTCTGGCTGTATCCGGTCGGGATGTACTGCCACCGCCCGGGCCAGAGCGTGCGGGTCCCGGCGCCGGCCACCCTCGCGGGCGTGTGCGTCACGCGCGCCTACCTCGCGTGCGGGCGGTACCAGGCGAGCGCGGGCGCCCCGACCGGCGCGCCGCCGCAGGGAGGCTGACCATGATCGCGACCGACCGTTCCGTCCCGATCGATTCCGGGAACGTGTCCACCGGATGCCCGTTCCTCGTCGCCGTGGACGGCGACCTCGAGCACAGCTATCCGCACGGGTTCACCTGCCGGCTCCGTCTGGGACCGCTGTGCGTTCCCTCCGCGGACGAGTTCGCGTGGTTCTGCACCACCGGCTGCCACCACGGCTGTCTCACCTACCGCCACTGGCTTCAGACGGGAGGCGCGTCATGAGCACGAAGGAGACCCTCACCATCGTCGACAACCGGACCGGCAAGTCCTACGAGGTGCCGGTCGCCGACGGCGCGATCCGGGCGATGGACCTGCGCCAGATCAAGACCGGGCCGGACGACTTCGGCCTGCTCGCCTACGACCCGGCGTTCACCAACACCGCGTCCACGCGCAGCGCGATCACGTACATCGACGGCGACAAGGGGATCCTCTGGTACCGGGGCTACCCGATCGAGCAGCTGGCCGAGCACGCCACGTTTCTCGAGGTCGCGTACCTGATCCTCCGCGGCGAGCTGCCGACCCAGAAGGAGCTCGACGAATTCACCTGGCAGGTCACCCACCACACGTGGGTGCACGAGAACGTCAAGAAGTTCATGGACGGCTTCCACCACGACGCCCATCCCATGGGCATGTTCATCTCGACGGTCGCCGCCCTCTCGACCTTCTATCCGGACGCGAAGGTGAACCACGATTCCGGCCACCGCGATCTGCAGATCCTCCGCCTGATCGCGAAGGTGCCGACGATCGCCGCGTTCGCCTACCGGCACATCCTCGGCCAGGCGTACGCGTACCCCGACAACGACCTGTCGTACGCCGGCAACTTCCTCAACATGCTGTTCAAGACGACCGAGCTCAAGTACAAGGCCGACCCGGCGATCGAGCGCGCCCTCGACGTGCTCTTCATCCTGCACGCCGACCACGAGCAGAACTGCTCGACCAACGCCATGCGCTCCGTCGGCTCCTCCGGCGTGGATCCGTACTCCGCGCTCGCCGGCGCCGCGGCCGCCCTCTACGGGCCGCTCCACGGCGGGGCCAACGAGGCCGTGCTCCGGATGCTGCGCTCGGTGGGCTCGCCGGCGCGCGTCCCCGAGTTCATCCGCCAGGTGAAGGCGGGCGAGGCGAAGCTGATGGGCTTCGGGCATCGCGTGTACAAGAACTACGATCCCCGCGCCAAGATCATCAAGCGGATGGCCGACGAGGTGTTCGCCGTCACGCGGCCGAGCCCGCTGCTGCCGATCGCGCGCGAGCTGGAGCACATCGCGCTCCAGGACGAGTACTTCGTGACCCGCAAGCTCTACCCGAACGTGGACTTCTACTCGGGGCTGATCTACGAGGCGCTCGGGTTCCCGGTGGAGATGTTCCCGGTGCTCTTCGCCATCCCGCGCACCGCCGGCTGGCTCGCCCAGTGGCAGGAGATGGTGGGGGACCCGGAGCAGAAGATCGCCCGGCCGCGCCAGATCTACACGGGCCCCGCGTGCCGAGACTTCAAGCCCATGGGACGCCGGTGATGCCGGCTCCCGTGTACGCGCGGGCGCCCGTCCGCGTGTACTGGGAGCTCACGCGGGCCTGCGACCTCGCCTGCCGCCACTGCCGCGCCGAGGCGCAGAAGGAGCGCGAGCCGTGCGAGCTCACGACGGCGGAGTGCGAGCGGGTGCTGGACCAGCTGGCCGCCGCGGGCGCGCCCGCGCCCCACGTCGTCTTCACGGGCGGCGACCCGCTCAAGCGGCCCGACCTCCTCCCGCTCGTGCGGCACGCGGTCGGGCTCGGGCTGCCGGTCGCGGTGGCGCCGAGCGCGACCCAGGCGCTCGGCCGGGACACGGTGTCCGCCCTCAAGGAGGCCGGCGTGGGCGCGATGTCGCTGTCGCTCGACGGGTCGAGCCCGGCCCGCCACGACGGCCTCCGGGGCGTCTACGGCTGCTTCGGCTGGACCCTCGTGGCCGCGCAGCGGATCGTGGCGGCCGGCATCCCGCTCCAGGTCAACACGCTGGTCACCGCGGAGACCGAGCCCGATCTGGAATCCATCGCCCGGGTCGTCGCCCGGATGGGCGCCGCCCGCTGGAGCCTCTTCTTCCTGGTGTCCGTCGGTCGCGGCCGGGCCCTGCGCCCGCTCGGCGCCGACGAGTGCGAGGCCACGCTCCGCTGGCTGGCGGCCCGCGCCCCCGGGTGGCCGTTCGCGGTGACCACGACGGAGGCGCCCCACTGGCGCCGGGTCCTGGTCCAGGCGATGCGCGCCGGCGGCGCCAACGGCGCGGAGATCCGCCAGAGCCCGGCCGCGCGGAGCTTCGGCATCCGCGACGGCAACGGGATCCTGTTTATCGCGGCGAACGGCGACGTGACGCCGTCGGGCTTCCTGCCGCTCGCCGCCGGCAACGTCCGCGAGGGCGACGTGCTGGAGATCTACCGCGACGCCGCGCTCTTCCGGGACCTGCGCGCGCCCGAGCGGTTCCACGGCCGCTGCGGCGCGTGCGGGTTCCACGCGCTGTGCGGCGGCTCGCGCGCCCGCGCGTTCGCGGCGACCGGCGACGCGCTGGGCGAGGATCCGCTGTGCGCGTGGGAGCCCCGAGGTGGCGTGACGTCGCCTGACGGCCTCGCTCTCCCGGCTCTGGGCTGATTCGGCCGCCGCCGCTCCCTGCCGGCTCACGACCGCCTCGCGCGCCTGCTCTAGGTCGTATGAGCCACGTCATAGGTGACGGGCGGCGGGTGCCATACGGTGTCGGGGGCGGGCCGCGCCCGGTGCCGACACTGGGTCATGCGACCCAGCCGGGTGGGGCGTCGCCGCCCCAGACGGTGCCGCGAACGGTGCGCTGCCGATTCCGAAACCCTTGAAAGATCGAGCGTCGGTTGCTGGCACGAAGCTCGCAGGCATCCGCCGCCAGAAGGAGGTAAGCGCATGATGACGATGGCTGATGTGGAGACAGCGGTGTGTCCCTTCCTGAATCCAGGGCTCGCCGGCGGGCCATACGCCCTCTCGACCGCGCTCGCCGGCCCGGTGTACGAACGCCATGCCCGCCATTGAGTCGGGCCTCGACCAGGCGCTGGCCCGGGCCGGCGACGGCGCCTTCGTGATCGGCGGAGACGGGCGGATCGTCCTGTGGAACCGGACCGCCGAGCGGGTCCTCGGCTACACCGCGCGCGAGGTGGTGGGCCGCCCGTGCTGCGACGTCTTCGTCGGCGTGGACGACGCCGGCAACCGGCTCTGCTACCAGGGCTGCCACGTCCAGAACCTCGTGAAGCTCGGCGATCCGATCCAGAGCTTCGACATGCACACGCGCTCGAAGGCCGGCAAGCCGATCTGGATCAACGTCAGCATCCTCGTCACGCCGCCCAACGGGCGGAGCGGCCCGCTGACCGTCCACCTCTTCCGCGACGTGACGGCGACGAAGGAGCTCCTGACGCTCGTGCACGACCGGCTCGCCGGGCCGCCGAACGGCGAGCGCCCCGAGGCCGCCTCGGCGCTGACCCGCCGCGAGGTCGAGGTGCTGCGCCTCATGATGCAGGGCCTCAACACGGCGGCGGCCGCCGAGAAGCTGCACGTGAGCCCGGCCACGGTCCGCAACCACGTGCAGAACATCTTCGGCAAGCTCGGCGTCCACAGCCGCCTCGAGGCGGTCGCGTACGCCAGCAAGCACCGGCTGCTGTAAGCGGGGGTCAGCCCAGGTAGACGACGGCGACGATCGCGACCCAGAGGATGCAGACGAAGGACCAGTAGAGCGCGCACGCCTCGAGCCGCCGCGCGGGCGGGGGCGGGCGCCGTCCGGGGACCGCCACCGCGACGAGCCAGGCGACCGCCGCCAGCACGTGGACGCCGTGAGCCGCGAGGAGCGCGTAGACGATCCCGCCGTAGGGGCTCGAGGTCGCCGTGAGCCCCCAGCGCACCAGCCGGACCCACTCGCTGCCCTGCACCGTGAGGAACGTGACGCCGAGGGCGGCCGTCGTCGCGAGGGCCCGGCGCGCCTCGGCTCCGGCGCCCGCGCGGGCGCGCGCCACCGCCCGCCGCATCACCACGCTCGACGCCACCAGGATCGCGGTATTGGCCAGGGTCACGCCGAGCGGCAGCCGCGGCTCGCCGAGCGGCGGCCAGACCGGGCTTCCCAGGCGGAAGATGAGGAACGCGATGAGCAGGCCGCCGAAGAGCATCGCCTCCGCGCCCACGAAGAAGAGCATGCCCACCCACGCCGGGGAGGGCAGCGCGGGCAGGGGGCGGCTCGCGGGCCCGGCCGTCACCGGGCGAAGACGAAGTCGGGGAAGAGCGCCAGCATCAGGCCGAAGACGAGCAGCACGGGGACGATCGCGATGGCGTAGATGAGCCAGCGCTCGACCCGCAGGTGCATGAAGTGCAGCGCGACCAGCACGGCCTTCACGGCCGCCACCACGAACATCAGCGTGACGATCGCCGGCCGGGACACCGGCAGGGTGTTGGCGAAGAGGGAGAGCGTCATCAGCACGAGCAGCCAGCCCCAGATGACCACGTAGCCGCGCGTCAACACGGTGCCGTTCATGGGCGCCTCACGACAGGTAGACGAGGGGGAACAGGAAGATCCAGACGATGTCCACGAAGTGCCAGTAGAGCCCCGCGACCTCGACGCGGTACGGGCGCTCGAGGCCCAGGCGCGCGGCCACGCAGAGGGTGGCGTTGGCGATCACGCCGATCAGCACGTGCAGCGCGTGGAGCCCGGTCATCGTGTAGTAGAACGACCAGAACGTCCCCGCCCACGGGGTGAAGCCGTGGAGGATCTCGCCGGTGTACTCGTAGGCCTTGAGGCCGAGGAAGGCGAGCCCGCCGAGCACCGTCAGCCCGAGGAAGAGCCGCATCGCGCGGCGGTCGCCGCGCTCGGCGCAGCCGAACGCCTCCACCATCGTGTAGCTCGAGGAGAGGAGGATGAACGTGTTGACGGCGGCCACCGTGACGTTGAGGTGGCCGTGGTCGACCTGGGCCCCGCCGCCCAGGCGGGAGATGACGAAGCTCGAGATGAGGCCGCCGAACAGCATGATCTCGGAAGCGAGGAACCACCAGATCGCGACCTTGCCGCGCTCGGCGGCGCCGGTGGCGTGCGCGTGGGTGGTGGCGCTCATGACCGGCTCCCCAGCACGGCGGCGCCGGCCCGCTGCGGCAGCCAGTCCTGCGCGGCGCCGGGCACGCTGTACTCGTAGGGTCCCCGCTCGACCGCCGGCAGCGCCGCGCCCCAGTTGCCGTGGGGCGGCGGCGACGGCGCCGTCCACTCGAGGGTGGTCGCCTGCCAGGGGTTGGCCGGCGCCGGCCGGCCCCGGAACTGGCTCAGGAAGAAGTTCAGGAAGAACACGGCCTGGCCGGCGATCAACCCGAGGAGCGAGACGGTCGAGAAGACGTTGATCCACTGGTGCGGGGCCACCAGGTCGTACTGGAGCGGGTTCGCGATGCGGCGGACCATGCCGGCGATGCCGATCCAGTGCAGGGGGAAGAACGTCAGGTTGAAGAACGCCAGCGTCGACCAGAAGTGGAGCTGGCCGAGCCGCGTGCCCAGCATCCGGCCGAACATCTTCGGGAACCAGTAGTAGATCCCGGCGAAGCCGCCGAAGATGACGGCCGAGATCAGCGTGTAGTGGAAGTGGGCGACGACGAAGTAGGTGCCGTTCAGGTAGATGTCGGAGGGCGCCGAGCCGAGGAAGATGCCGGTGAGCCCGCCCGTGATGAACATCGCCAGGAACGCCAGCGCCCACAGCATGGGCAGCTCGAGGGCGATCGAGCCCCGGTAGAGCGAGGCGATCATCGTGAACACCGCCAGCGCGAACGGCACCGAGATGAGGATCGTCGTGATGCTGAACGGCATGGCCAGGCGCGGGTCCATGCCGCTCACGAACATGTGGTGCGCCCACACGATGAAGCTGAGCGCGCCGGCGACGATGGTGGCCCAGACGATCAGCCGGTAACCGAAGATCGGCTTGCGTGCGAACACGGGATACACCTCGAGGGAGGCGCCGAGCGCGGGCAGCAGCACCACGTACACCTCGGGGTGGCCGAAGAACCAGAACAGGTGCTGCCAGAGGAGCGGCTCGCCGCCGCGCTCGGGCAGGAAGAACCCGGTGCCGACCAGGCGGTCCATCAGGAGCATGACGGCGCCGGCGATGAGCGGGCCCACCGAGAGCAGGAAGAGGATGGACGCGGTGGCCAGCTGCCAGATCAGGAGCGGCAGGCGGCCGACGGTGAGGCCGGGGGCGCGCATCGTCACGATCGTCGTCAGGAAGTTCACGCCGCCGAGCAGGAAGGCGGCGAACTCGATGGCGTGGGCGAGGAGCCAGAGCGTGAGGCCCCAGTGGACGCCGGTGTACTCGGCCTTGGCGCTGAGCGGCGGGTAGCCGGTCCAGCCGGCGGAGGCGGCGCCGCCCGGCACCACGAAGGACGCGCAGAGGACCGCCGAGCCCAGCGCCAGCAGCCAGAAGGAGAGCGCGTTGAGGCGCGGGAAGGCCATGTCCCGCGCGCCGATCATCAGGGGGATCAGGAAGTTGCCGAACGAGCCGAGCAGGATCGGCATGGCCACGAAGAAGACCATGACCGTCCCGTGGTTGGTCACGAGGGCGTTGTAGGTCTCCGGGCCGACGAAGCCGAAGCCCGGCACCTCGGTGTCCGGCCACGCGAGCTGCCAGCGCATCGCGTAGGAAAGGAAGCCCCCGACGACGGCCATGAGGAGGCCGAGCAGCAGGTACTGCTTGGCGATCGTCTTGTGATCGGTGGCGTAGAGATAGGTCCGGAAGAAGCCGGCCGCTTCGTGGGGCTCGTGGACCCGGGGCAGCGTCGCCGCGTGGCTCATTGCTTCGCTCCTGACCACTGCGCGGCGACCCACGTGTCCCAGTCGGCCGCCGCGTGGACGACGAGCGTCGCCTTCATGCCCGAGTGCCCCATGCCGCAGAGGGCCGCGCACGGCAGCTCGTACGTGCCCGGCTTCATCGCGTCGATCCAGGCCGGGATCGCCCGCCCGGGCAGGACGTCCTGCTTCACGCGGAGGTTCGGCAGGAAGAAGCTGTGGATGACGTCCTGCGCGCCGAGCGTGAGCCGGACGGGCTTGCCCGCCGGGATGTGCAGCTCGTCGAGGAACGTCTTGTCGTCGGCGGTGTCGAACGTGCCGTCGGGCCCGGGGTAGCTGACGACCCAGTTGAACTGCTTGCCGGTCACCTTGATGTGGAGATCGGACTGCGGAACGTCGATCTTCACCTTGGCCCAGACCGGCGCGCCCTTGAAGTCCATCCAGAAGTCCAGCACGAGCACCAGCACGCACGGCACCAGGACCCACACCGCCTCCCGCCAGCGGTCGCCCTTCACGTACCCGGCCGGCCGGCCCGGGCGCCGCCGGTAGCGGACGATGAAGACGAGCAGGGTGCCCATCGTGGCGACGAACCAGGCCAGGGTGACGTACCAGATGAGCGCGATGATCCCGTCGATGTCGCGTCCGAAGCTCGAGACGTTCTCGGGGAGCCAGCTCAGGAACATAGGGTGGCGTCGGCCTCCAGGGCGGCGCGGGCGGGCGGCCGGGCGAGGGCGGCGATCGTCACCGCCTCGAGCTCGCGCGTGACCAGCGCCTGCAGGCGCAGCCAGACGGGGTGGACGGAGCAGAACCGGTCCCGCGCGCACGCGTCGGGGCGGACCACGCACCGGTTCAGGTGGATCGGACCTTCCACGGCTTCGATCACGTCCCTCAGCGGGATGTGGTCGGGCGGGCGGCCGAGCGCGACGCCGCCGCGCGCGCCGGGATGCGTGCGCACGAGGCCGGCGCGGGCGAGCGCCTGCACGATCTTCGCGAGGTAGGCGGCGGGCACGTCCTGGCGCTCCTGGATGCTGGAGCGCGGGACGACCGCGCCGGCCGGCCGGGAGGCGAGGTCGACGACTACGCGGACGGCGTAGTCGCCCTGGCGCGTGAGCCGCATGCGGGATCCGGGACGAATGAGATCATTGTCGTCCTGGAATCACACCGCACAGCGGTGGCTCGATCAATCGGACGGGCGCGTCGTTTTTCTAGTGCAAACGCTTCAGAGCGTCCAGAGCGCGGGAGGCGGGCGGCGCAGGTGGCGCCACAGCTCGTCGAGCCGTTCGTCGGGCACGCCCTGGGAGCGCGCGAACCACCGGAAGTCGTCGCGGCGGCCGGCGGCGGCGAGGTCGCGCGCGAGCTCCGCGGCCTCGGTCCCGGTGAGGAGATCGGCGACGCGCGGGTGCGGCGAGAGAGCCCGACAGCTCACGCACGTAGCGTACGCCCGGGCGCCGGCGTCTTCAATCATCCGCGTGTCTCAGGCGATTGAGCCGTCCGGCGCATGGCGGCCGGGACGGGGCGCGCGCTATCCTGCGCGCTCCATGAACGCGACCGGCCTGCGCGTCGACCTGGCCGCCGAGTACCTCGGGCGCTGCGCCTGATGCGTGTCGGCGCGATCGGGCTCGGCCGCATGGGCGCGCCGATGGCGCGGCGCCTGCTGGCCGCCGGGTTCCCGCTCGCGGTGTGGGCCCGCCGGCCCGCGGCGGCGGCGCCGCTGGTGGCCGCGGGCGCGGCCGCGGCGGACTCGCCGGCAGCGCTGGCGGCCGCCGCCGACTGCGTGCTGACGTGCCTGCCGCGGCCCGCCGACGTCGTCGCCGTGGTCACCGCGCTGCTGCCGGGCCTCGCCCCCGGCGCCGTGCTCGTCGAGATGAGCACGATCGATCCCGCCACCAGCCGGCGCATCGGCGCCGCCCTCGGCGCGCGCGGCGTCCACTACCTCGACGCGCCGGTGAGCGGCGGCCCCGAGGGCGCGGCGCGGGGGACGCTCACGATCATGGTCGGCGGCGAGGCGCCGGCGCTGGCGCGGGTGCGCCCCGTCCTGGACACGCTCGGCGCGCGTGTCCATCACCTGGGCCCGGCCGGCAGCGGCCACCTCGCCAAGCTCTGCAACCAGATCCTCACCGGCGTCGCCTACGCGGCCGTCGCCGAGGCGTTCGTGCTCGGCGTCAAGGGCGGCCTCGACGCGGCCGAGCTGTTCGCGGCGCTTTCGACGTCGTCGGGACGCAGCCGGGCCCTCGAGCAGGCGGCGCCGGCGATCCTCGCGCGCGCCTTCGAGGCGGCGTTCACCGCCGACCTCGCGGCCAAGGACCTCGAGTGCGCGCTCGACGCCGCCGAGGCGCTGAGGGTGCGGCTGCGGCTCGCGGGCGTCGCCCGCGAGTGCTACGACGAGATGCGCCGGCTCGGCCTCGGCCACCTCGACCAGGCGGCGGTCGTCGTGCCCGCCGAGCGCGCCGCCGGCGTGACGGTGCACGCCGCGCGCGGCCGGTGACCGTCCCGCCGGCCAGCGCGCTCCACCCGGGGGACTGCGCCGTCATCTTCGAATACGCGTGGCCGCGCGCCGACGCGCGCCGCGCGCTCGCCGGGCTCGCCTGGGCGGAGGACCTGGTCCGCGGCATGGCACACTGAGCCCCGTCCATGCTGCGCCGGCCGCTTCCGATCGCGCGGCTGCCCGAGGCGTGGCTCGCGGAGCAGGGGCTCGGCGACGCCGCGGCCGACGAGCGGCGCCGCCGCTTCGGGCGCAACGACATCGTCGAGCGCCCGCCCGCGGCCTGGCGGGACCTCGTGCGGGACACGGCGAAGGACCCGATGCTCTGGTTCCTGGCCGGCACCAGCGCGCTCTACGCCGCGGTGGGCCAGGGCGTGGAGGCGCTGACGCTGGTCGTCGCCATCCTGCCGCTCGCCGGGATGGACGTGGTCCTCCATCGCCGCACCCAGGCCTCCACCGAGGATCTCGCCAGCCGGCTCGCGTCGCGGGCGCGCGTGGTGCGCGACGGCGCCGCCCGCGAGGTCGCGGCGGCCGACCTCGTGCCGGGCGACCTGGTCCTGGTCGCCACGGGCGAGGCGTTCCCGGCGGACGGGGTGATCGTCGCCGGCCGGGAGCTGCAAGCCGACGAGTCGGCGCTGACCGGCGAGGCGTACCCGGTCGCCAAGCTGGCGCTCCGCGCGCCGCCGCCTGACGGCGACGAGCCGATCGTCGAGCACGAGCACTGGGGCTTCGCCGGCACGCGCCTCCTGACGGGCGCCGCGGCGCTCCGGGTGGCGTGGACCGGCGGTGAGACGCTCTACGGCGAGATCGTGCGCTCGGCGGTGCGCGGCGCCCACGCCCTCACGCCGCTCCAGGCGGCGATCCGGAGTCTCGTGACCGTCCTCGTCGCCGCCGCCGGCGTGCTGTGCCTGATCATGGCGGCGGCCCGCCTCCGCCAGGGACACGGCTGGCTCGACGCGCTGGTGAGCGCGGTGACGCTCGCCTCGGCCGCGCTCCCCGAGGAGTTCCCGGTGGTCTTCACGTTCTTCCTCGGCGTGGGCGTGTACCGTCTGGCGCGCCGCCAGGCGCTCGTCCGCCGCGCGGTCTCCGTCGAAAATATCGGCCGCCTGACCTGCATCTGCTCGGACAAGACGGGCACGATCACGGAGGGGCGCCTGCACCTGACCCACCTCCTCCCGGCGCCCGGGCTCGACGACGCGCGCCTCCTGCGCGTCGCCGCGCTCGCGTCGCGCGAGGAGAGCGGCGACCCGCTCGACGCCTCGATCCTTCGCGCCGCCGGCGACGGCGCGCCGGGCGGCGCCGTCGAGCTCCTGGCGACGTTCCCGTTCACGGAGGGGCGCAAGCGCGAGACGGCGATCGTCCGCGACGCCGACGGCGCGCTCGTCGCCGCGGCCAAGGGCGCGGCCGAGGTCGTGCTCGACATGTGCGCCCTCGCCCCGGCGGACCGCGGCGCGTGGGAGCGGCGGATGACCGACCTGGCGGCCGAGGGCCACAAGGTCATCGCGTGCGCGTGGCGGCCCCTCGACGCGGCGGTGTGGGCGGGCGAGCCCGCCGACGAGCTCACGCACGAGTACCGCTTCGCCGGCCTCCTCGCGTTCGAGGATCCGGTGCGCGCGGGCGTGGCCCGCGCCGTCGCGCGCTGCCGCGAGGCCGGCATCCACACCATCATGGTGACGGGCGACCATCCGCTGACGGCGCTGGCGGTGGCCCGCGAGGTGGGGCTCGGGGGCGGCGCGCCCGCGGTGATCGCCGGCGACGAGATCGCCGGGCGCGTCGCGCGCGGGGAGGGGGCGGGCCTCCGCGGCGTGGACGTGATCGCGCGCGCGGCGCCCGCGCAGAAGCTCGCCCTCGTGCGGGCCCTCCAGGACGCGCGCGAGATCGTCGCGGTCACCGGCGACGGCGTGAACGACGTGCCGGCGCTCCAGGCCGCGGACGTCGGCATCGCCATGGGCGAGCGCGGCACCCGGAGCGCGCGGGAGGTGGCGGCGATCGTGCTCCTCGACGACGACTTCGCGACGATCGTCCGCGCCGTCGGCGAGGGGCGGCAGCTCTTCGAGAACCTCCGCCGCGCCTTCCAGTACCTCCTGATGATCCACATCCCGCTCGTCGTCACCGCCGCGTTCATCCCGCTCGCCGGCTACCCGCTCCTCTACCTGCCCACCCACATCGTGTGGCTCGAGCTGCTGATCCACCCGACGGCGCTGCTCGTCTTCCAGGAGTTCCCGGCCGGGGGACGGATCGGGCCGGCGGCCGGGCGCGCGGGGCGCTTCTTCTCACGGCGCGACTGGGTGGCCATCGCCGCCGTCGGCGCGCTGATCACCGTCCTCGTCACCGGGGGCTATCTGGCCAGCCTCGGCGAGGCCGGCCGCCTGGAGCACGGCCGCGCGATGGCCCTGGCGGTGTTGACGCTGTCGGGCGCCGCCCTGACCGCCGCCCTCTCGCGTCTGCGCACGCGGATGGCGTGGCTCGTCGCGGCCGGCGGCGGGCTGCTCTCCGGGGCGCTCATCCAGACTCCGGCGCTCGCGCGCCTCCTCCACCTCGAGCCGCTCCACCCGGCCGACTGGGCCCTGGCCCTGGCCGCGGCCGCCGGCGTAGGGCTCCTGACCCTGGCCGGTGTCCGGCGCCCGGTTTGACGCGCCGCGCAGGCCCAAACTCCCTCGATTGAACTAGAAAAATGAGGCACCCTCCGGATTCAAACGGCTGACCGAACCGACTACCGTACGCGTAATTCGAATTCGTGTTCGGTAGGAGGTTCGGTGTGGCGATCGAGGAGCGATACAACGAGATCCTCCAGGCGGCGACCGAGGCCATCGCGCGGCGCGGCTTCCACCAGGCCTCGATCCGCGAGATCGCCCGCGCCGCCGGCCTCTCGCTCGCCGGCCTCTACCATTACGTCGGCGGCAAGGATGAGCTGCTCTTCCTGGTCCTCGACCGGTCGCTCGACACGCTCATCGGCGCGCTCGACGAGGCCCTGACGCGGGCGCGCACCCCGGAGCTGAAGCTCCTCGCCCTGATCCAGACGCACCTCGACTTCGGCTTCCGCCACGGTCCGGCGCTCAAGGTCATCAACCGCGACTGGGAGCTCCTGCCCGAGCCGCGCCGCTCGGACGTCGCGGCCAAGCGCGGCGACTACGTCCAGCGCGGGCTCGGGGTCCTGCGCGAGCTCGACCCGCACGGACGGTCGGGCGACGAGCTCCTGTCGGCGACCAATCTCCTCCTCGGCATGCTGAACGGCATCGCGACCCGGCCGTTCGTCCGCTCGCGCGACGACGCGCGCGCGCTCGCGGCCCAGGTCGGCTCCCTCTTCCTCTACGGCTTCCTCGAACCAGCGGAGGCGCGCCATGACGCCTGAGCAGATCCTCGACCAGTGCCGCGAGCTCGTCGCCCGGCCCCTCGGCGCCGTCGCCGAGCGGTGGAAGGCCGCCCATCCGGGCGGGCGCGCCGTCGCGGCGTACCCGGTGTGGGCCCCGGCCGAGCTCATCCACGCGGCGGGCATGCTCCCGCTGTCGCTCCTGGGCGGCGGCACCTCGGTCGAGCTCACGCACGCCGACGCGCGGTTCCAGTCCTTCGTGTGCTCGATCGCGAAGTCCACCCTCGAGCTCGGCTTCCAGGACATCGTCAAGGGCATCGACGGGTTCGTGTTCTCGAACATCTGTGACGTCGCGCGCAACCTCAGCTCGATCTACCACCGCAACTTCCCGGACGTATTCGTCGAGTATCTGCACCTGCCGCAGAACTCGACGTCGCCGGGCGTCGCCGGCTACGCGGCCAGCGAGTTGCGCCGGCTCACGCAGGGCTTCGAGGGCGCGTTCGGGCTCAAGGTGACGGAGCCCGCGCTCGCGAAGTCCATCGAGACCTACAACGCGCTGCGCGCGCGCGTCCGCGCGCTCTACGCCTTCCGCATCGCCGAGCCCCAGCGGCTCTCGACCACGGATCTGTACGTCACCCTGCGGGCGGCGACGCTGGCGCCGCCCGAGGACGCGATCGGCTGGCTGGACGACCTGCTGGCCGGGCTCCGGCTGCGCGACGCGCGGCCCCGCGACCGCCTGCGCGTGGTCGTCGAGGGGGCGTTCTGCGAGCAGCCGCCGCTCGGCCTGCTCGAGGTGCTGGAAGAGGCCGGCTGCTACGTCGTCGAGGACGACCTGATGCTGGGCTGGCGCTGGTTCACCGCGGACGTCGCGGGCGACGGCGATCCCTTCGAGCGCCTGGGCGCGGCCTACGTGAACCAGGCGGTGCCGTCGTCGGTGCGTCACGAGGGCCGCGAGCACCGCTCGACGGGGCTCATCGAGAAGGTCCGGCGCGCAAACGCGCAGGCCGTCGTCTTCATGCCGGCCAAGTTCTGCGAGCCCGCCCTGTTCGACTACGTCCTGATGAAGCAGGGGCTCGAGCGCGCGGGCATCCCGCACATGATCGTCGAGTTCGAGGAGAAGATGTGGACGTTCGAGCGCACGCGCAACGAGATCGAGACCTTCGTCGAATCGATGCTCTTCGACTAGGGCGGGAGGACGACGCCATGCCGGCTCAGGTGACGGAACGGCAGTACCAGGGCAAGGTCCACGAGGACTCGCGCCGGCTCATGTCGGCGTGGATGGGCGAGCTCGGCCGGGCCGAGGCCGAGGGGCGGCCCACGGGCGCGATCATGATCTCGGGCAACTGCGTCGAGCTGCTGCGGGCCTGCCACATCCTGCCCATGTTCCCGGAGGTCACGGCGCTCCAGAACGCGATCCGCCACAAGTCGCTGCCGCTCATCCTCAAGGCGGAGCAGGCGGGGTACTCGAGCGACAACTGCGCCTACGTGAAGGCCGACATCGGGCTGTTCCTGGAAGGGGGCATGGGGCCCGGCAAGCCCATGCCGTTCCCGAACCTGATCGTCTGCAACTACGTCGGCTGCAACGTGTACGTGAAGTGGTTCGAGCACCTGGCCGACATCAGCGGGGCCAAGCTCTTCATGCTCGACGTGCCGTTCCTGCGCGCCGCCGAGCCGAGCCCGGCCGACATCCAGTACGTGGTCGGCCAGCTCCGCGAGCTCATCGCCCTCTGCGAGGGCGTGACCGGGGAGAAGTTCGACATCGACGAGCTCCGGGAGATCATCGGCTACTCGATCCGGGCGGAGGAGGGCTACTCGCGCTGCAAGCACCTGTGCAAGCACAAGCCGGCGCCCTTCGACTCCTACTTCGACTCGATCAACCTGATGGGGCCGATCAACGTGCTCCGCGGCACGAAGGAAGTCGCCGACTTCTTCGACGTGGCGGTGGCCGAGTTCGAGGGGCTGGTGGCCCAGGGGCTCGGGCCCCTGTCCGAGGAGCGGTTCCGCACCGTCGTCGAGGGCCCGCCGCCGTATCCCTACTACAAGAACTTCCGCAACCTGTTCGCCAAGTGGGGCGCGGTGGCCGTGCAGTCCACGTACTCGACGGTGGGCGGCATCTGGGAGTGGGGCTTCCGTCACGACCCGGCGCGGCCGCTGGAGTCCATCGCCGAGCAGATGCTGCGCGAGAACCTCACCAACCGGTCGATCACGACGCGCTACCAGCAGATCCGGCGCTACGTGGAGGAATGGGACGCCGACGCGCTCGTCATCCATTCGATCAAGTCGTGCCGTCTGTTCTCGGCCGGGCAGGGGGACATGCGCGACTACTTCACGCGCGAGCTCGGCGTGTCGACGCTCCTCGTGGAGTCCGACCTCGAGGACCCACGCTACTACGCCGAGGCGCAGCTCAAGAACCGCATCGACGCGTTCTTCGAAGCCCTGGAGCACAAGAAGGTGGTCGTGCGAGCCGCAGGCCGTCGCGGGGCTGGGGCCCCGCCGGCCGAGGCGAGCCGGTGAACAAATCCGCGGCCACGCCGACCATCGAGAAGGTGCCGGTCTACTGCTACCAGTGCGTGGCGGGCCCGGACCTCCTGAAGGTCATCGTCAAGGACGGCGTCGCGGTCGGCGTCGAGCCGAACAGCGACGTCGCCGCCGAGCACCCGGCGGGCGGCAAGGTGTGCGTGCGCGCCTACGGCCTCGTCCAGAAGCTCTACAACCCCGCGCGCATCAAGACGCCGATGGTCCGCACCAATCCGCGGAAGGCGCGCGGGGAGGACCCGGGCTGGGCGCCGGTGTCGTGGGACGCGGCGCTCGACCTCCTGGCCGGCAAGCTCCGCGCGCTCCGCGCGGCGGGGCTGGTGGACGCGGCGGGCTACCCGCGCCTGGCGGTGACGTTCGGCTCCGGCGGCATCGCGCCGGCCTACCTCGGCACGTTCGCGGCGCTCCTGGCGGCGTGGGGGCCGCTGGACCAGGGCATCGGCAGCGGTCAGGGCGTGAAGTGCTACCACTCCGAGCACCTCTACGGCGAGTTCTGGCACCGCGCCTTCACCGTCGCCGCCGACGTGCCGCGCTGCGACTACGTGCTGTCCTTCGGCTACAACGGCGACGCCTCGGGCGGCGTGACCGGCGTCTGGCGCCACGCCGAGGCGCGCGCGCGCGGGCTCCGCTGGGTGCAGCTCGAGCCGCATCTCTCGATCACCGGCGCCGGCGCCGGTGAGTGGGTGCCGGTCCGTCCGAAGACCGACGCCGCCGTGCTCTTCGCGCTGCTCCACGCGATCCTGATCGAGCACGACTGGCGCCACGTGTGCGACGTGCCGTTCCTCGAGCGGATGACGGGCTCGCCCTACCTCGTCGGCCCCGGCGGCTACTACCTGCGCGACCCCGGGAGCGGCAAGCCGCTGGTGTGGGACCTCGACCGCGAGCGCGCGGTGCCGTTCGACGACCCGGCGTGCGCGCGTCCGGCGCTGGTCGGCGAGTACATCGCCTCCGGCGTCGAGGTCGGGGCCGACGGCGCCCGCCGGAGCGTCAGCGACCGCGTGCGCCCGGCCTTCGAGCGCCTCGTCGAGCACGTGCGGTCCTACACGCCCGAGTGGGCGGCGGAGATCGCCGACGTGCCGGCCGCGACGATCCGCCGCATCGCCGGCGAGTACCTCGCGGCGGCGCGCGTCGGGGCCACGATCGAGATCGACGGCGTCAGCTATCCCCACCGGCCCGTCGCCGTGCTGCTCGGCAAGACGGTGACCAACGGCTGGGGCGGCTACGAGTGCTGCTGGGCCCGCACGCTGCTGGCGGCGCTCGTCGGGGCGCTCGAGGTCCCCGGCGGCATCCTCGGGACGACCGTGCGCCTGAACCGGCCGGCCCAGAACCGGCTCGACTCGGTCAAGCCGGGCCCCGACGGCTTCATGGAGCAGCCGCTCAACCCGACGTCGCGGGAGAAGTGGCAGGCGTCCCCACACGTCAGGAACGCCTACCGCACGCTGGTGCCGCTGGCCGACGACTCGCCGTGGTCGGCGGCGCTCGGCCCGGCGCACCTGCCGTGGCTCTTCCTGGAGGATGCGCCGGAGCACTGGCCGGCGCCGACCCTGCCCGACGTCTGGATCATCTACCGGACGAACCCCGCGATCTCGAACTGGGAGACGGGGCGGATCGAGCGGGAGCTCGAGCGCTTCCCGTTCGTCGCGGCCTTCGCCTACACGCAGGACGAGACCAACTGGTACGCGGACCTGCTCCTGCCCGAGGCGACCGATCTCGAGTCGCTCCAGCTCTACCGCATCGGCGGGACCAAGTACACCGAGCAGTACTGGCAGCACTCCGGCTGGGCGCTGCGCCAGCCGGTGACGGCGCCGCCGTACGACACGCGTGACCTCACCGACGTCGCCACCGAGCTGGCCGCCCGCGTGGGGCTCCTCGACGAGTACCTCCAGGCGGTGAACCGGGGCTCGGGCACCACGGTGCCGCTCGCGGGCGACGGCTACGACTACTCGATCAAGAACGGGCGGCTGCCGGTCGCCGCGGAGATCTGGGACCGGGTATGCCGCGCGGCGACGCGCTCGCTGTCCGGCGGCCGGGAGGAGCACGATCTCGAGTGGTTCAAGCGGCACGGCGCCTGGTTCGTGCCGTTCGCGACGAAGAACTATTTCCTGCACACGACGATGCGCGCCCAGGGGCTGCGCTACGAGCTGCCCTACCAGGAGCGGATCCAGCGCATGGGCGAGGAGCTGGCGGCGCGCCTGCACGAGCGCGGCATCAAGTGGTGGGACGTCCAGCTCGACGAGTACCAGCCGCTGCCGACGTGGAAGGACTTCCCGGAGATCTGGCGGGGCACCGCCGCGGCCCACGGGCGCGACGCGCGCGAGTTCCCGTTCTGGCTGCTGACGAGCCGGAGCATGCAGTACTCCTGGGGCTCCAACGTGTCGCTCCCGATCCTGGCCGACGTCGCGAAGAACGTGAAGGGGCACTTCGGCGTCATGCTCAACCGGCGCGCCGCCGAGAAGCTCGGCATCGCCGACGGCGACCTGGTCGAGATCGAGTCGCCGACGGGACGGACGCAGGGGCGCGCGATCCTGCGCGAGGGCGTGCGGCCCGACGTCGCCGTCGCGCTCCAGCAGTTCGGCCACTGGGCCACGCCGTTCGCGCGCGACCTCGGCATGCCCAGCCTGAACGAGGTCTCGAGCATGGATCTGGCGCTCACCGACGCGACCGGCAGCGGCGCCGACCTCGTCCCCGTGGCAGTGCGGAGACTCTGATGCGGGGTTGCGGCTCTGATCGGGTGGACGAGCGATCGCAGCGGGTGATCGCGGCGGGGCACGGGCGTGGCGATAGCCCGGGTGCCCGTGCCCAGTTCAAGAGGAGCCGGTGATGCGCTGGGGGATGGTGATCGACGTCCGGCGCTGCGTGGGCTGCCAGACCTGCACGATCGCCTGCATGCAGGAGCACGGCCTGCCGGCGGGCACCCAGTGGCGGTTCGTGGCCGATTGCGAGATCGGCGAGTACCCGAACGTCCGGCGCGTCTTCCTGCCCATGCAGTGCATGCACTGCGCCGAGCCTCCGTGCGTTCCCGTCTGTCCCACCGGCGCCTCGCAGCGGCGCGCTGATGGCATCGTCCACGTCGAGTACGAGCTCTGCGTCGGGTGCGGCTACTGCGCGGTCGCCTGCCCGTACCACGCGCGGCACCTGGTCCACGAGGCCCGGGGCTACTTCGACGCGCCGACGCCGTCCGAGCAGGCCAACGGCCACGCCGGGCGCCACGGCGTGATGACGAAGTGCACGTTCTGCAAGGAGCGCGTGGACGCGGGCCGGGCCCAGGGGCTCGTCCCCGGCGTGGATCCCGACGCGACGCCGATGTGCGCGCTGGCCTGCATCGCCGGCGCGATCGTCTTCGGCGACCTCGAGGACCCGACGAGCCGCGTCGCGCAGCTCGTCGCGGACGGCCGGGCGGTGGCGCTCATGCCCGAGGTCGGCACCCAGCCCTCCGTGTTCTACCTGGCCGACTGACGTGGAGACCACGGCGATGGCGACGACGCGCGAAGGGGTCGAGCTGATTCCGCCGGTGCGCCAGCGGCTCTGGGGCCCGCCGGCGGTCGTGAATTTCGTCTGCGGCGGCCTGGGCGCCGGGCTCTACGCGGCGGCGGTCCTGGCCGCCCGCTTCGGCGGCGGGCCCGCGGTGACGCTCGCGGCCTGGCTCGGCCCGGCGCTGGTGCTGGCGGGCTTCGTCGCCGTCGCCGCCGAGGCGGGCCGGCCGCTGCGCGGGCCGCGCGTGCTCCGGCGCGTCGGCACGTCGTGGATGTCGCGCGAGCTCTGGCTCGGGGGCGCCTTCGCCGCCTGCTGCGCCGCCGAGTTCGTCGCCCCCGGGGTCGCGCTCCGCGTCGCCGCGCTCGCGGCGGCCGGGCTCCTCGCGGCGGCGCAGGGCCTGATCGTGCGGCACGCGCGCGGCATCGCGGCCTGGGACGTGCCCGCGATGCCGGTCGTGTTCCTCGCCTCGGCGGCCGTCTCCGGGGCCGGGCTCCTGGCGCTCGTCGAGGTCGTGGCGGGCCGGCCGGTGGGCGGGGCGCTCCTCGGCGCCACGCTGGTGACGCTCGTCCTCGGGGCGATCGCGTGGCTCGCGTACGTGACCTGGTCGCGCGAGGCGAGCTTCGCCCGTGCGACCGCGGCGCTCCGCGAGGGCCCGACGGCGGTGGCGATCGTGGGCGGGGGCTACCTCGCGCCGTTCCTGTGCGCGGCCCTGGCCCTGGCGCTGCCCGGCGTCGCCGTCCCCGCCGCCACGCTGGCCGGCGCCCTCATGATCGCGGGCCAGGCGCTCGCGAAGACCGCGCTCATCCTCACGGCCGGCCAGCTCCGGCCGGTCACGCTCACGACTCTGCGTCTCGAGAGGAGATCGTCATGACCTACGGTGCGGGCGTCGACGTCGGCTCGACCCAGACCAAGGCGGTGATCGTGGACGAAGCGCGCCGGATCGTCGGCCGGTCCCTGATCGCGACGGGCGCGAACGTCACCAAGGCGGGCGAGAGCGCCTTCGTCAAGGCATTGGAGGACGCGGGGCTGCCGCGGACCGCGGTGGGCTACGTCGTGGGCACCGGCTACGGGCGCTACAAGGTGACGTTCGGCGACGCCCAGATCACCGAGATCACCTGCCACGGGCGCGGCGCCCAGTCCATCTTCCCGGCGACGCGGACCGTCCTCGACATGGGCGGCCAGGACACCAAGGCGATCAAGGTCGGCGCGGACGGCTCCGTGCTCGACTTCTCGATGAACGACAAGTGCGCCGCCGGCACCGGGCGGTTCCTCTCGGCGGCCGCCGACGTCACGGGCGTCTCCATCGACGAGATCGGGCCGCTCGCGCTCCAGGCGAAGATCCCGGTGCGCCTGACCTCGGTCTGCACCGTCTTCGTCGAGTCCGACATCATGTCCTACCTCGCCCAGAAGAAGACCATCGAGGATATCCTGGGCGGCGTCCACAAGGCCATCGCCACCCGCACGATGTCGCTGGTGCGGCGCGTGGGTGTCGAGGAGGAGGTCACCTTCACGGGCGGTGTGTCGCGCAACATCGGGATGGTCCGGGCGCTCGAGGAGGTGCTCGGCACGCCCCTCAACGTGAGCGACGAGGGACACTTCATGGGCGCCATCGGCGCCGCGCTGTTCGCCCTGGAGCGCGCGCAGGCCACGGCGCAGGGCGGGGCCGTGGCCGTCGGGGCGGCGAGGAGCTAACGCCATGCTGATCGCGGGAATCGACATCGGCTCCGGAACGACCAAGTGCATCCTGGTGGACGAGACCGGCGCGGTGCGCGGGCGCGGCCTCGTGAAGACCAAGGCGGACTTCGAGAAGGTGGCGCGCGAGGTGCTGGAGGCGGCCGTCGGCGACGCCGGCGCCCGGCCCGACGACGTGGGCTACCTGGCCACCACGGGGCTCGGCCGCTACGCGGTGCCCTTCCGGGACATCCAGATCACCGACCTCACCTGCGGCGCGCGCGGGGCGGCGGCGCTCTTCCCGGGCACGCGCTACGTGCTCGACATCGGCGCCCAGTGCTCGCGCGCCATCAAGCTCCGGGACGGGGGCAAGGTGAAGGAGTTCCACATGAACGAGAAGTGCGCCGCCGGCTCGGGCGGGTTCCTGGAGCGCGCGGCCAAGTACCTCGAGGTCACGCTGGCCGACGTCGGCCCGATGTCGCTCTCCGCGGGCAAGCCCCAGCCGATTTCGAGCGTCTGCGCCGTGCTGGCCGAGACCGAGATCATCAACCACATCTCCGAGGGCGTGGCCGTCGAGAATATCCTGCGCGGCATCCACAACTCGCTCGCCGACCGGGCGCTGCTGCTCCTGAAGCGCGTCGGCCTCGACGGCGAGGTCACGCTGATCGGCGGGGTCGCCCTCCAGGAGGGCATGATCGTGGCGCTCCGCGAGAAGCTCGGCGTCCCGGTCAACGTGCCGGCGGAGCCGCACCTCACGGCCGCGCTCGGCGCGGCGCTCCTCGGGCTGCAGCGCTACCGCAAGCTCACCACGGCCGCCGCGGCCTGAGGGAGGACGAGCCATGGCGAAGAAGGACGCGGCGGTCGTGCGGGCGGTGGAGCCGTCGGACTTCGACGCGATCCTACGGATCGACGAGAAGCTCACCGCGCAGACGCGCAAGGACTACTGGCGCACGCGGCTGGACATCGCCGCGCTGCGGCCGCCCTGGATGTCGTCGGTCGCCGAGATGGACGGCCGGCTCGTCGGCTTCCTGTTCGGCTGGGTGGCCGAGTCGGAGTTCGGCATGCCGGGCGCCACCGCCTGGATCGACCTGATCGGCGTGGACCCGGCCTACCGCGGCCGGGGCGTCGGGCAGGCGCTGGTCGAGCGCTTCATCGGCGGCGGCCAGGAGCTCCGGGCGATCCGGAAGGTCGCCACCCTCATCGACCTCGGCCAGGCGGACGTCCGGGAGTTCTTCACCCGCCTGGGCTTCCACCACGGGCCGATGATCCACATGGAAAAGATCGTGACGTCCTAACCACAGGAGGGCTCCATGCGCACACTTTTCGCCTTCGTCCTCGCCGTCCTGCTCGCCGTCCCGGGCACGGCCGCCGCCCAGGACGTGTACAAGATCGGCGCCATCTTCTCCATCACCGGCCCCGGCTCGTCGCTCGGCATCCCCGAGCGGGACACCGCCGCCATGCTCGAGACCGAGATCAACGCCAAGGGCGGGATCAAGGGCCCCGACGGCAAGGCGCGCCCCGTCAAGATCGTCATCTACGACGACGCGAGCGACGAGACCAAGGCCGTCCTCGCCGCCAAGAAGCTGATCGACGAGGACAAGGTCGTCGCGATCGTCGGCACCACGCTCTCGGGCACCTCGCTGGCCATCCTCGATACCGTGCAGAAGGCCGAGGTGCCGCTCGTCTCCTGCGCGGCCGCGGCCAAGATCGTCGAGCCGGCCGCCGAGCGGAAGTGGGTGTTCAAGACGCCCCAGAGCGACGCGCTGATCGTCGGCGTGCTGGTGGACCACCTCAAGGCCAAGGGCCTGACGAAGGTCGGCTGGCTCAACGTGGACTACGCCTTCGGGCAGCTCGGCTGGCTCGCGTTCGAGAAGGCCGCCCAGAAGGCGGGCCTCACCATCGTCGCCAACGAGAAGTTCGGGCAGAAGGACGTGGACATCACGGCGCAGCTCACGCGCGTGAAGGTCGCGAACCCCCAGGCCGTCATCGTCTGGTCCATTCCGCCGTCGGCGTCCATCGCGACCAAGAACTTCGCCGACCTCGGCCTCAAGATGCCGCTCTTCCAGAGCCACGGCGTCGGCAACAAGCGCTACATCGACCTGGCCGGGCCGGGGGCCAACGGCGTGGTGTTCCCCGCCGGCAAGCTGCTGGTGGCCGAGCACCTGGCCGACCAGGACCCGCAGAAGCCCGTGCTGCTCGCCTACGCGAAGGACTTCGAGGCGAAGTTCGGCCCGCGCAACACCTTCGGCGGGCACGCGTGGGACGCCATCAAGCTGGTGGCGGCCGCGATCGAGAAGGCGGGCGCCGACCGCGCCCGGGTGCGCGCCGCCCTCGAGCAGACGAAGAACTTCGTCGGGATCACCGGCGTCTTCGATTTTTCGCCGACCGACCACAACGGCCTCGACCGGCGCGCCGTCACGATGATCCAGATCGTGGACGGGCAGTGGCGCCCGGCCCGGTAGCATGACCCTCGGCGAGCAGCTGGCCCAGTACCTGGCCTCGGGCCTGGTGGTGGGGGGCGCCTACGCCCTCATCGGGCTCGGCTTCGTGATCGTGTACAGCGTGACGCGCATCATCAACTTCGCCCAGGGCGAGTTCGTGATGCTCGGCGCGCTCGGCATGGTCACCGGCACCGGCCTGGGGCTGGGTCCGCTGCCCGCCTTCGTCCTCGTCGTCGCGGCCGTCGCCGCGCTCGCCGCCGCGCTCGAGCGGGTGGCCGTCCACCCGCTCCGGCGCGCGCCGGCGCTCGCCGTCCTCATCCTGACGATCGGCGCGTCGATCGCCCTCCGCGGCGGCGCGCTGGTCGTGTGGGGCACCGACCCGTTCGCGCTGGCCCCGTTCTCGGCGGGGCCGCCCGTCGCGCTGCTGGGCGCGCTGGTCGTGCGCCAGGCCTTCTGGGTGGTCGCGGTCGCCGCCCTCGTGTTCGCGCTCCTCTGGTTCTTCTTCACGCGGACCTACGCGGGGACCGCGGTGCGCGCCTGCGCGGTGAACCCGCGCGCGGCGCGCCTCATGGGCATCCGCGTGGACGGCATGTCCCTGCTGGCCTTCGCGCTCTCCGGCGCCCTCGGCGCCACCGCCGGCGCCGTGATCGCGCCGATCACCTACGCCACCTACGACATGGGGCTCATGCTCGGCCTCAAGGGCTTCGTGGCCGCGGTCCTCGGCGGCCTGGTGAGCCCGCCCGGCGCGATCGCGGGCGGCATCCTCCTCGGCGTCCTCGAGGCCTTCGCCGCCGGGCTCGTGTCCTCCGGCTACAAGGACGCCGTCGCGTTCGTCATCCTGATCGCGCTCTGTCTGGTCCAGGTCGCCGGCTGGCTGCCCTGGCGCGTGCCGGTCGAGGAGGGCTGAGGTGAGCGCGCGCGAGCGCTGGGTGCTGCTGCTGGCCGTCGGGCTCGCCGCCGCCGTGGTGCCGTGGACGGTGCGCTCCACGTACGTGCTGAGCGCGCTCGTCTTCGTCGCGCTCAACGGCATCGCGGCGCTCGCCCTGTCGCTCGTGATGGGCTTCGCCGGCCAGGTGTCGCTCGGCCAGGCGGCGTTCTACGCGATCGGCGCCTACGTGTCGGGCGTGCTGACGGCGTCGTACGGCTGGAACCCCTGGGTCGCCATGGCGGTGGCGGTGGCCGCGGGCGCCCTGACGGCCTTCCTGGTCGGCCTGCCCATCTTCCGCCTCTCGGGCCTGCTGCTGGCGATGGCGACGCTCGGCTTCGGCATCATCCTCTACTACGTCCTCGTCAACTGGGCGTCGGTCACCGGCGGCCCGTCGGGGCTGACCGGGATCCCGCCGCTCGCGATCGGCGGCGTCCAGCTCGACAGCGACCGGCGCATGGCGTGGCTGGCGTGGGGCGCGCTCCTCCTGGTGCTCGGCCTCGCCGGGAACCTGGTGGACTCGCGGGTCGGGCGCGCGCTGCGCGCGATCCACGGCAGCGAGCCGGCGGCGGAGGCGGCCGGCGTCGACACCGCCCGCTACAAGCTCGGCGTCTTCGCCGTGGCCGGCGGCGTCACGGCGCTCGCGGGCGCCCTCTACGCCCACTATCTGAAGTTCATCAACCCGTCGCCGTTCGGCTTCGCGTTCTCCATCGAGCTGGTGGTCATGGTCGTGCTCGGCGGGGTGGCGAGCCTCTGGGGCGCCGTGCTGGGGGCCGCGCTCGTCGTGGGCCTCGTCGAGGCGCTCCGCGCGCTCCTGCCGCTGCTGACCGTGTCCCACGGCGCGGCCGAGTACGAGATCGTGGTCTTCGGCCTGCTCCTGATGGCCTTCATGATCTTCCTGCCGGGCGGCCTCAGCGCCCTCGGGCGGAGGGCGGCGTGACCGCCGGCGCCCGGCTCCCGGCGCCGCTCCTCGAGGTGCAGGGCCTCGCCAAGGACTTCGGCGGGCTCGCCGCGGTGCGCGGCGTGGACTTCGCGGTGCGCGCCGGCCAGATCAAGGCGCTGATCGGCCCGAACGGCGCCGGCAAGACGACGATCTTCAACCTGATCGCGGGGGCGCTGGCGCCGACGCGGGGGCGGGTGCTGTTCGAGGGCATCCCGCTCCCCGTGCGGCGGCCCCACGCGGTGGCGGCCCGCGGGATCGCGCGCACGTTCCAGCTGGTGCGGCTCTTCGGCGAGATGAGCGTGCTCGAGACCGTGCTGGTGGGCTGTCACCGGCGGGGCCGCGCGGGCTGGGCCGCCTGCGCCCTGCGCACGCGCGCGGCGCGCCAGGACGAGGCGGAGCTGCGGCTCCGGGCGCAGACCGTGCTGGCGCTCCTCGGCCTCGGCGCGCGGGCCGACCAGCCGGCGGCGGCGCTCCCGTACGGCGAGCAGCGGCTCGTCGAGCTCGGCCGCGCGCTGGCCGCCGAGCCGAAGCTCCTGCTGCTCGACGAGCCGGGCGCCGGCCTCGGGCGCGACGAGCAGGCGCGGCTGGCCGCGATCATCCGCACGATCCGCGACGCCGGCGCGACGGTCCTCCTGGTGGACCACCACATGGACTTCGTCCTCGGGCTGTCCGACGAGGTCGTCGTGCTCTCCTACGGCGAGAAGCTCGCGGAGGGGCGCCCGGAGGCGGTGCGGACGGATCCGGCCGTGATCGGCGCCTACCTCGGCGACGAGGCCGCCTGATGCTCGCCGTCGCGGGCCTCGACGTCTTCTACGGCCGCGTCCAGGCCCTCCGCGGCGTGTCCCTGCGGGTGGCCCCGGGCGAGCTGGTCACGCTGGTCGGGCCGAACGGCAGCGGCAAGACGACGCTGCTGCGGGCGATCACGGGCCTGGTGCCGCTCCGGGCGGGCCGGGTGACCTTCGAGGACCGGGAGCTCGCCGGCCGGGCCGCCGAGGACATCGCGCGCGGCGGCCTGGCGCTCGTGCCCGAGGGGCGCGAGCTGTTCGGCCCGCTCACGGTGCGCGAGAACCTCGCGCTCGGCGCCTACGGCCTGGGCCGCGCGGCGCGGCGCGCCGGGCTGGCGGGCGACCTCGAGCGGGTGCTCGCGCTCTTCCCCGCGCTCCGCGCGCGCCTGTCCCAGGCGGCGGCCACGCTCTCCGGCGGCGAGCAGCAGATGGTCGCGATCGGCCGAGCCCTGATGGCGCGCCCACGGCTGCTGCTGCTCGACGAGCCCTCCATCGGGCTCGCGCCGCTCGTCATCCGCGAGATCTTCCGCGCCCTGGCCGTCCTCAAGGCCGGCGGGCTCACGATCCTGCTCGTCGAGCAGAACGCCCGCGCGGCCTTCCGCATCGCCGATCGCGGCTACGTCCTGAACCCGGGGGGAGTCATCGGGACCGCCGCGGCCAACGGCCAGGCCGCCGAATCCGCGCGCGCCGCCTACGGGCTCGCGCTCGCGCGAGAGGAGTCGCCGTCGTGAAGGACCTGACCGCCGCCGAACGCCTGCCCCGGACCGAGCTCGGGCGCCTCCAGCTCGGACGCCTCCGAAGGTCGGTCGCGTCTGCGGCCGAGCGCATCCCGCTCCACCGCGAGCGGCTGCGCGCGGCCGGCCTGACGGCGCGCGACCTCCGCTCGCTCGACGACCTGCGCCGCCTGCCGTTCACCACCAAGGCCGACTTCCGCGACGCCTATCCGTACGGCCTGCTGGCGGTGCCGCTGGACGACGTCGTCCGCGTCCACGCCTCGTCGGGCACCACCGGCAAGCCGACGGTCGTGGCCTACACGCGCCGGGACCTCCAGACGTGGAGCGACGTGATGGCGCGCACGCTCATGATGGGCGGCGTCGGCCGCAGCGACGTCGTCCAGAACGCCTACGGCTACGGCCTGTTCACCGGCGGGCTCGGCTTCCACTACGGCGCCGAGCGGGTGGGGGCGGCGGTCATCCCGATCTCCGGCGGGTTCACCGAGCGCCAGCTCATGGCGCTCCAGGACCTCGGCTCGACCGTGCTCTGCTCGACGCCGTCGTACGCGCTCTACCTGGCCGAGGCCCTCGAGGAGGCGGGGATCGCGGCCAAGGACCTCCGGCTCCGCGTCGGGTTCTTCGGCGCCGAGCCGTGGACGGAGGGCATGCGGGCGGCCCTGGAGGAGCGGCTCGACCTGATGGCGCTCAACATCTACGGCCTGTCCGAGGTCATCGGGCCGGGCGTGTCCGTCGAGTGCCCCGAGCGCCGCGGGATGCACGTGGCCGAGGATCACTTCCTGCCGGAGGTGGTCGACCCGGCGACGCTCGAGCCGGTGGCCGACGGCGTGCCGGGCGAGCTGGTGTTCACCACGCTCACCAAGGAGGCGCTGCCGCTGATCCGGTACCGGACGCGCGACATCACCACGCTCGACCGGACGCCCTGCGCGTGCGGGCGCACGCTCGCGCGCATCGGCCGGATCACCGGCCGCACCGACGACATGCTCATCATCCGGGGCGTCAACGTCTACCCGTCCCAGATCGAGCACGCGCTCACCCAGGTGGCCGGCGTCGAACCGCACTACCTGCTCGTCGTGCGCCGCGACGGCGCCCTCGACGCGCTCGAGGTGCGGGTGGAGGCGACGGCGTCGGTGGCGGCGGCCGGGCCGGACGCGATGCGCGGCGCCGCCGCGCTCGTGAAGCGGCGGATCCACGAGACCATCGGGCTCACGGCGGACGTGACGGTGGTGCCCCCGAAGGCGATCGAACGGAGCGCGGGCAAGGCCAAGCGGGTCGAGGACCTGCGGCCCCGGGGAGGTGCTCCGTCATGAGCGGCCCCCGGCTGATCCGCTTTCAGGAGCAGTACGACGTGGCGCGGCTCACGCTGGCGCGCCCGCCGCTCAACATCCTGACGACCGACATGATGCAGGAGATCAACGCGGCGCTCGCGCGCGCGGCGGGGAATCCGTCGCTCAAGGCGCTCGTGATCGCGGGCGAGGGCAAGGCCTTCTCGGCGGGCGTCGCCATCGAGGACCACGTCGGCGACCGCGTGAAGCCGATGCTGGACGCCTTCCACCAGATCTTCCGCCACCTCCGCGCGCTCGACTGCGTGACGCTCGCCCAGGTGCACGGCGCGGCGCTCGGCGGCGGCGCGGAGCTCGCGACGTTCTGCGACCTGGTGATCGCCGGCGAGGGGGCGACGTTCGGCCAGCCCGAGATCCGCGTGGGCGTGTTCCCGCCGGTCGCGGCGCTGCACTACCCGAAGCGGATCGGGGTGGCCCAGAGTTTGCGGCTGCTGCTGTCGGGGGCGGTGATCGACGCCGCCGAGGCGGCGCGGATCGGCCTCGCCGACCGCGTGGTGCCCGCCGAGCGGCTGGCCGAGACCGTGGACGCCGAGCTCGAGCGCTTCCGCGCCCAGAGCGCCGTGGTCCTGCGCCTGGCCAAGCGCGCCGTGCGCGACACGCTCGGCCTTCCGTTCGACGAGGGGCTCGCGACGCTCGAGGCCCTCTACCAGTACGAGCTGATGACGACCGAGGACGCGGCCGAGGGGCTCCGCGCCTTCATGGAGAAGCGCGCGCCCGTGTGGAAGGACCGCTAGGAGGAACGCCGTGAAGCTCAAGGGACAGACCGCGCTCGTCACCGGCGGCGGCCGGGGGATCGGCCGCGCCATCGTGCTGGCGCTCGCGCGCGAGGGCGCGCAGGTGGCCGTGCTCGACATCGATCGCGACGCGGCCGAGGTCGTGCGGCGCGAGGCCGAGCAGCTCGGCGTGAAGGCGCTGGCGCTCGGCGTGGATCTCACCCGGCGCGCCGAGGTCGAGCGGGGGATCGCCGAGCTGCTCGCCCAGTGGGGCCAGCTCGAC
>JACPCH010000157.1 GCA_016179875.1 Candidatus Rokuibacteriota bacterium | reverse complement strand
TACTCTGGCACTGGCGGGGGTGTGGCCGGCGCTCGCGTCGGCGGAGTACACGGGGCCGCTGATCGACGCGCACTCGCACCTGCCGGGCGCCGGCGCGATGGACGCCTACGCCGCGGCGGCCAGGCGCCACGGCGTGAAGAAGGTCGTGCTGCTCGGCGTGGGCGGCACGCAGAAAGACGACCCGGCCTGGATCGCCGCGGCGGCGCGCAAGTACCCGGACCTCGTCGTGCCCGCCCTGACGCTTCCCGATCCGACGGACGCCGGCGCCGCGGCCCGCGTCGAGGCGGTGTTGGCCCGGGGCCCGGCGCGCGTGATCGGCGAGGTGCACCTCCGGCAGGTCGGCCGCCGGACGATCGAGCGCGACCCCGGCGGCCCGGCGTTCGGCAAGATCCTCGACGTCGCCGCGGCCCGCGGCGCCCCCGTGGTGATCCACTACGAGCTGACCGACGCGGCGGCGGCGGCGCTCGACCGGGCGCTCGCCGCCCACCGGAAGGCGACGGTCGTGCTCGCCCACGCCGGCGAAGGTCCGCCCGCGCGCGTCGAGGGGCTCCTGGCGCGGAACCCGAACCTCCTGGTCGACCTCTCCGGCCTGCACTTCCAGCGCAAGCCCGCGCTCGCCTCCGAGACCGGTCCGCTCGATCCCGCCTGGAAGGCGCTGATCGAGAAGATGCCCGACCGCTTCCTGATGGGCGTGGACGTCTGGGCGCCGCGGCTCTTCGAGCCGGCGATGCTCGACCGGCTCTTCGCGTGGACGCGCCGCGTGCTCGGCGAGCTCTCGCCCGAGGTGGCCGAGCGCGTGGCCTGGAAGAACGCGGCGGCGGCCTTCCGCCTCGAGTAGCGCCCGATGACGCCGAACCCGCTCGCCGACGCCACCGTCGCCTCGCTGCTCGACGCCGCCGCCGCGCGCTGGCCCGGCCGCGAGGCGATCGTGTTCGGCGACGAGCGGATCACGTTCGCGGACTTCCGCGCGCGCCGGGACCGGCTCGCGCGCGGGCTGGCGGCGCTCGGCCTCGGCCCCGGCGACAAGGCCGCGATCTGGCTCCCCAACCGTCCGGCGTGGTACGTGGCGCAGCACGCCTGCGCGCGGCTCGGCGTCGTGGTCGTCGCCCTCAACCCGCGCTACAAGGCGCACGAGCTGACGTACCTCCTGGGCCAGTCGGACGCCGCGGCGCTCCTGCTCACCGATCACCTCGGCGGGATCGACTACTTCGAGACGCTCCACGCCGCGCTCCCGGAGCTTCCGGCCGCGGTGCCCGGCGAGCTGGCGTTCGCGACGTTCCCCGCGCTCCGCCACGTCATCGTGGACGCCGACGATCCCTATCCCGGCTGCCACCGCCTGGCCGACGTCATGGACCTCGGGGCCGCGGCCGCGCTGCCGGCGGCGCCCGCACCCGACGACGTCTTCACGATCCTCTACACGTCGGGCACGACGTCGTTCCCGAAGGGCGCCCAGATCTCCCACCGCAACTGCGTCCCGCACGCCTGGAACACCGGCGAGACGCTCGGGGTCACGCCGGACGACCGCGTGCTCCACGCGCTGCCGGCCGCCGGCACCTGGGGCGGCGTGAACATCCCGCTCACGGCGTGGAGCCACGGCGCCTGCCTCGTCCTGATGGCCGCCTACGATCCCCTGCGCGCGCTCCAGCTCATCGAGCGCGAACGCTGCACCGTGTGGAACGCGGTGGACGCGATGGTGACGGCGATGCTCGAGCATCCCGACCTCGACCGCTACGACCGCTCGTCGCTCCGGACGGGCGGGATCGGCTCCACCGGCGGCGGCGGCCACGGGCTCTTCGAGGCGTTCGTCGGGCGGATCGGCGTCAGGCAGGGCTACGAGCCCTACGGGATGACCGAGATCAACGCGATGGCGATGTGCCACCGGCTCGACGAGCCGCTCGAGCTCCGCAAGCTCCCCGGCATCAACCCGGCGCCGGGGCTCGAGGTGCGCGTCGTCCATCCGGACACGGGCGCGCCCTGCGCGCCGGGCCAGGAGGGCGAGCTCCAGTTCCGCGGCCCGCTCGTCACGCGCGGCTACTACCGGAAGCCGGAGGAGACGGCGGCCGCCTTCACGGCCGACGGCTGGTTCAGCTCCGGCGACCTCGGCGTTCAGGACGGCCGGGGCCACACGATCTTCAAGGGCCGCCTGCGGGAGACGCTCAGGATCAGCCACTTCATGGTCGCCCCCGGCGAGATCGAGGCGTTCCTGATGTCGCATCCGGACGTCGCGCAGGCGTTCGTGGTCGGCGTCCCCGACCCGAAGCTCAACGAGGCGCCGGTGGCCTACGTGATCGCCGCCGAGGGCGCGCAGCCGACCGAGGACGGGCTGCGCGCGTTCTGCCGCGGCAAGATCGCCTCCTACAAGATCCCCGTCGGCATCCGCGTCGTGAAGGACGTGCCGCGCACGCCGGGGCCGCACGGCGACAAGGTCCAGCGGGGCAAGCTCCGCGAGCAGGCGCTGGCCGACTTCGGAGGTGTGCCTTGAGTCTCGTCTTCCGCACGGCGCTCTGCGAGCGGCTCATGGGCAACGTCGCGGGGCCCGAGCTGGTGGCGGAGGTCTCGAACGCCGGCGGCCTCGGCATCCTGGCCGGGCTCTCCCTCAGCCCCGACGAGCTCCGGGCGCGCATCCGCCGGGTGCGCGTGCTCACGAGCCGCCCCTTCGGCGTCAACCTGTGGCTCCATCCCGGGCTCAGGCCGCCCGCCGACGTCGCGAAGATTCCCGACGCGACGGTTCGCGCCGTCCAGGAGACGCTCAACCGGTTCCGGGAGCGCCTGGGCGTGCCCACGACGCTCGGGCGCCCGCCGGCGGTGCCGGACGTGATCGACCCCGCGTTCGCCGTGATCCTGGAGGAGCGCCCGGCGCTCTGGTCCATCGGCCTCGGCAATCCCGACCCGCAGATGGTGGGCGAGTGCCGGGCGCGCGGCATCAAGGTCATGGCCATGGTGGCGACCGTCGAGGACGCCCGGGCGGTGGCCGCGCGCGGCGTGGACATCGTCGTCGCCCAGGGCGGCGAGGCCGGCGGCCACCGTTCGACCTGGGTGAAGACGCCGGCCCGCGAGGCGGCGAGCGTCGGCACCATGGCCCTCGTCCCCCAGATCGTGGACGCGGTGCCCCTGCCCGTGATCGCGTCGGGCGGCATCGCCGACGGCCGCGGCCTCGTCGCCGCGCTGGCGCTCGGCGCCGCCGGCGTCCTGCTCGGCACCCGCTTCGTCGCGACGCGCGAGTCGCAGGCGCCCGAGATGTGGAAGAAGCGCCTGCTCGAGGGCGACGGCACCGACACGACCGTCACCGACGCCGTCAGCGGGCTCTGGGCGCGCTACCTCAAGAACACGTTCACCGTGGAATACGACGCCTCGGGCGCGCCCGTCCTCCCCGCCCTGGTCCAGTCGGCCGCGGCGCGCGACATCTTCACCGAGGCCGCCAAGCGCCAGGACCCCGGGCACTTCCCGATGCCGACGGGCCAGTCGGTGGGCCTGATCCGCGACCTGCCCGGCGCCGGCGAGGTGGTGCAGGCGATCGTCCGGGAGGCGCGCGACGTGCTGGCGGCGCTCCCGCGGCGGACGCGGCAGGTGTAGGGCAGTCGGCGGATAGACGCTCTCCGCGGCGTCGGGTATGCTCGGGGCCATCTCTGGCAAAGGAGACCGCCCGTGAAACTCGACGTCGGCATGCTGACCCACGACCTCAAGTCCATCCCCGACTACGCGCGGAAGGTGGAGGCGCTCGGCTACGACTGCCTCTGGTCGTCCGAGACGCAGCACGACCCGTACCTGCCGCTCGCGGTGGCGGCCACCGTCACCTCGACGATCAAGCTCGGCACCGCCATCGCCGTCGCGTTCCCGCGGAGCCCGATGATCACCGCCCACATCGCGTGGGACCTCGCCAAGGCCTCCGGCGGGCGGTTCGTCCTCGGGCTCGGCACCCAGGTGAAGGGCCACAACGAGCGCCGCTTCTCGGTGAAGTTCGAGTCGCCCGGGCCGAAGATGCGCGAGATCGTGCTGGCCCTCCGGCACATCTGGGACTCCTGGCAGAACGGGACCAAGCTCAACTTCAAGGGCCAGTTCTACCGCTTCGACCTGATGACGCCGTTCTTCAACCCGGGCCCGATCGAGCACCCGAAGGTCCCCGTCTACATCGCGGGGGTGAACCAGTACATGTGCCGCATCGCCGGCGAGGTCTGCGACGGCCTGCACGTGCATCCGTTCAACAGCCCGAAGTACCTGCGCGAGTACGTCCAGCCGGCGGTGAACGAGGGGTTGAAGGCGTCGGGCCGGACCCGCGAGAGCTTCACCTACACCACCGCGAGCTTCGTCGTGGTCGGCGACACCGAGCCGGAGGTCGCGCAGCAGAAGCAGGCGGTCAAGCAGCAGATCGCCTTCTACGCCTCGACCCGCACCTACGAGCCGGTGCTGGCGGCCCACGGCTGGCAGAGCCTGACGCCGGCGCTCCACCGCAAGTCCGTCGAGGGCGACTGGCAGGGCATGGCCGACCTGATCACGGACGAGATGCTCGACACCTTCGCCGTGACCGGCACCTACGCGGACATCGCGGCCCGGATCAAGGAGCGCTACACGGGGCTCCTCGATCGGACTGCCTTCTACCAGCCCTACCAGTCCGGCCTCGACGACCCCCGCCTCCCCCGGCTGGTCAAACAGTTCAACGGTTAGGAGATCCTGAACGCCATGGCTGACCTGTACGAGCTCGGAGACAAGCCGCCCCTCGGCGAGGTGCCGGCGCGGATGCACGCCTACCTGGTGCGGCAGAGCCGCTTCGGCCAGCCGCGCGACGCCTGGAAGCGTGAAGTCATCCCGACGCCGGCGATCGGCGCCGACGAAGTCCTGATCTACGTGATGGCATCGGGCATCAACTACAACAACGTGTGGGCCGCGCTGGGCCAGCCCCTCGACGTGATCGCCGAGCGCCAGAAGGGCGGCGAGCCCGAGGACTTCCACGCCGGCGGCAGCGACTGCTCAGGCATCGTGTGGGCCGCCGGCCGGGACGTGACGAACGTCAGGGTCGGCGACGAGGTGGTCGTCCACAGCGGCTGGTGGCGCCCCGACGACCCGTGGGTGCGCGCGGGCAAGGACCCGATGCTGGCCGAGAGCACGCGGA
>JACPCH010000241.1 GCA_016179875.1 Candidatus Rokuibacteriota bacterium | reverse complement strand
GCGCGGCCACTCGCCCATGGAGTAGTGGAGCACGCGCACCGGCAGGCCGGCGATCCGCCCCGGCACGGCGGGCCGTCGCTCCATGAGAATGCGGAGGTCGGCCAGCGTCGCGCCCTCGCGATGAACGCAGTTCTGCGGAGCGCACCCCAGGATCACGGTCCCGCCGAAGTGGCCGGCCAGGTAGGAGACCGTGCCCGGATGGAGCGTCCCCGCGCAGTCCACCTCGAGGCATTCTGTCGCGCCATCGGCGCCGAGGTGGTTTCGCAGCCGCTCCGAGACGCCGCCGTTGTTCCGGCAGGCCACGACCAGTGTCCGTCGCCCCGGCTCGAGAGTGCTCGCCACGAGCTGGCCGGCCGAGGCGAGCTGATGCCGCGCCGTGCGCGCCTGGGGCCCGATCGCCAGAGAGGCGCACGAGCCCGCGCACAGGCCGCAGCTCACGCAGAGGCTCGGCTGGATGTCGGCGCGCAGCGGATGCACGTCCGGATGCTTGCCCGCCACCATCTGGATCGCGTCGTAGGGGCAATCCTGAAAGCACTGCTGACAGCCCTCGCACTTCTCCGGGTCCACGACGGCGGGGGGCGGGAGCGTCCCGGCGCGGGGCCGCAGCCACCACGGCGCCGCCAGCAGCAGACCGGTCAGGATCACGGCGCCGGCCAGCCCGGCCATCGGCGAGCCGTGCGCGACGGGGAGCCAGAAGCCGTAGAACCAGTCCGCGTCCACGCGCCCGGGAATCGCCAGCAGGTCGGCCGCCGGCGGCAGGGGCGCGGGCCACACCAGCGATACCAGAACCAACCCGATGACGGTCCCCCACACGACCGTCCGCTCCGGGAACCAGGCGGCCCGCGCGAGCCGGGACGTGTGGAGCCACAGGAACCCGATCATCCCGAGCGGGATGGCCACGTGCAGGAACAGGTTCATGAAGAAGAACTGCGAAGGAAGGGGCGCGTCCCCCACGAAGGAGCGGTCGGGGGGCTCCGGGAAGAGCGGCAGCACGCGGAGCATCTTCGCGCCCGCGACGGCCAGCTTCTGGCCGAACTCGTCCCAGACCAGGACGAACCCGGTCAGGGCGGACAGGAACAGCATGCCGACGAGCAAGAGCCCGGTGATCCAGGCCAGCGCTCTCGGGCCCCAGGTCTTCCCCTGCGCCAGCAAGCGCAGAACGTGGAGCGCCACGGCGACGACGGCCGCGTCGGACGCGTACCGGTGCAGCGCGCGGATCCAGAGCCCCAGGACCACGTCGTGCTGGATCGCGACCATCGATTCATAGGGGCGTGCGATCTCGTAGACGAAGAGCAGGTAGACGCCCGTGACCAGCGCGACCACGAGCGCCAGGGAGGCGAGCGTGCCGGTCCGATGGAGCGGGTTGTAGCGGGACGAGTAGATCCGGTCGAAGACCCGATCGACTCCCCGCAGGAGGCGTTCGAGCCACCGCGTTCCGGGTGGCCGCCAGTAGTCGTACGGCTCCCAGGTGTCAGCCGGTCTGCGCATGCGTCCTGCCCAGGCGAGCGAGTCCTTCGCGAACCCAGGCCGTTGGGGGGTTGTTGAAGGTGTAGGCCAGACGGCCCTCGGCATCGATCAGGAACACCAGCCCGGGGTGGACGATGTCCCCGGATTTCTCGTTGCGCTCGAAGGGCACGCCGTAGGCCCGGGCGACGCTCAGCACCGCGTCCGCGCTCTTCGAGGACAGCACGTGGAAATTCTCCGGGATCTTCCATTGCCGGGCGATGGCCGGCAGCGCGCTCGGCGTGTCCCGCCAGGGATCGAGCGTCACCAGCAGGACCTCGCTCGGGGCGGTCCCCGGCTGCGCCCGCTTGATGGTCTCGACCACGAGCGGGCACAGGGTCTGGCAGTGGCCGAAGACGAACGTGAGCACGACGGGCCGTCCCCTGAAGCTCGCGAGCGAGATCCGCCGGCCGTGTTGATCGACCAGCCCCAGCTCCGGGGCGGGAGCCGTCTGCCGCGGGTACCCGGGCGGCAGCGCCGCGCCGAGGTCGTGGAGTCCCTGGTCCCAGCTCGCGATGGCCCGGGCCGTTCGAAGCTTCGTGGTCACCCAGGTCGCCTCGACCACGAGCGCCACCGCGAGCGCGGCCAGCAGGCACTGGCCGAGCCGGAGCCGGGCCAGGGCCCGCACGGAGGCGGCGAGCTCGGATCCCCAGAGGACGACGATCGCCACCAGGAAGCTCGCCGGCGCGAGGACGAGCAGCATCCAGCCCCAGGCGGCCGGCACGCCGCTCTCGATCGAGCCGAAACAGGCGGAGCGCGCCGCCGTCAACCACTCGGGCGGAGCAGACGGCAGCGGCATGAAGGCGAACGTCCACCACAGCAGGGTGGACGCCAGCCAGAGGACGAGGACGCACGCCGGGAGCTTCGCGGGCTGGATGGGCTACCCCACCTTCCAGACGAACGACAGGATCTTCCAGTTCGCGAAGTAATAGAGGATGAAGCAGCCGAAGAAGATGAACACCAGGATGACGGTGCCCGGGGTCCCGGTCTGGTGAACGGCGCCCACGGCGGCGCCCCGGTGGACTTGCGCGGGCAGCGTCCAGACGCCCTGGGGGACGCCGGACCGGTCCTGGGAGTCGGCCAGCCGGAAGGGACGGCCGAAGAACACGCTGACCACCGCGATCAGGATGTAGGCGAGCCCGCCCGCGATGGCGAGGAGGCCGCCGATCCCCATGGTGGCCTGGAAGAGCTGGACGGCGGGATGGTACTCGATCTGGAAGGGCGCGTTGGCCGAGGCGATGTCCCAGTGCCGCCGCGGGACGCCGAAGATGCCCTGGAAGATCATCGACATGGCGAGGATGACGATGCCGACCGCGAAGAGATACGGCTGGATCTTCGCGAGCCCCCAGAACGCCACCCGCTTCCTGAAGATCAGCGGCAGCACGTAATAGGTGACGGCCATGAAGGCCAGGGCCGTGCCGCCGACGACGGTCGTGTGGAAGTGGCCCGGCACGCGCAGCGTGTTGTGGGCGATGATGTTGATCTGCTCGGTGCCGATCGTCACCCCGGTGATGCCGCCGAGAAACCCGAAGATCACCAGCGAGAGGGCGGCCCCGGAAAACCCGGGATCGCCCCAGGGCGCCTTCTTGAGCCACTCGAAGGTGCCGCGGGTGTAGCCGCGCAGGCGCTGGCCCATCTCGATGCCCGCCGGCACGGTGAAGCCGTGGACCATGCTGGCCAGCACCGCCAGGTACATGGCGTAGCTCGTGTTCCAGATCTTCCACGCCGGGCCCATCCCGGGATCCACCAGCAGGTGGTGGGCCGAGGCCATGGAGATGAACAGGATGTAGAGGACGAAGGCCATGCGGCTGATCTTCTCGTTCACGACCACGCCGCCGACGGTCAGCGCCGCCATCAGGTACCAGATGGAGACGTGGGCGGCCACGTTGATCTGCTGGGACGAGTGGCCCAGGCCCCACCAGACCATCCGGTAGATCTGGGGGTCCATGTTCATGAGCCCCAGGGACCACAGCAGGGTCGGAATGTAGATGGCGGCGCCGTGCAGCAGCGTGATCACGGCGATGATGGCGGCCGTCAGGGCGCCGAAGCTCACCAGCGGAATGGAGCCCTCGTACGTCCGCTGCCGCTTCGCCACCACCAGCGTGGCGAAGAAGAGGCTGGTCACGACGAGGGCGCCGACCGCGAAGAGGATCATGCCCGCGTAGTAGAGCGGATGCGCCTGCAGCGGCGGATACGACGTGAAGAGCACGTCGGCCTGGCCCCGGAGCACCATGACGTTCACGACGAGCATGCCGAGCACCATCAGGCCGAACGCGAGCCAGCCCACCCGCGGGGCCGGCTGGCGGGAGTTCAGGAGCACGGGCCCGGCGAAGTAGAGGACGGCCATCTCGAAGAAGATGATGAAGAAGATCAGCATGTTCAGGCCGTGGAGCGTCAGGAAGCGATAGAAGAGGTCGGCCGGCAGGAGGTGCACGGCCTGCCACCGGGTCATCACGAGGCCGAAGGCCGCGATGATGCCGACGAGGAAGTTCACGACGGCGACGACGGCGTTGACCTTGACGAGGGTCTCCGCGTGCCAGTCGACCTTGAGCCCCGTCACCTCACAGGTCCGGAACCGGGCTGCCAGCGCGTGCGCCACCGAGGACATATGGCTCTCCTATCGCTCCCTACTCCACCACGACCTTGCCGACCATCATGTGGTGACCGATGCCGCAGAACTCGTTGCAGATGATGCGGAAGTCGCCCGACTTGTTGGGGACGATCTTGAGCCCGTAGTCGTAGCCGGGCACGATCTGGAAATTCAGGTTGACCGGGTACAGGCTGAACCCGTGATTGATGTCCAGCGAGGAGAGGTGGAGCGTGTACCGCACCCCTTCCTTGAGACGGAGCACGGGATACCAGCGCCACATCTGGCCCGCCAGGTAGATGTCGCTGCCCGGAGGCGGCGCCACCACCGGAACGCCCTTGTCCTCACCGACCTTGTAGTCGGCGATGAACTTCTCCACCCGCGCGGCGAAGTCCCTGGGCTCGACCTTCGAGCGGATTCCCGATGGGTTCTGGCCGCCCTTCAGATGCCAGAAGGGCATCATGGCGAACAGGATCAGGCACCAGACGAAGGCGATGATCACCCACCGCTTCTCCTGCTTGCCGGCGGGCAGCCACCAGGTGCCGGTGGGCGAGACGATCGCCGAATGGGCTTCGTCGTGTTGCATGGCACTCCCTTTCAGGGCAGAGCCGCCTTCGGCAGGCTCAGGATCTCGTAGAGTCCCCAGATCGTGTAGAAGCCGAACATCACGACGAGGCCGGCCACCAGGAGGAGAAAGGGCCGCTCCAGGAGCCGCTGGCCGAGCGGGATCTGCCGATCGCCGGGTTTCGACGCGTCTGCCATGTGTCCTCCCTCGGTCGCGCGGGTTGGGAAGCGCAGGAAGTCCGGTCACAGGAATACCCGGAGTCGGGTGGTGGCGGGTATGACGTGAGTGATAGGCACGTGAGTCATAGGCGCATTGACCTCCCGGCCCGCGCGCCGCTACTCTTCCAGCGGAGGTGACCCGTGAGCGACAACCATGCCGTCGTCGTGGATCCCGACGCGCCCGGCCGGCTGGTCATCCGCCCCGTCGCCGAGCCCGTCCCCGACCGCGGCGAGGCGGTGGTGCGCGTGCGGGCGCTCTCGCTCAACCGCGGCGAGGTCCGGCGCTCGGGCCAGGCCGCGGCCGGCTGGCGGCCGGGCTGGGACCTGGCCGGCGAGGTCGAGCGCGCCGCGGCGGACGGCTCGGGCCCGCGCGCCGGCGCGCGCGTGGTCGGGCTCCTGCCCGAGGGCGCGTGGGCCCAGCGGGTGGCGGTGCCGACGCACGCCCTCGCCGAGTTGCCCGCCAACGTGACGTTCTCCCAGGCCGCGACCTTTCCGGTGGCCGGCCTCACCGCGCTCCTCGCGCTCGCCCGGGGCGGCCCGCTCCTCGGCCGCCGCGTGCTCGTCACCGGCGCGACCGGCGGCGTCGGCGACTTCGCGGTGCAGCTCGCGCGCCTCGGCGGCGCCCACGTGACGGCGAGCGTCCGGCGCGCCGACCAGGCGCCGGCGGTGCGCGCGCTCGGCGCCCACGAGGTGGCGGTGGGCGACGACATTCCGCCGTCGCCCACGTACGACCTGATCCTCGACTCCGTGGGCGGGCGCACCCTCGGCACGGCGCTCGGCGCCCTCGAGGGCGGCGGGGCCTGCGTCGTCTTCGGCGTCTCCGCCACGCCCGAGGTCACCTTCGACGCGCGCCAGTTCTTCTTCGCCGGGCGCACGACGCTGTACGGCTTCTATCTGTTCAAGGAGCTGGCGGGCGAGCCGGCGTCGGGGGGCCTGCGGCGGCTCGCCGACCTGGTGGCGGCGGGCCGGCTCACGCCCCACGTCAGCGTGGAGCGGCCGTGGGCGGAGATCGCGAAGGTCGCGCAGGACCTGATGGCCCGGCGCTTCCCCGGCAAGGCCGTGCTCACGCTCGACTGATCACATTCTCGAAGGGGCGAGCGCCGAGGGCCGGGGTACAATTTCGTCATGTCCCGGCAGCGAGCACAGCGAGCACCGGCACACGTGATCCGTCCCGGCGACGCACCGCCGCCCGATCCCATCCGCGCCATGACGGAGGCGGAGCGCCTGGAAATGATGTGGGACCTTGCCCGCGATGCGTGGGCGTTCATGGGAGAGCGTGTTGAATCCCGACTTCCGCGACATGTTGTCCGCACTCTCCGCCGAGGCGGCTGAGTACCTTCTGGTCGGCGCGTACGCGCTCGCGGTGCACGGCGTGCCACGCGCGACCGGCGACCTCGACGTCTGGGTTCGCCCGACGGCAGACAACGCGCGCCGCGTTCGCTCGGCTCTCACGCGGTTCGGCGCCCCTCTCGCGGATCTGACCGAGGACGATCTCGTCAGGCCGGATACCGTGTTTCAGATCGGGGTCGCGCCGAATCGCATCGATCTCCTGACGTCGATCGACGGCGTCACGTTCGACGAGGCGTGGTCGGCCCGCCGGGTCGTGCGGATCGACGGCCTCGACGTGCCGGTCCTCGCTCGTCACCACCTGATCCGCAACAAGAAGGCGACCGGACGGGCTCAAGACATCGCGGACGCGGCGCGGCTGGAAGAAGACCCGTGCTAATATCCCCCGCGAGGAGACCATGAGCTACAAGCCAGTCGCCCTCGACCACGTCAACCTCTACGTGCGCAACGCCGAGCGCTCGCACCGGTGGTACGCCGACGTCCTGGGGCTCCACACGCAGGACACCATGACGTGGCCGGAGACGGGACGGCTGCGCGCGGTCTTCCTGGCGGCCGATCCGGAGCACGCGCACGACGTCGCGCTGTTCGAGGTGGGCGAGGACGCCCCCGGGCCGCGGAAGGGCCAGGTGGGCCTCAACCACTTCGCCTGGAAGATGGCGAGCCTCGACGACCTGAAGGAGCTGTACCAGCGGCTCCGGGACAAGGGCGTGCCCACCCGCGTCCTGGACCACAACGTCTCCCTCGGCGTCTACTTCGCGGATCCCGACGGCAACGGCCTCGAGGTCTACTACGAGCTGCCCAAGAGCCAGTGGCAGCGCGACACGCCGTTCTCGGGCGAGGGCGGCAAGGGCCGGTTCCCCGGGCCCTGGGACGACGCCCTGCGCCCGCGCGCGCCGGCCGCCACGCTGACGTAGTCCCCGGGCCGGCGCCGATGACGGCGAAGAAGGGCACGGGGCTGTTGATGGTCTGGGCCGACGTCCCGGCGGACAAGGAAGCGGACTTCACTCGCTGGTACAACGAGGAGCACCTGGCCGAGCGGCTCGCCATCCCGGGCTTCCTCGGCGGGGCCCGGTACGAAGCGGTGAAGGGCGCGCCGAAGCATCTGGCCTGCTACGAGCTGGAGAGCGCCGCGGTGCTCGAGAGCGCGGCCTACAAGGACGCCCAGGCGCACCCGACGGCCTGGACGAAACGCTGCTCGCCCGAGGTCATCGGCACCACCTACATCCGCAACGTCTACACCCTGATCCACCCGCGGACGGTGACGCCGGCCGTCGCCGCGAGCCCCATGGCCCCGGCGCTCCAGATGGGACGCATGGACGTGCCGCCCGAGATCGACGACGAGTTCAACGACTGGTACAACACGATCTACGTGCCCAACTACGAGAAGGTCCCGGGCGTCATCCGCGGCCGGCGCTATCGCGCCGTGACCGGCGCGCCCACCTACCTCACCCTCTACGAGTTCGAGCACCCGAAGGTCTCCGAGAGCGCCGCCTGGGCCACCCAGCGGGACGCCGCGCCGGTGTCGGCCCGGATGCGCTCGCACATGCGGCACGCACCGGGCTCGCCCGGCGTCTACGTCAAGACCTTTCAGCTCTGAACGGAGGGGGTCGTTCAGGCCGGGTCGTAGATCGCCAGCTCTGACACCCTGGCGAGGGCGTCGAAGTCGCGGTCGTGGTGGTAGATCTCCGCACCAGTCTCGAGGCAGGTCGCGGCGATGACGCAATCCACGCTCCGTCGGATCGTGAGCCCCCGGCGCCGCGCCACCCGATACAGGTTCGCCGCGGCCTCGAAGGTTTCGAGCCCGCGCGGACGCAAGATCGGATGAGCCAGCAAGCTCGTGCGCGTCCGGTGATAGGCGTCCTCGTCCCGAATGCCCTGGAGGATCTCGCAGTACACGATGTCGACCAGCGCGATCGGGGCGTCATGCTCGACGAGCTCGGTGAGGTGTCGGTCGAACGCCGTGCCCCTGGCCTCGAGGAAGTCGATCCAGACCGTCGTATCGACGACGATCACGGCCGAAGGCGCCGGAGCTCGGCGAGGTCTCCCTCCCACTTCACGTGGCCCCGCAGCGACAGCAAGTCCCGCCGGCGCGCGCTCTTCAGCAGCTCGGTGAGGGCCAGGTGAACCAACTCTCGCTTCGAGCGACACTTGAACCGCCGAAGGCCCTCCCGGACCAGGCGATCCTCGAGGACGATGTTCGTCCTGCCCATGGCGCGGCCTCCTCGCCACGAGTGTACCGCGCGATGGTGTACGGAACAACCGTCACTTGGTGTATCCATTCCCGGACGGCGCGGCGCCCCGAGGGCTTCTGCTACACTCTGACCCTGATGGCCGACGACGCCCCGAAGAAGGCCTACGAGCTGGCGATGGAGCGCCTCCGGAAGAAGGACCAGGAGGCCGGCGGCGACGACCGTCCCCTCACCGACGCCCAGAAGTCGGCCATCGCCGAGGTCCGCCAGTTCCACAAGGCCAAGAGCGCCGAGCTGGAGATCCTCCACCAGGCGGCGCTGCGCAAGGCCACCACCCACGAGGAGATCGAGCAGCTGAACGAGAATCTGCGGCGCGACGGCGAACGGCTGGCCGGCGAGCGCGACCGCAAGATCGCCGAGATCAGGAAGTCCGCGCCGTGACGTGGTCCGCCAGGGGCACGATCGCGTAGAAGCGCGGCTGATCCCCGACGACGCGGGTGACGTGCCCCTGGCCGGTCAGGTCTTCGGCCAGCACCACGTCGCCGGGCCCGAGCCGCGCCACCGTGCCGTCGCCGACCTCGATCTCAGCGGCCCCCGACAGCGAGATCGAGTACTGCCGCCGGGGCGCGCAGTGCCAGCCGAGCACGTAGCCCGGCGGAGAGACTCGAAAGGTGATCCCCGTCGCCGGCTGCGCCGCGGTTCCCTCGCCATGCGCGCCCTCGACGTCGACGAACGGCGTCATCGCCAGCGGCATCTCGGCGAGGTGCGACCGTCCGTCCGCGCCGCTGTACACCCGCCAGATCTTCGGCATGTGCTGTCGTCCTCTCCTCGGAGCTTGACATCCGGCCGGCCCACCATGATAACCGTCTGGCGGTCCAGAATCCTCGACGGGAGGGTGCGATGAAGAGGGCGACGGCGATCGTTCTGGCTCTTTCGGCTTCGGTGGCCCTCGGGCCGCTGGGAGTCTCGCCGGGCGCGTCCGCCCAGGAGACGAAGGCGCTCCGGGTGGCCTCGGAGCAGACGGCAACCGGCTTCGCGTTTCCCGAATCGGTGGCGTACGACCCTCGGGCCAAGGTCCTGTACGTGAGCCAGTTCGGCTCCGAGCTCAAGCCGGCCGAGAAGGACGGCAAGGGCAGGATCAGCAAGGTGTCGCTGGAGGGGAAGGTGCTGGAGGAGCGGTTCCTCCCCGCCGCGGGCGAGATCCTCAACAAGCCGAAGGGCATCTGGGTCCAGGGCAACCGGCTGTGGGTCACCGACATCGACGTCGTGTGGGTCTTCGATCTGACGACCCGGCGCGGCCGGAAGCTGGAGCTGCCGGGGGTGAAGTTCGCCAACGACCCGACGGTCACGTCGAACGTCCTCTTCATCAGCGACAACCGGGCCGACCAGCTCGTCCGGGTGGAGCCGGCGGATTTCTTGGAAATGAAGGGCGATCCCAAGGTCACGCTCGTCTTCTCGGGCAAGTCGATCAACCCCAACGGGCTCTATCCGGCCCGGGACGGCTCGATCCTGATCGTCGGCTTCATGTCCCCCGACCAGGCGCGCGGCATCTACGCGCTGACCGCCGGCGGAGAGATCAAGACCCTCGCCAGGGACCTGGGGCGGCTGGACGGCCTCTACGAGATGGACGACGGGACCCTGCTGGCGACGGACTGGAACTCGGGATCGCTCTTCAGGTGGAGCGCGAAGACGGGCATGGAGAAGCTGGCGTCGGGGTTCAAGGGGCCGGCCGATTTCTGCGTCGTGCCGGAGAGCGGGGGGCTGCTCGTCGTCGTGCCCGACCTGGTCAAGAGCGAGCTGCGGCTGGTGCGGCTCGCCCGGTAGCGGGCGCGGCGGGCGCGAGGAGGACGCGAGGGCTACCGGCCGCCGAGGATCCGGTACGCCTGGGCGGCGGCGTCGCGAATCGACGGTTGCTCGGTCGGGGATTGCATCACCACCTGGAGGGCTCCGAGGGCCTGCCGATCACCCTGCGCCGTCACATACCGTATCGCGCGCAGCCGATACGCCGGCTCGGCCTGCGAGCTCACGAGCTGGCGCATGAAGGGCAGCGGACGCTCGTCGTTCAAGGAGGCGAGCGCCCGGAAGGCCATCTCCCGTCCGCGCCCATCGGCGTTGGATTCCTCGAAGATGTGCGCCAACCCGCTGACTCCCAGCGGCCGGCCCGCCTCGGCCAGGCCATACGCGGCGCTCAGGCGCACGAAGCGGTCCTCTCCGGGATGGCCCAGAATCCGTTCCATGACCGGGACGGACTCGGGGGTCTGAAGCTCTCGCAGCGCCGTGGCCGCGGCACGCCGCAGCAGGGGATCGTCCTCTTTCTCGATGACGTCCTTCAGAAGCGGCAGCGCCTGCGGGATCTGGAGCGTGCCCAGCAGCCGCGCGGCCGCGCGCCGCTCGTCGCTGTCGCTCCCGGTCGCCAGCACCCGCATCAGCGCCTGCCCGGCGACGTCGCCCATGCCCCGCAAGTCATCGACCAGCTCTCGGGCGCGCCGCCAGCCCTCCCGCCCCTGCGTCCCGTTCGTCGCCTCGAGATACCGGTAGAAACGCTCGAGCGCCGTGTCCACGGTCGGCGCCGGCGCGCCCGGCCCGCGCGATTCCAACGGGGACACCCGATCGGCCCGGGCCTGAGCCGCGCCGCGTAATATGCGCTCCTCCGTGACGGCCGCTCCCAGAACGCGATGCGCCGGCGGTCCCGAGGCGCCGGCGGAGGTCCCGGCCGGCGCACCGGCCGGCGCGGAGCCCTCCCTCGCGCGCAGCCGCGCTTGCAGCGTGGTGACCTGCTGCTCCAGGCGGCTCACGGTCTTCGGCTGATCGACGTCCGGCGCCGCCGACGGTCCCTTGCGGGCGAGGCCCCCAGCCGCCCAGCCGATCGCGAACGTCACGACGAGCGCCAGAGGCCAGAGAAGGCGTCCCATGGCCCGAGTATACCCTTCGCCTTCGAGCGCATCGGCGCGTCGCATCGGCTAGAGTAAGGGCTGAAAGGGGCACACGCATGGCCGACCGCAAGTACCGCCAGCAAGGCTACCGGCCCAAGGACGCCGAGCCGCGCCGCCCGCCGCCGCCGCGGCCGGCCGCCGACGCGCCGCGGGGCGGCGGAATGCTCGCCCAGCGCGCCGTCTCCCGGTGCGGCGCGTGCGGCGCGGTCCTGCCGATCGCCACGGCGTCACTCGCGCAGTGCCCGAACTGCCGGGCTGCCATTCGCGCCTGCCGGCAGTGCGCCCACTTCGACACGGGCCGGCGCTTCGAGTGCGCGGAGCCCATCCCCGAGCGCGTCGCGGACAAGAGCGCGCGTAACGACTGTGCCCGGTTCTCGCTCCGGGTGACCGTCGAGCGGGACGCCTCGCCCGACTCGACGCGCCCCGGCGACATCCGCCGCGGGTTCGACAACCTCTTCAAGACCTAGACCGAGGAGGCTCATGCGGGCCATCGACATCCACGCTCATCTCGTTCCGAAATCGCTCTGGCAGGCCGCCGACGCCGGACGCGACTGGTACGGCTTTCGTCACGAGCCCGGCGACGGCGTCGGCACCATGGTGGGCGACGGCAAGCGCACGCACTTCGCCTCGCCCAAGGTGCGTTTCACGCCGGAAGAGCGGCTGAAAGACATGGACACCCAGGGCGTGGACGTGCAGGTGATCTCCATCCACACGCCGTTCTTCGGCTACCACCTCGACCCGGCGCAGGGGCGGGCCCTGGCGCGCGACGTCAACGACGAGATCGCCGCGATGGCCCGGCAGTGGCCCCGGCGCTTCGCCGGCCTCGCCACGCTGCCCGTGCAGGACGTCACGGCGGCGATCGACGAGCTGGAGCGCGCGGTGACCGTCCTCGGGCTCAAGGGCGCCGAGCTCGACACGGTGGTGAACGGCGAGAACTGGGACGAGCCGAAGTTCCTGCCGCTGTTCAAGGCGGCGGAGGCCATGGGGGCCGTGCTCTTCTTCCACCCCCAGCCGCAGCACAACTTCATGCTGCAGCGCACGACCCGCTACGGGCTCTTCAACAGCCTCGGCGTCATCGTCGAGGACGCGATCGTCGTGGCGATCCTGATCTTCGGCGGGATCCTCGACGCGTGCCCCGACCTCAAGGTGTGCGTCGCCCACGGCGGCGGCCCGGCCTGCTTCGCGATGGGGCGCCTCGACCGGGGCTGGCAGGGCCGCGCCGCCGCGCGTGGCGGCGCCCAGCGCCCGCCGAGCACGTACCAGCGCCGTCTCTACTACGACAGCGTGACGGGCAGCGAGGAGGCGTTGCGCTTCCTGCTCGACCGGGTGGGGGCCGACCGCGTCGTGCTCGGCAGCGACTGGCCGTTCGTGCCGTGGCATCCCTCGCCCGTCGCCTGGGTGCAGGGGCTCCAGACCCTGACCCCGGACGAGAAGGACAAGATCCTCTGGCGAAATCTGGAAGGGCTGCTGAAGCTGTAACGGGCTACCCCGGCAGCTTGTCGCCGTCCGGCGGCGGCGCCACCTCGAAGGCGTTGACGACGCCCGACAGCATCGCGAAGTAGTTCGCGACCGCCGTCAGCTCGACCAGCCACGGCACGCCGTGGCGGTTCTTGAGCGCGTCGAAGACCGCCTGGTCCACACGGTTCGTGCGCATCAGTTGCCGGGTGTAGGTCACGATCTCCCGCTCGTCCGCCGGAAGGCTGCCCGGGTCGCCCTTGGCCCGGAGCAGGTCGATGACCTCCTCGCGCACGCCGTTCCGGCGCGCCGCGCCGACCTGGGCCGACCATACATACGCCGCCTCGCGCTCGCGCACGGCGGCCAGGATGGCGACCGAGCGGAGCTTCGCCTCGACGACGCTCTCGTCGCGGAAGAAGGTGACCAGGGGCAGCACGCGCGCCGCCAGCTTCGGGCTGTGGAGCAGCATGCTGAAGGGCCCGCGGACGTTGCCGAACACGTTCACGACCGCGTCGACGACGGCGTGGTGCTCGGCGGGCACGTCGGACTTGCCGGTGATCGGAGCGACGCGCGGCATGCTGACCTCCTCGTCTAGGGAATCCCGGCCAGGGCGGCCTTGACCCGATCGGCCCGGAACGGCACGGTACGGAACCGCACGCCCGTCGCGTCGAACACGGCGTTGGCGAGCGCCGCGGGCACCGGCGTCGACGCCGCCTCGCCCACGCCGAGCGGCGGCTCCGCCAGCCGCTGGATCAGCTCGAACTCGAGCGCCGGCACCTCCGGGAAGGTCAGGATGGGATACGAGACCCAGTCGACCGTGGTGACGCGGTCGCGATCGTAGACGACCTCCTCGTGGAGCGTGCGGGAGAGCGTCTGGATGATGTTGCCCTCGAGCTGACTCTGCACGTTGATCATGAGCCCGCAGTCCTGGGCGCACACCACGCGCGTCACGCGGATGCGGCCGGTGGCGCGCTCGACCGCCACCTCCATGCCCATGGCCACCAGCGTCTCCGCGTGCTTGTAGTGGACGTAGGCGATGCCGCGACCCGTCAGCACGCCGGCGGACCGGTCGGCGGGGCGCGGCGAGGGCCGCGGCTGCCAGCCCATGCGCGCCGCCGCCCGCCGCAGCACCTCGACGCCGCGCGGGTTGGTGAGACGGCGCAGGCGGAACTCCACGGGATCGACACGCGCCAGCGCCGCGATCTCGTCCACGAACGACTCCACCGCGAAGGTGTTGGCCACCTTGCCGGGCGCGCGGATCGCGGAGGTGCGGAGCGGGGCGTCGGGAATCCAGTGCACGACCGCGTGCACGTTCGGCAGCGTGTAGGGCGGGTCCACGTTCTGGTAGATCAGCCCCGTCGACCGGCCCGGCGTCTGCGGGAGGCCCGCCGCGTCCAGCGCCAGGAGCGGGATGTTGGGAAGGTTGGCGGTGGCGAGCGGCAGCCACGCCTGCGTCTCCCAGGCCACGACCTCACCGTCCGCATCGACGGCGGCGCGCAGCTCGAGGAGCTGGGCGGGGCCCTTCGGGTCCCAGCCGTGCTCGTCCGCGCGGCTCCACTGCACGCGGACCGGCCGGCCCAGCGCCTTCGAGAGCAGCACCGCCTCCATGGCCGCGTCGTCGGCGCCGTTGGGGCCGTACGAGCCCGCGCCGTCGAGGTAGATCACGCGGACGCGCCCCCGCTCGAGCCCGAGCGCGCGAGCGCACGTCGCCTGGAACCCGTGGACGTTCTGGGACGAGCTCCAGACCGTGGCCCGATCGGCGCGCACGTCGGCCACGCCGCAGGAGGGCCCGATGGAGCCGTGGGTCTGGATGGGCCAGCGGTACGAGCCCGCGAGCGTCCGGGTGCCTGGCGGCGGCGCGCTCAATGCCGAGAGATCGCCGCGTTTCGCGATCTGCTGATCGCGGACGACGCGGCTCGCCCGCATCGCCTCGAACGCCTGCGTGTGGTCGGGCAGCCCGGTGCCGGCGCTCCACGTCGTCCTGAGCGCGCCGGCGGCCCGCACCGCGTCCCACTCGCGCTCCGCCACCACGGCCAGGAAGCTCTGGATCCGCACGACCCGTGCGCCGGGGATCGCGGCAATAGATGACTCGTCCACCGCCACCAGCGCGGCGCCCTGCGCCGCCGGCCGGATCACGCGGGCGTGGAGCATGCCGGGCAGCGTGAGGTCGTGGAGATAGCGGTGGTGTCCCGTCACCTTCGCCGGCAGGTCGGGGCGCGG
>JACPCH010000240.1 GCA_016179875.1 Candidatus Rokuibacteriota bacterium | reverse complement strand
CTCGGGATCACCGCGCCGCCGGTCCTCACGCGCGTCGCCCGCTGGCCCAAGGCGATGCCGCAGTACCACGTGGGCCACCTGGCGCGCGTGGAGACGATCGAGCGCCTCGCCGCGGCGCTCCCCGGGCTCGGCTTGGCGGGCGGGGCCTACCGCGGCGTCGGTATCGCCGACTGCGTGCGCTCGGGGGAGGCCGCCGCCGAGCAGGCGCTCGCGCCGGCGCGGGCGGGGGGAGGGGACGCATGACGGGCCCGCTGTCGATCGTCGGCATTCCGGGAAGCCTCCGGGAGGGCAGCCGCACGCGGATGGCCGTCGAGGTGGTGCTGCGGGGCGCCGCGGAGGCCGGGGCCGCGACGCAGCTGATCGATCTGCGCGAGTACGACCTGCCGCTCTGCGACGGCAGCGGGGAGCTGGCCCGCTACCACGCCGGGCTCCTCGAGCTGCGCAAGCAGGTCGCGCCCGCGCAGGGCATCGTCCTCGGCACCCCGGAGTACCACGGGAGCGTCAGCGGCGCGCTCAAGAACGCGCTCGACCTCATGGGGTTCCCCGAGTTCGAGGGCAAGGTCGTCGCCCTCGTCGGCGTGTCCGAGGGTCCCGGCGGCGCGCGCCACGCGCTGGAGGTACTGCGCCACGTCGGGCGCGCGCTCCACGCCTGGGTCCTGCCGCGCGCGTCCGCCGTGCCGGGCGCGGCGACCGTCTTCGACGCGACGGGGCGCGTGATTGACGCGGGTGTCGAGGCCGACCTGCTCGCGCTCGGCCGGGAGCTGGCGCAGTCCGCCGCGCTCCGCCGCGACGGGCCGCCCGAGGAATTCCTGCGGCGGTGGGAGCGGCAGGTGTCGAACCCCGGCGCGGACAACGACGTGCGTCCGATCACGCGGGGCGGCGCCTCCGGCTACGCGCGTCCTTCCTGAGCCGTGGCCCTGCTACTGCTTCTGCTGCAGCTTCAGGCCCTCCGGGGCCAGCTTCTGCACGCCCTGGAGCCGCTGGCCCAGCTCGGCCCCCTTCAGCTTGCCCGCCTTCATGAGGCGCTCGGCATCGCGCAGCTTCAGCGCGGCGGCGTTCGAGCCGCACGTGATCGTGATCCACGCCTCGGGCGAGGTGCTCGGGTCGAGGCCGAGCTTGGTGAGCAGCTCCTCGCGGGTGTGGAGCTTGCCGTCGGGCAGGAAGGCCTTGCCTCCGCCGACGGGCCGCTGGGCCCACACGGCGCTCTCGGCTCCGACCACCGCGCCGGCGGCGAGGCCGGCCGCCGCGGCCTTCTTCATGAAGTCGCGTCGTCCCTCGTCCTCGGGCTCTGCCTGGCTGTCTTTCGGTTCGGTCGACATGTTTCGCTCCTTTCGCCGCGTTAGGTGGTGAACACCGGCTGAGCGACGATCGAGGCTCCGACGGTGTCGGCGTCCGCTCCCGGCGAGCGGGCTTCAGCTTCGCTCCGGTGGTCGGCCACCGTGTTGGCGAGGGCGGTCGGGAACACGACCTCGAACTGGTCGCAGTACGGCTTGTCGAGGGTCCCGGTGTTGTACTCCGCGTACTGCGCGCAGCCGCCGCCGCAGACCAGCGCGTAGCAGCAGTCGAGACACTCCGGGATCTTCGCCACCGACCGCTTGAACCACTTCTCGGTCATCCGCTCGTCGAGGACGAGCCCGGCGTCGGTCGTGAAGTGGCCGATCCGGCTGCACTCCTTGCCGACCGACTCCCAGCACGAATAGACGTAGCCGTCCGCCGCGAAAATGTAGAGGCCCGAGTTGGCGCCGCAGTAGGTGCCCTTGAGCTGCGCCAGCCCACCGGTCTTGAGCGCCGACGCCAGCGCCCGGTCGGCGTGGACGGCGATGCCGGAGACGTGGACGTTGTCGTGGCGCGCCGTGGCGCCGTTCCACAGGCGCAGCACGTCCTCGTAGTCGATCCCCTGGGTGACGTGCCCTTCCTTGTCCTTCACGTGGTAGTTCGTGGCGTAGATCACGACGCTCGGGTGGTCGAGCCAGCCCTGCGCCCGGAACTCCGCCATGAGCTCGCCGAAGGCCTCGTTGTTCTTGGGATCGATGTGGCAGCGGAGCTGGACCTCGACGCCGCCCTGGGCGAGCACGGCGTTCACGTTCTGGACGATCTTGTCGAAGGAGGACTCGCGGTTCCGCGCGATCCGGCTCTTGTCGTGCAGGCGCTTGGGCCCGTCGATGCTGATCTGGATCTGCGAGATCCGCCGCTCCCCCAGGACCGGCAGGAAGTGCTCGAGGTCGTGGCCGTTGGTGATGGCCGCGAAGTTGAAGCCGTGGGCGAACCCCTCCTCGACGATCCGGAAGACGATGTCCTTGTTCGCCTTGTCCAGCGGCTCGCCGCCGTAGAACGTGATCATCGTGTTCGCGACGCGGTCGGGGTCGAGCCGGCCCAGCGCCACGAGCTCCTTCCAGATCGCCCGCGTCTTGACGGCGGACCGCACCTGCTCGATCGCGCGGTAGAAGGCCTCGACGTGCTCGGGCCGCATCACCACGTTCCCCTTCGGGTAGCTGATCTCGGCGGTCCTGGAGTTGAGCTTGATCTGCAGCGGCCGCTCGAAGCAGTAGGTGCAGCGGTAGTTGCAGTCGAGGTTGGGGACGACCAGGAAGTGCGGCGTCATCTCGGCGACCTCGTGCATGAGGCCCGCGATGCGCGCGACGTGGGCGCGCTCGACCTCGTGGCCCACCCGGGTCAGGTGGCCCTGCTCGAGCAGGTGCTCCAGCACCGGCTCGGGGATCCGCTCGGTCGGCACCCAGACGTCGTGCTTGTAGCGCTGCGTGCTCGGATGGTGCGGGTGGGGGTCGCACTCGTTGCGTGAGAGCGCGTCCTGGATGATCGCCGCCAGATCGTCCGAGATCACGTCGACGGTCCCGGTGCACCCGTTCAGGAGGGCGTAGGCGCCGCCGGGCAGACGCTCCGAGAGGATGGAGTAGCTGCTCAGTCTCAGCATCGCGTTCTCCTCGACCGGACGGGCTCCTCGGGCCTGAGCGAACCGCTCAGTGGGCTGACCCCGGAAACACTAAGCAACCGGTGCCCGTTTGTCAATCGCGCCGGCGGACGTCTGACACCGCCTCACCTAGGAAGAACGCTGGCCGCGGGAGCGAGCTCGATCGCCCCGGCGCGCCTGAGCGCCTCGATCCGCGCCTCGGGGTAGCCCAGCACCTCCCGGAGCACCGCGCGCGTGTGCTCGCCGACGCGGTAGGGGGCGGGGCCGGCCGGGCGCACGGGCGCGCCGTCGAGGTGGAAGGGCGTCGCCGTCACCCGCACGCTGCCGCGCGCCGGATGCGGCACCGACGGGAAGGCCTGGCGCTCCGCGAGGTGCGGGTGGGCGACCACCTCCTCGGGCGCGAGGATCGGCGCCGCCGGGATGCGCGCCCCGGTCAGTGCCTTGACGGCGGCCTCCACGCTCTCGAAGCGGTCGAGCCCCTCGCGGATGAGGGCGTGCAGGGCGGGCCAGTGATCGCGCCGCGCCTGGGGCGTGGCGAAGCGCGGGTCGGCGGCGAGCTCGGGCCGTCCGAGCAGCGCGACGAGCCGCGGCCAGATCTGCGGCGCCCCACCGCTCTGGGCGGCCAGCCACCGGCCGCCGATCTCGTGGAGGATCATCGCGGGCCGCGGTCCCGGCAGCGGGGCGCCGCCGTTGAGCACGCTGCCGTAGCTGACGTCCTCGGCCGCGACGAGCGCCTCGAGCATCGAGACGTCGATGTACGCGCCCTGGCCGGTGCGGGCGCGGCGCCAGAGGGCGGCCAGGGCCGCGCCGAAGGCGTGGGCGCCGGCGAGCACGTCGGCCGCCTGCAGATAGGCGACGCGCGGCGCCGGGTCGCCGTCCTGCTCGAGGTGCGTGAGGCCGGACATCGCGTGGATCACGTGGGCGAACGCCGGCCAGTCGGCGAGCGGTCCGGCCTGGCCGAACCCCGAGATCGAGCAGTAGACGAGTTCGGGCTTCACCGCCGCGAGCGATGGCCAATCGAGGCCGAGGCGCGCCATGACCCCGGGCAGGAAGTTCTCCACCACGACGTCGGCGGCGCGCGCCAGGTCGAGCGCGACCCCGCGGCCCTCGGGGCGCGCGAGGTCCACGCCGACGGAGAGCTTGCCCGTGTTGACGCGGATGAAGTAGGTGGACTGGTCGGTGCGCCCCTCCTCGAGCTGGAGGTAGTTGTGCCGCATCTCGTCGCCCTCGCCCGGGCGCTCGACCTTGATGACGCGCGCGCCGAGGTCGGCGAGGAGGCGCGTGCAGTACGGGCCCGCCAGCACGCGCGAGAAGTCGAGGACGGTGAGGCCGGCCAGGAGCGGCTCAGATTCGCTCTCGCCTTCGCGCATGCCGTCATTTAGTCTAGCAGCGCACGGAGGAGGACGCGCCGAATGCCCCTGCTGGACGCCGGCACCCTGGAGCGCGTGACCCGCGACATCTTCGCGCGCCTGGGCGCGCCGGCCGACGACGCCGCCTGGATCGCGACGCTGCTGGTCCGCGCCAACCTGCGCGGCCACGACTCCCACGGCGTGGCGCAGGTCGCGGACCTCCTCGGGTACGCGCGCTCCGCGCCGCTCGCCGCCGGCGCGAAGGAGATCCTCGTGCCCGGTGAGCCGGAGGCGCGGACCGAGCAGGAGCGACGGGCGCGTGGCGTGCCGCTCGACGACGAGACGTGGCGGCAGATCCGCGCGTGCGCGGCGCAGGCGGGCGTCGATGCTTGAGGTCGTCACGATGAAGGAGATCGACGCGATCTTCGCGGTGACCGACGCGCTCGGCGTCCATCGCGAGCAGCTCGTGATTCCACTCGGTCCGGGCTCGCCGGGCCGCGTGAGGACGCTCCCGAACGGCAAGCTCGAGATCACGGTGGACGCCGCGCGGCCGATCGAGGAGTGGGTGCGGGAGCTGCCGGCGCTGATCGCCGCGGCGCGGGGAGCATGAGCTGACGGGCGGGCTCCGGCGCGAGCTCGGCCTCGTGTCGCTGGCCGCGATCGCGTTCTTCAACGTGAGCGGCGGGCCGTACGGCATCGAGGACACGGTGCCGGCGCTCGGCCCCGGCCTGACGCTCGTCCTCCTGCTCGTCACGCCGGTCTTCTGGAGCCTGCCCGTCGCGCTCGCGATGTCGGAGCTCGCCGCGGCCATGCCCGAGGAGGGCGGCTACGTCGCCTGGACCCGGCGGGCGTTCGGCCCGGCCTGGGCCTTCCAGGTCGGCTGGTGGAGCTGGATCGACAGCTTCGTGGACGTCGCCGTCTATCCGGCGCTCTTCGTCGAGTACGTGCGGTTCTGGTATCCCGCGATGACGGCCCTCGAGCGCTGGCTCCTGGTCGTCCTGTTCATCGTCGTGCTGACGGGCCTGAACCTCGCGGGCGTGCGCCCCACCGGCCGCGCCGCGGTCGTCCTCGGCGCCGCCGCGCTCCTGCCGGTGGCGGCGTTCACGGTTTGGGGCCTGGGGGCGCTGCGCGCGGGGCCGTGGCTGCCGGCGGCCCCGTCGGCGCCGGGGCTCGAGACGCTCGGGCTCGGCCTCGCCGTCGTGATGTGGAACTACTCCGGGTGGGACACGCCGTCCACGGTGCTCGGCGAGACCCGCGCCCCCGAGCGCACGTTCCGCCTGGCGCTGCTCCTCGTGCTCCCGGTGCTCGCCGCGTCCTACGTCCTGCCGGTGGCGGTCGGGCTCGCGAGCGGCGCCGTGCCCCCGGGCGCCTGGACGACGGGCTCGCTGCCGCGGATCGCGCGGGCCGTCGGCGGCGACTGGCTCGGCCACGCCGTCGCCCTCGGCGCGGTGGTGAGCACGGCCGGGCTCTTCATGTCGCTCCTGCTCACGAACTCGCGGCTGCCCTACGTGCTGGCCCGCGACCGCGCGCTGCCCGCGTGGCTCGGCGCCGTCCATCCGCGCTTCGGCACGCCGTGGCCCGCGGTCGTCCTGTCGTCGGCGCTCTACGCCGCGTTCGCCGCCTTCTCGTTCAAGGAGCTGGTCGTCCTCAACGTGTGGCTCTACTCGCTCGCCCTGCTCGTCGAGCTGGCCGCTTTCTTATGGTTGCGCGCGGCCGAGCCCGGGATGCCACGGCCGTGGCGCGTGCCCGGCGGCCCGGCCGGCGCGCTGCTCGTCGCGGGCTTCCCGGCGGCCTTCGCGGTGGGCGCGATGGCGACCGCGGGCTGGCGCAACACGGTGGCGGGCGTGCTCGCCGCGCTCACCGGGCCGCTCGCCTGGCGCCTCTTCGTCCGGCGCGACGCGCCCGAGGCCGGGGAGGCGCGCGCGTGACGGGCGTGGTCGCCTGCGCCGCCTACGCGGCCGGCCGTCGCGTCGGCGACGTCGCCATCCCCGACATCAGCGAGGTGCTGCGGCAGCCCGACCGCTTCGTGTGGATCGGGCTCCACGAGCCGGACCCGGAGCTGCTGCGGCAGATCCAGGAGGAGTTCGGGCTGCACGATCTGGCGATCGAGGACGCGCTCCGGGCCCACCAGCGGCCGAAGCTCGAGCGCTACGGCGAGTCGCTCTTCGTGGTGCTCCGGAGCGCCCGGCTGGGGGCCGGCGGCGGCCGGGTCGAGTTCGGCGAGACGCACGTGTTCGTCGGCCCCCGCTACGTCGTCTCGGTCCGCCACGGCGCCGCGCCGCCGCTCGGCGAGGTGCGGGCGCGCTGCGAGGCGACGCCCGCGCTCCTGGCCAAGGGGCCCGGGTTCGTGCTCTACGCGCTGATGGACTTCATCGTGGACCAGTTCTTCCCGCTGGTGGACGCCCTCGAGGACCAGCTGGAAGCCCTCGAGGAGGCGATCTTCCGCGAGCGCTTCCGCCGGGCGACCACCGAGCGGATCTACCGGCTCCGGCGTGACCTGCTGGAGGTCAAGCGCGCGGTCTCGCCGCTCGTGGACGTCTGCAACCGCCTCATGCGGGCCGAGGTCGAGCTGATTCCGGAGGACGCGCGCGTGTACTTCCGCGACGTGTACGACCACGTGATCCGGCTCAACGAGATGGCGGACACGCTGCGCGAGCTCCTCACCACGGCGCTCGAGGCGAACCTCTCGCTCATCTCGGTCGCCCAGAACGAGGCGATGAAGCGGCTGGCCGGCTGGGCGGCGATCATCGCCGTGCCCACGATGATCGCGGGCGTCTACGGCATGAACTTCAAGGTCATGCCCGAGCTGGACTGGCCCTTCGGCTACCCGCTGGCGATCGGCCTGATGCTGGCGACGTGCGGCTACCTCTACTACCGGCTCAAGCGCGCCGGCTGGCTCTGAGGTTCTCGTCGAGGATCGCCGCCAGGCAGTCGAGCGCCGGGAGCGAGTAGACGTAGGTCTTCCAGCCCACCGCCACCGAGTCCGGCCGCGCGCCGGGCGGCGGCGCCGCGAAGATCTCGACGCTCACGTTCGGCCCGTCCGCCGCGCAGCCGCCGGCGCACGCCTCCCTGACGCGCACCCGGTCGCCGAGCCCCCGCGCGGCGACGAGCGCCTCCAGCGCCGCGCGTACCGCGCGCGCGTCCAACCGGCGCCGACGCCCGCAGTGCTCGACGGGCAGCACGACCACGCCCGGCTCGCGCGGGCACACCGTCACGACCAGCCGGCGCTCAGCGCGCATCGCCGCGCGCCCGCTCGCGCATCCGTACGGCGAGCCGGAGCGCCGCCGCGACGGGCGCGGCGGCGGGGCGGCGCCAGCGCGCCCGCACGCCCGCGCGCGCGAGCGCGCGGGCCACGCCGGCGCGGAACCAGGGGTCGGCCAGCACGCCGCCCGCCCAGCTCACGGCGACCGGCGGGCGCAGGCGGAGCTGGCGCGCGACGTCGCGCGCCCCGGCGGCGAGCCCGGCCTGGGCGCGGCGCGCGATCGCGAGGGCGACGGCGTCGCCGCGGCGCGCGCGGGCGACGACCCGCGGCGCCAGCGCGGCGATGCGGCCCACCGGCTCGGGGGCGCGCACGGCCGCGAGCGCGGCCTGCCAGCGCCCGTGGCGGCTCGCCGCGCGGAGCCACTCGCGCCCGAGCCAGAACGCGGAGCCCTCGTCGCCGAGCAGCGGGCCGAGCCCGCCCGCCCGCGCCCAGCGCCCGCGCGCGTCGAGCCCGACGACGATCGAGCCGGTGCCCGCCAGCAGCAGCAGGCCCGGCCCGCCGCCGAGCGCGCCCAGCAGCGCGGCCTGGGCGTCGGACAGGGCGCGGACCCGGCGCGCGAGGCGCCGCACGCGGCGCGCGAGCGCCGAGAGCTCGCCCGGCGTCCACACGCCGCGCGAGGCGACGGCGAGCGCCGCCACGCGGCGCCGCGTCCATCCGCGCCGGCGCCAGAGGGCCGCGAGGCGCGCGGCGACGCGGTCGAGCTCGCGCGGCGAGCGGAGGGCGATCGTCGTCGTGCGCCCGCCGTCGCCCATGGCGGCGACCCGGATCCAGGTGCCGCCGACGTCGGCGCCGATCGCGAGGCCGGCGCGGCGGCCGGGCCGCGCGGGCCGGCCAGGGCGCGGCTGGCGCTGACGGTGTCGGGAGGCGGACACGCTTGCCACTCTGTCCATTATGAGGCCGTCGTCAGGCGGCGGAAAACGCGACGGTTTCGGGGCCGCTGGCCGCTGGCACACCCCATGCTCATCGGGAGGCAGGAGGACCGGACCATGGGGAAGGCATTCGCAGCGTGGATGATGGTGGCCACGGCGCTCGCCTCGCCGGCGACGGGCCCGCGGGAAGCGGTGGAGTCGGCGATCGTCCGCGTCATGAACGTGTTCCAGGACGGAGAGGTCCGGGACCCGCGCGCCGAGATCAAGAAGATCGCGCGCCAGCTGTTCGACTTCCACGAGATGACGCGCCGCACGCTCTCGCGCCACTGGGCCGCACGCACCGTCGAGGAGCAGACCGAGTTCGCGGCGCTCTTCACCGACCTGCTCGAACGGTCCTACCTGACCCGGATCGAGGGCTTCGCGGGCGAGAAGCTCGCGTTCACCGGCGAGGCGATCGACGGCAACTACGCGACGGTCAAGTCGAGGGTCACCAGCCCGCGGCGGACCGAGACGGTGCTCGAGTACCGGCTGCACGTGCGCGACGGGCGCTGGCGCGTCTACGACGTGCTGATCGACGGCGTGAGCTTCGTGTCCACGTACCGCAGCCAGTTCGACCGCATCATCACCGCGGAGTCCTACGGCGCGCTCGTCGACAAGCTCCGGCGCAAGGTCTTCGACACCACCGTCGCGGAGCGCGGGAAGCAGCGGCTGTAGGCGCTATCATGGGGCGTGCCCGGCACGCCCCCTCCCTCGGCGCTCACCTGGCCCGACTACGCGGTCGTCGCCGTCGCGCTCGCCGTCCTGCTGGCGATCGGCGTCTGGTTCAGCCGGCGCCAGCGGGACACGGTGGATTTCTTTCTCGCGCGCCGCCGCGTGCCGTGGTGGGCGGCGTGCCTCAGCTTCCTCGCCACCGAGATCAGCGCCGTGACCATCATCTCGGTGCCGGCCACCGCCTACAGCGAGAACTGGCAGTACGTGCAGTTCTTCGTCGGCTCGAGCCTGGCCAAGCTCGCCGTGGCGTTCCTGTTCATCCCGGCCTTCTACCGGTACGACGTGACGACCATCTACGAGTTCCTCGGCCACCGCTTCGGGCGGGCGAGCCAGGTGACGGCGTCCGTCTTCTTCTTCGTCACGCGGCTGGCCGGCTCCGCCGTGCGGCTCATGGCCGCCGCGCTCGCGGTGTCGATCCTCATGGGCTGGCGCCTCGTCCCGACGCTCGCCCTCTTCATCGTCGTCTCCATCCTCTACATCGCCACCGGCGGCGTGCAGGCGGTCGTCTGGACCAACGTGTTCCAGGCGGTCGTGTTCCTGGTGGCCGGCGCCGCCACGCTGGGGTTCCTGGTGGCCCAGATCGACGGCGGCGTGGGCGCGATCCTCGAGGTGGCGGGCGCGGCCGGCCGGCTCGACGTGATCAATCGGGGCCCGGCGCCGGGCGACCCCGACTTCTGGCGCCGCGTCCTCACCGACCCGAACATCGTGTGGGTGGCCGTGCTGAACGGCCTGATCGGCTCGATGGCGGCGTTCGGCACCGACCACGACCTGATGCAGCGCCTGCTGACGGTGGAGACGCGCCGCGCGAGCCAGCGCACGCTCGCCCTCACCCCGCTCGGCACGCTCGTCACGCTCGCCATCTACCTCGGCCTCGGCGCGGGCCTCTACACCTTCTACGCCCAGCACCCGGGGCTCCCGGTGTCGCGGCCCGACGAGATCCTCCCGCACTTCGTCCAGCAGGCGATGCCGGCCGTGCTGCGCGGCCTGATGCTGGCGGCGATCGTGCTGGCCTCGATCGACTCGCCGCTCGGCTCGCTCGCCGCGTCGTTCGTGACCGACATCTACCGCCCGCTCCTCGCGCGCGGCCGGCCGGAGCGCCACTACCTTCTCGTGTCGCGCGTGAGCGTCGTCGTCTTCGGCCTGGTGCTGGGGGCGCTGGCGCACTTCTTCGCGGCCTTCGACCAGATCCTCTGGCTCGCGTTCAAGATCGCCGGCGTCACCTTCGGCTCGCTCCTCGGCGTGTTCCTGCTCGGGCTGCTGACGCGCCGCCGGGTCGCCGACGGCGCCAACGTGGCGGCGATGATCGCGATGGCGCTGGTGAATCTCGGCCTCCTCGTGCTCTCCGAGACGCAGGTGCTGGCCTTCGCCTGGTCGTGGCTCGTGATCCTCGGCACCGCGGGGACGATGGCGCTCGCCCTCGGGCTGTCCGCGCTCAGTGGCAGAGGCGCGCGATGACGGCGGCGAGCTGGCACGCCCGGAAGCCGTAGGCCGTCACGCCGAGGACGCCGGGGGCGAGGAGCGCGGCGTCCCACGGGTCGCGCAGCAGGACGACCGCGAGCGCCCGCGCCCGCGCCTGCACCGCCTCGAGGAGCGCCCGGTTCGACGGGTAGAGGTGGGCGTCGAAGAGGAAGAGCACCGTCGCGTCGGCGGCGGCGGCACACTCCGCGGCGGCCGCGATCTCCTCCGTCACCGGCTCGACGGCGACGAGACAGGTCTCGGGCGCGATCCCGGCCGGCGCGAAGGCGCGCGCCACCCAGCCGGCCTCGTCCTGGACCTCGGCCTCGATCGTGATGCGCGCGGCGAGCCCGGAGAAGCGCGGGAAGACGACCGCGACCCGCCCGTTGAGCGCGCGCTTCCAGCCCGGCGGGCCCGGCGCCACCACGGTCACCGCGCGCGTCGCGATGGCCCACGCGAGCGGCGCGCCGTCCGCCTCGGCCGCCGGTGGCCCGCCCTCGAAGCGCGCCGCGCGGCGCCGGCGGAGGCGCCGGACGCGCTCGGCCGCCGCCTCGAGCTCCCGCCGCGGGAGCGCGCCGCGCCGGTACGCCCCGAGGAGCGCCGCCGCCGCCTCGCGCTGCGCGGCCTCCGTGTGGCAGACGAGCAGGAGGTCGTGGCCGGCGCCCGCCGCCCGGACCGCGGCCTCGCCGACCGGGCCCGTCGCCCTCACCGCGCCCATCTCGAGGTCGTCGGAGAGGATGACGCCGCCGAAGCCCGCCTCGCCGCGCAGGTGCTCTACGACGAGCCGCCGCGAGAAGGTCGCGGGCACGCGCGCCGGATCGAGGTTCGGATAGACGGGGTGGCTCGTCATCACGCACTCGACGCCGGCCGCGATCGCCGCGAGGAAGGGCGGCAGGTGGGTGGCGCGCATCTCGGCCCACGTGGAGTCGATCGTCGGCAAGGCCAGGTGCGCGTCGAGCGGCGCGTGGCCCTTGCCCGGAAAGTGCTTGGCGCACGCCGAGAGCCCGCCGCGCTGCATGCCGCGGATGCGCGCCACGCCGTAGCGGGCCACCAGCGCCGGGTCCTTGCCGTAGGCGCGGATGCCGATGTTCGGGCTGTAGCGCTCGGTGAGGACGTCGAGCACGGGCGCGAGGTTCAGGTCCACGCCGAGGCGCCGCAGCTCGCGCGCCTCGAAGAGCCCCTGGCGGTGCGCGAAGGCTTCCTCGCCCGCCGTCCCCATCGCGAGGCCGTCGGGAAAGATCGTGGTGCCGCCGCCGAGCATGATCACGCGGCCGCCTTCGTGGTCGGTGGCGACGAGGAGCCGGCGGCCGAGCGCCCCCTCGAGTCCGGCGACGAGCCGGCAGAGCTGCTCCGGGCTCTCGAAGTTGCGCCGGTAGAGGATGAGGCCGCCCGCACGCGTGTCGCGGAAGAGCCGGAGATCCGCCTCGCGCAGGGCCGGCCCGGCCAAGCCGATCATCAACCGCTCGCCGACGAGGTCCTCGAGATCGGGCACCGGTCGATTCTACCGGACGGCGCCGGAGACTTGTGGACGCGGTCGGCCGCTGTCAGCAGACTGACAGTGCTGTGCCATCCCGCTCGCGCGGCATCCCGTTAACATGCTGAATTTCTGAGCGTCCTCACCTGGCACGTCGTCTGCTCCCGTCTCCCGGGCAGGAGGTGACGACATGCGAAGACGGCTCCTGGGGCTCGCCACGGTCGCGCTCGCGGTGCTGCCGGGCCTTCAGGGCTGCGCCGCGGTCGGCCTCACGCTGTTCGGCACCGCCGCGGGCGTGACGGCCGGGCAGGGCACGGCCTACACGCTCGACGGCATCGCCTACCGCACCTTCACCGCGCCGCTCGACGACGTGCGCCGCGCGACGCTCGCGTCGGTCAAGCGCATGGACATCGCGCTCCAGAGGGACGACGTCACCGCCGACGGGCGCGAGCTGGTCGGGCAGGCCGGCGACCGCATGATCTACATCGAGCTGGAGCGGCTCACCGCGCGCACCACGCGCATGCGGGTCACCGCCAAGCAGGGCTGGTTCTTCCGCGACCGCGCCACGTCGGGCGAGATCATCGCGCAGACGGAACAGAGCCTCGACGATCTCCCGGCGCTGACGCAGAAGGCGAGATAGGAGGGAACACCATGCTCCGTTGGATCGTGATCGGCATCCTCATCCTCACGATGCTGGCCGTGGCCGCCTCGGTGCAGGCCCAGACGGCGGCGCCCGCGGGCCCGGCCGCGCCGCCCACCTCCACGACACCGGGCACGTCCACGCCGCCCGCGCCGACGGCGGGCACGTTCGAGTCGCTCTCGCCCGGCGGGCAGAAGATCGCGCGGGCGCTGTTCGAGGCGCAGAAGACCACGACGACGGCGCCGAAGCCGCTCACGCTCGACGAGATCGCGGCCAAGAAGCAGGCCGGCACCGGCTGGGGCCGGGTCTTCAAGGACATGAAGGCCCAGGGCCTCGTGCAGGAGAAGAACCTCGGCCAGGTGGTGAGTCGCTACCAGCACCAGCATCGGCCCCACGCAGGCCGCGGCGCGGTCACCACGGCGTCGGGGCGCGAGTCGCACGAGCCCCGCGGCTGGGCGAAGCAGCACGGGGATGACGACGACCGGACCGAGCACGGCCGCCGCGAGTCCGGGTGGAAGGGCGAGCACGGCCGCGCGCAGCGCACCCAGAGCTACGCCGGCGGCAGCACCGGCGGCCCCAGCAGCGGTCGTTCCGGGGCCGGGGTCTCCGAGCACGGCCGCGTGGGCGGCGGGCACGGCGGCGGAAGGGGCAAGTGATGGACGCGCGTGCCTTCAATCCCTGGAAGCTGACGGCGATCGCCATGGCGCTCGTCATGGCGACCGCGCTGATCACCGGGCTCGTCGTCGCCAACTGGTCGGGCGGGGTGCCGGAGCCGCGCGCGGGGGCGGCGCCGGCCCCGGCGGCGCCGAAGCCGGTCGCGCAGGCGGCGGTGCCGACGCCGGACGCGATCGCGGCCTGCAACCGGCAGGCCGCGTCGCAGGCGGACGCGGCGATCGGCGCAGCCGTGGGTGCGGCCGTCGGCGCCGCGGGCGGCGCCATCGCCGGCGGCGGTAAGGGCGCGGGCAAGGGCGCGGCGATCGGCGGCCTCGTGGGCGCCGGCGGCGGCACACTCTACGGGCTCCACGACAACCGGAAGCACGACGAGGGCTATCGCGAGGCCTACGCGACCTGCATGCGCGGCCGCGGCTACGCCGGATAGCGCGGCTCGGGGCGGCGCCTGCTACGATGGTGGTGAAGTCAGGAGGCGCCTGATGAAGCCACTGGCGATCGCGCTCGCGTGCGCGCTCGCGGCCGGCGCGGCCTTGCCCGCGGCGGCCGCGGACGACGCCAAGGTGAAGGCCGCCACCAAGCAGGTCGAGACCGGCGCCAAGAAGATCGGCGAGGGCAAGATCGGCGAGGGCGTCGAGGAGACCGCGAAGGGGATCGGCGGCACCGTCGTCGAGGGCGCCAGGTTCACCGGCGAAAAGCTCAAGGAGGCCGGGAAGGCCGCCGAGCCCAAGGCCAAGAGCGCCTGGGAGAGCGTCCGGGACGGCGCCGCCGACTTCGGCCAGAGCGTGAAGAACTTCTTCGGGCGTCTGTTCGGCGGCTAGTCCTATCGCCAGATCTTCTCGTAGGGGTGCGCGCCCTCGAGCGGCGTGCCCGCGGCGAAGCGCCGCAGGGTGAACGCCGCGATGTCCGCCGTCGTGGCGCGGCCGTCCACGATCAGCTCGGCCATGCACGCGCCCACGGCCGAGGTAGAAGCCCTCGGGCCCCGCCTGGTCCAGGATCGGATGCTGATCGGGCGTGATGCCGTCGTAGCCGCCGTGTGCGCCGTGCAGCTCCCCGTGCTCCATCCCCGGGATGCGTCGGCAGATGCGCTCGACGGCGCGCTCGACGAAGCCCGGGAGCGCGTGGTCGGTGTCGCCGTCAGGGGAGAGACCGAGCGGGTTGCCGTCCTCGAGCCCGACGAGCGTCAGGCCGCCGGTCTCCGGCCGGAAGTACATGGAGGCGGCGCCGTCGATGACCGTCGGGTGGGCGCCGCGCAGCGCGGGCGGGCGGCGGATGAACATCGTGTCGTGCCGCCACGTCGTCACGGGCAGCTCGAGGCCGACCATCCGCCCGACCTCCGCCGCCCAGGCGCCGGCGGCGTTGACGACGACGGGGGACGCGATCGCGCCGCGCGTGGTCTCGACGCCGGCGACCCTGCCGCCGGCGACGCGGACGGCCGTGACGCCGCAGTCCTGCGCGAGGCGGGCGCCACGCGCGCGCGCGGCCGCGAGGAAGGCGGCGGCCGCGCTCGGCGGGTCGGCGTAGCCCGACTCCGGCTCGTAGGCGGCGGCCTCGAAGTCGGCCGTGGTGAAGCCCGGCGCGAGGCGGCGGACGTCCTCGGGAGTCACCAGCAGCATGGGCACGCCGAGCCGCTGGTGCATGGCGACGTTGGCCCGGAGGCGCTCCGTGTACGCCGGCGCGACGATCTTGAGGAACCCCGTGCGCGTGAAGCCGCACTGGCCGCCGACCCGCTCCGCCCAGTCGCGGAACCAGGGGAAGGACTCCCACGCCAGCCGCGACTCGGCCTCGAGGTCGTAATGCATGCGGACGAGGCCGCTCGACCGCCCCGTCGCCCCGGACGCCACCGCGCGACGCTCGACGACCACCGGCCGGAGGCCGCGTCGCGCGAGATGGAACGCGAGGCTCGCGCCGTGGATGCCGCCGCCGACGATGACCGCGTCCGCCGTCCAGGTCGGCATCAGTAGAGCAGGAACGGCGCGCGGGCGCGCCGCCAGCGCGCGAGGTCGCCGCGCCAGCTCCGCGCGAGGGCGCGGAGCGCGACGCCGCGCTCGAGGGCGCGGCGGATCGCGTCGCTGCCGCAGAGGATGTCGATCGGCAGCCGCTTCCGCTCGAACTCGTAGGGGGGGCGGCGCCACGCGAAGCGGCCGGGCGCCTGCCGGCGCGCGACGGCCAGCAGCGCGAGCCCGGCCGCGAACGGCGTGAAGCTCGCGCGGTCGGTCACGTGGACCTGCACGCCGTCGCAGAGCCGCCCCGCCCACTTGTGGAAGGTCGGCCGGAAGCGCGCCGGGCGGAAGACGACGCCCGGCAGCCCCAGCCCGTTCAGCGCGCGGGCGTACCGGTGGCAGTCGAGGTACGGCGCGCCGACCCACTCGAACGGCCGCGTCGTGCCCCGCCCCTCCGAGAGATTCGTGCCCTCGACGAGACAGCCCCCCGGATAGACCCGCGCGGTGTCGGGCGTCGGCATGTTGGGCGAGGGCGCGACCCACGGCAGGCCGGTGTCCTCCCACAGCATCGCGCGCCGCCAGCCCCGCATCGGGACGACGGTCAGGTCGCAGCCGATGCCGTGCCGCGCGTTCGCCCAGCGCGCCAGCTCGCCGAGCGTCAGCCCGTGGCGCGCCGGCAGGGGATGGAGGCCGACGAACGACGCGAACGCGGGATCGGGCACGTTGCCCTCGACGCGCGCGCCGCCGAGCGGGTTCGGGCGGTCGAGGACGACGACGGCGACGCCGGCCCGCGCGCACGCCCGCATGGCGAGGACCATCGTCCACGCGAACGTGTAGTAGCGCGCGCCGACATCCTGGAGGTCCACCACGAGGGCGTCGAGCCCGCGGAGCATGACCGGGGTGGGCGCGCGGCGCGCGCCGTAGAGGCTCCATACCGGGAGCCCGGTGACCGGATCCCGCGCGCGGCCGACGGGCGCGTGATCCTGGGCGGCGCCCCACACGCCGTGCTCCGGCGCAAAGAGCCTGACCAGCGTCGCGCCCCGGACGTCGCGCAGCAGGGTGACCGCGTGCTCGAGCCGCGCGTCCACCGACGCCTGGTGGGCGAGGAGGCCGACGCGCCGGCCGCGCAGGAGCGCGGCGCGCCGCCGCAGGAGCGCCTCGAGGCCCGATTCGACGGAGGGCATCGCGCCCGATAGTAGTAGCATGCGGGGCGGATGGCGCCACGCATTCGCTACGAACGGCTGGCGACGGAGCGCCGGAACCGCGCGAGCCGCGCCCTCGACCGGCTGACGCCGCTGCAGGTCGCCACGCTCATGAACCGCGAGGACCGCCGCGCGGTGGCCGCCGTCGGCCGCGTCGCGCGGCCGATCGCCCGCGCGGCCGGCCTGATCGTCGCGTCGCTGGCCCGCGGCGGGCGCCTCCACCTCGTCGGCGCCGGCACCAGCGGCCGGCTCGGCGTGCTCGAGGCGGCCGAGTGCCCGCCGACGTTCGGCACCGCGCCCGGGCTCGTGCAGGCGATCATGGCCGGCGGGCGCGGCGCCGTCTTCCGCTCGCGCGAGGGCGCCGAGGACGATGGGCCGGCGGCGGCGCGCGCGGTGCGGCGCCGCGTGCGCGCGGGGGACGTCGTGGTCGGCGTCTCGGCGAGCGGCGTGACGCCCTTCGTGCTCTCGGCGCTCGGCGCGGCGCGGCGTCGGGGCGCGGAGACGATCCTCGTGTCCTGCAACCCGGGGCGGCGCCGCCGCGTTCCGGCGAGCGTCGTCGTCGCGCCGGTGACCGGGCCCGAGGTGCTCGCGGGCTCGACGCGCCTCAAGGCGGGCACCGCGACCAAGCTCGTCCTCAACACGCTGACGACCGCGAGCATGGCGCGCCTGGGCCGTGTCTACGGCAACCGGATGGTGGACGTGCAGGCGCGCTCGGCGAAGCTCCGGGCGCGCGCGGTGAGGCTGGTCGCCGAGCTGGCCGGGGTCACGCGCCCGCGCGCGCGGCGGGCGCTCGCCGCGTCGGGCTGGCGGGCGCGCGTGGCGATCGTCGTCGCGCGGCATGGCGTCACCGCGGGCGAAGCGCGCGGGGCGCTCCGGCGGGCGGGCGGCTCGCTACGCGAGGCGCTGGCGGTGACGGGACGGGGGCAAGGAATCAGGAGCGGTAGAAGGCGCGCAGGCGCAGGCGGACCGGCTCGAGCTTGAGCGCGAAGAGGACCGAGCCGAACGGGAGGACCAGCGCCGCGACGACGAGCCAGAAGGTGCTGCGCCGCCAGAACGCGCCCCCGCCCGTGCCGTAGTCCCGCCAGAGCTCGAGGATCCAGTCCATCGGGTCGCTCCTTGCCCGGGAACAGAGCAAGGGCGATGCCAGCGCGGGATTTCAAGCACTTGGCCGTGGATCCGGTCCCGGGCAGGGCCCGGCTGGACACGATTGACGCAGCCCCGCGACGAAAACTGCTCAGCTGTGCGAGGGCCCGGCGGTGTCCTCGAGGCGCACCGGGGTCTTGCCCCGGAGGAAGTCGAAGTCGCAGCCCTCGTTGGCCTGCAGCACGTGATCGAGGAAGAGCCGGCCGTAGCCGCGCGCGAAGTGCGGCGGGCGCGGCGTCCACGCGGCCCGGCGGCGGGCCAGCTCCTCGTCGGCGACGCGCAGGGTGAGGCGGCGCTTCGGCACGTCGAGCTCGATCTCGTCACCGTCGTGGACGAGGGCGAGCGGCCCGCCGACCGCGGACTCGGGCGCCACGTGCAGGACCACCGTGCCGTACGACGTGCCGCTCATGCGCGCGTCGGAGATGCGCACCATGTCCTTCACGCCCCGCCTGAGCAGCCGCGCCGGGATCGGCGCCGCGCCCCACTCGGGCATGCCGGGCGCGCCCCGGGGGCCGACGCGCTTGAGCACGAGCACCGAGGTCTCGTCCACCGGGAGCGCCGGGTCGTCGATGCGCCGGTGCAGGTCCGCGTGGTCCTCGAAGACGACGGCGCGCCCGCGGTGGACGAGCAGGTGCGGGGACGCCGCCGACTGCTTCAGCACGGCGCCGTCGGGGCAGAGGTTGCCGACGAGGATCACGGTGCCGCCCTCCGGCGCCAGCGGCAGCGCGAGGGGGCGGATCACGTCCTCGTTCCAGCACCGGGCGTCGCGCACGTTGTCGGCCATGGACCGGCCGTTCACGGTTTGCGCGCCGCCGTGCAGCAGCGGCAGCAGCTCCTTCATCACCACCGGGAGCCCGCCGGCGTAGAAGAAGTCCTCCATCAGGTACTTGCCCGACGGGCGCAGGTTCACCAGGAGCGGCGTCGTCCGCGACAGCGCGTCGAAGCGCTCGAGCGGGAGGCGCACACCGATGCGTCCAGCTATCGCCACGAGGTGGATGATCGCGTTCGTCGAGCCGCCGATGGCCATGTCGGCGCGGATCGCGTTGTCGAAGGCCTCCCCGGTCAGGACGTCGGAGGGCTTCGGCCCACCCGCGAGCGCCATCTCGACGGCGCGGCGCCCCGACAGCTCGGCGAGCGCGAGGCGGCGCGAGTCGGGCGCCGGGATCGCCGCGTTGCCGGGCAGGGTCATGCCGAGGGCCTCGGCCATGGCGGCCATCGTGGAGGCGGTGCCCATGACCATGCAGTGGCCCGACGAGCGCGACATGCACGACTCCGCCTCGCAGAGCTCCTCGTCGGTGAGGCGCCCGGCGCGCCGCTCGCCCCAGAGGCGCCAGAGGTCGGTGCCGGAGCCGAGCTCCTCCGTCCGCCAGGTGCCGCGGAGCATCGGGCCGCCCGTCACCATGATCGCGGGGACGTCCGCCGACGCGGCGCCCATCAGCATGGCGGGCGTCGTCTTGTCGCAGCCGGAGAGCAGCACGACGGCGTCGAGCGGGTAGGCGCGGATGCACTCCTCGACGTCCATCGCCATGAGGTTCCGGAACAGCATCGTCGTCGGCTTCATGAGCACCTCGCCGAGCGAGATCGTCGGGAACTCGAGCGGGAAGCCGCCGGCGCTCCATACGCCCCGCTTGACCGCGTCGGCGACCTGGCGCAGGTGGGCGTTGCAGTTGTTCAGCTCCGACCACGAGCTGGCGATGCCGACGACGGGCCGGCCGTCGAACAGGAGGTCGCTGAAGCCCTCGGTCTTGAGCCACGAGCGATGCGCGAAGCCGTCGAGGTCGTTGCGCCCGAACCAGTTGCGGCTTCTGAGCGGGTGTGCTGTCATGGGTCCCTCCGGGGCGTTGATTCTAGCGAAGATCGGGGAGGATCGCATGAGGCTCGCCGGCAAGGTGGCGGTGGTGACGGGTGGAGGCAGCGGGATCGGGCGCGGCATCGCGCTGGCGATGGCGCGCGAGGGCGCGGACGTCGCCATCCCGGACATCCAGGTGCTGAACGCCGAGAAGGTCGCCGGCGAGGTCAAGGGGCTCGGACGCAAGGTCGTCGCGATGAAGACCGACGTGACGAGCGCGGCCGACGTGAAGGCCATGGTGGACCGCACGCGCGAGGCGCTCGGCCGGATCGACATCCTGGTCAACAACGCCGGCATGGCCTCGCCGCCCGGCATGCCGTTCACGAACAACACGGAAGAAGACTGGGACCGCACGTTCGCGGTCAACACGAAATCCGTCTTTCTCACCTGCAAGGCCGTCGCGCCGTACTTCATCGAGCGGAAGGCCGGACGGATCATCAACATCGCGTCCATCGCCGGCCCCATCTCGGCGGTCACGATGCCGCCCTACAGCGTGGCCAAGATGGGCGTGATCACGCTCACCCGCGTCATCGCCAAGGAGCTGGCGGCCCACGGGATCACCGTCAACGCGATCTGCCCGGGGGTGCTGTGGACCGACTTCTGGCAGAAGCTGGCCGCCCACATCGCCGAGACCAACCCCGCGTTCAAGGGCCTGACGCCCCGGCAGGTGTTCGAGAAGCGGGTCGGCGACATCATCCCGATGAAGCGCGAGCAGACGCCCGAGGACATCGGCTGGGCCGCCGTCTTCCTCGCCTCCGACGAGGCGCGCAACATCACCGGGCAGGCGCTGAACGTGGACGGCGGCTGCGCGATGCAGTAGTGCGAGCCGCAGCGCGCCGAGGAGCGACACCATGAACTTCGAGTTCACCGACCGGGAAGAGGCGTTCCGCAAGGAGGTCCGGGCCTGGCTCGAGGCCACCCTGCCCGACGACCTGCGGGGCCGCGCGTTCGCGGCCTCCCGCGCCGACCACGAGGAGGTCCGGAAGCTCCGCGCCTGGCAGCGGACGATGCACGCGGCGGGCTACGTCGGCATGGACTGGCCCCGCGAGTTCGGCGGGCGGGGCGCGGCGATCACCGAGATGGTCATCCTCTACCAGGAGATGGCGCGCGCGGAGTCGCCGCAGCTGGTGAACCGCGGCGGCGTCTCGATGCTCGGGCC
>JACPCH010000020.1 GCA_016179875.1 Candidatus Rokuibacteriota bacterium | reverse complement strand
ACGCTCAACCTGGTCGGCGCCATCCGGACCTGCATGGGCTCGGTGGGCGCCCGGAACATCCGCGAGCTCCAGCAGACGGAGCTGATCATCGCGCCGACCATCAAGACGGAAGGCAAGGTCTTCCAGCAGGCTCAGAAGCTGGGGCGCCCGCGGTAGCGGGGCGCGGCCGTGAGCGCGGCCGACAAGATCGCGGTCCTGGACTTCGGCGGGCAGTACACGCAGCTGATCGCCCGCCGCGTCCGCGAGATGTCCGTCTTCTCCGAGATCTTCTCCTGCACCCATCCGCTCGAGTCGATCCTGGCCCAGGGCCCGAAGGGCATCATCCTCTCGGGCGGTCCCTCGAGCGTCTACGAGGACGGCGCGCCGCTCCCGCCGAAGGCGCTCTTCGAGGCGGGCATCCCGGTCCTCGGCATCTGCTACGGCATGCAGGTGATGGGGTATCTGCTGGGCGGCCACGTCGTGCCCGCCGAGCGTCGCGAGTACGGCAAGGCCGAGGTCGAGCTGCAGGGCGCGGGACGGCTCCTGCGGGGCGTCGAGCCCGACGCCGGCGGCCGCGTCACGGTCTGGATGAGCCACGGCGACACCGTCCTGCGCCCCCCCAAGGGCTTCACCGTGCTGGGGGCGACGCCGAACTGCCCGGTCGCGGCGATGGCCGACGACCAGCGCAAGCTCTACGCGGTCCAGTTCCACCCGGAAGTCGTCCACACGCCGCAGGGCCGGAAGATCTTCGACAACTTCCTCGACATCTGCGGCGTGAGCCGCACCTGGTCCATGGCCGGGTTCATCGACACCACCGTGGACGCGCTCCGCGAGAAGGTCGGCGGCCAGCGCGTGCTCTGCGCGCTGTCGGGCGGGGTGGACTCCTCGGTCGTCGCCGTCCTCGTCCACCGGGCGATCGGCGAGCAGCTGACGTGCGTCTTCGTGGACAACGGGCTCCTCCGCAAGGGCGAGGCCGAATCGGTCGTGCACACCTTTCGTGACGCCTTCAAGATCAACCTGATCCACGTCGAGACATCCCGGCGATTTCTCGACGTTTTACACAACGTCACCGACCCTGAGATCAAGCGCAAGCGGATCGGCGCCGAGTTCATCTCCGTGTTCGAGGACGAGGCCCGCCGGCTCGGCGACATCCCGTGGCTCGCCCAGGGCACCCTCTACCCGGACGTCATCGAGTCGGTGTCCTCCCGCGGGCCCTCGGCCACGATCAAGACCCACCACAACGTCGGCGGGCTGCCGACGCGCATGCAGTTCAAGCTCATCGAGCCGCTCCGGGAGCTCTTCAAGGACGAGGTCCGCCGGCTCGGCGAGCTCCTGGGCCTCCCGCCCGAGATCGTCTGGCGCCAGCCGTTCCCGGGGCCGGGGCTCGCGATCCGCGTGCTCGGCGAAGTGACGCCCGAGCGGCTCGAGATCCTGCGCGAGGCCGACGCGATCGTCCAGGAGGAGGTGCGCGCGGCCGGCTTCGAGCGCGAGGTCTGGCAGGCCTTCGCCGTGCTGCTGCCGATCCGCACCGTCGGCGTCATGGGCGACTTTCGGACCTACGCCCACGTGATCGCCCTGCGGGCGGTGATGAGCCAGGACGCGATGACGGCCGACTGGGCGCGGCTCCCGTACGACCTGCTCGGGCGCATCAGCAACCGGATCATCAACGAGGTGAAGGGCGTCAACCGCGTCGTGTTCGACATCTCGTCCAAGCCCCCGTCCACGATCGAGTGGGAGTGAGCGGGCGCGGGATGCAGCACGCGGAGTTCGTCCACCTCCACGTCCATTCGGAGTACAGCCTCCTCGACGGCGCCGCCCAGCTCGAGGGGCTCGTCGCCAAGGCCCGGGAGCTCCGCTTCCCGGCCATCGCGCTCACCGACCACGGCAATCTCTTCGGCGCCATCGATTTCTACCTGGCGGCCCAGAAGGCCGGCGTCAAGCCGATCCTCGGCTGCGAGCTCTACGTCGCCCCCGGCGGGCGCGCCGAGCGCGGCTCACACGACGGCGGCTACGAGGGCGCGAACCACCTGACCGTGCTCGTGCGGAACGCCACGGGCTACCGGAACCTCATCCAGCTCGTCTCGAAGGCCTACCTCGAGGGGTTCTATTACAAGCCGCGCGTGGACCGGGAGCTGCTGGCCCGGCACGCCGACGGCCTGCTGGTGCTCTCCGGGTGCCTCAACTCCGAGGTCTCGCGCCTGCTCTCGGCCGGCGACGCGGCGCGCGCGCGCGAGACCGCGGGCTGGTACCAGGAGGTCTTCGGCCGGGACCACTACTTCATGGAGGTCCAGGCCCACGGGCTCGACGAGCAGGCGCGGGTCACCACCGAGACCCTCACGATCGCCAAGGCGATCGGCGCGCCGGTGGCCGGCACCAATGACTCGCATTACCTCGACGCGGGCCACGGCCGGGCCCACGAGGCGCTGCTCTGCATCCAGACCGGCACGACGCTCAACGACCCGAGCCGCTTCCGCTTCTCGACCCAGGAGTTCTACGTGAAGTCGGCCGAGGAGATGGCGCGGGTCTTCGCCGAGCTGCCCGAGGCCTGCCGGAACACGCTGGCGGTGGCCGAGCGCTGCAACCTCACGCTCGACTTCGGCACGTTCCACCTGCCGCGCTACGTCGTGCCCGAGGGCCACACGCTCGACAGCTACCTTCAAGAGATCGCCCGGGCGGGGCTCCAGCGGCGCTATGGGCCGGCGCCGGGCGACGCCGTCGAGGCGCGGCTCGCCCACGAGCTGGCCGTCATCGAGAAGATGGGCTTCGCCGGCTACTTCCTGGTCGTGTGGGACTTCATCCACTACGCCCGCCAGCAGGGGATCGCGGTGGGCCCCGGGCGCGGCTCGGCGGCGGGCTCGCTGACCGCGTACTGCCTGGGGATCACGAACGTCGATCCGATGCGCTACGGGCTCCTCTTCGAGCGGTTCCTGAATCCGGAACGGATTTCGATGCCCGACATGGATATTGACTTCGCCGACGACCGGCGCGACGAGGTCATCCGTTACGTCGCCGGGAAATACGGCCGCGACCGGGTCGCCCACATCATCACGTTCGGGACGCTCGGCGCGAAGGCCGCCATCCGCGACGTCGGCCGCGTCCTCGGCATGGCGTACGCCGACGTGGACCGGATCGCCAAGCTGGTGCCGAGCTTTCCGCTGAACATCACGCTCGACGACGCCTACCAGAAGTCGCCGCCGCTGGCCGAGCAGGTCAAGAGCCAGCCGAGCGTCAAGGAGCTCTGGGACATCGCGCGCACGCTCGAGGGCTGCACCCGGCACGCCTCGGTCCACGCCTCGGCGGTGGTGATCTCCGACGAACCACTCGACGCGCACATCCCGCTCTACAAGGATCCGAAGCGGCCCGAGCTGATCACGGGCTACGCCATGGGCCCGATCGAGAAGCTCGGCCTGCTCAAGATGGACTTCCTCGGGCTGCGGACGCTGACCGTGCTGGCCAACACGGTGGCGCTGCTCAAGGAGTCGCGCGGGCTCGAGCTCAACCTCGACGCGCTCCCGCTCGACGACGCCCGGACCTACGAGCTGCTGGCGGAGGCCAAGACCTTCGGCGTGTTCCAGCTGGAGTCGAGCGGGATGCGCGACGCGCTCCGCGGGCTCCGGCCCGAGCGCCTCGAAGACGTGATCGCCATGGTCTCGCTCTACCGGCCGGGCCCGATGGACCTGCTCCCCGACTTCATCGCCCGCAAGCACGGCCGGTCGCGGATCGTCTACGAGCACCCCGCGATGGAGAAGTTCACGCGGGAGACGTACGGGATCATGGTCTACCAGGAACAGATCATGCAGATCGCCTCCGAGATGGCGGGCTTCACCATGGGCGAGGCCGACACGCTCCGCCGCGCCATGGGCAAGAAGGACCGCGACCTCATGGCCAAGCAGCGCGAGAAGTTCGTCGCCGGCTGCGCCGAGCGCGCGATCCCGGGGGCCAAGGCCGACCGCGTCTGGGAGCTGATGGAGAAGTTCGCGGGCTACGGGTTCAACAAATGTGTCGTCGGAGACACCGAGATCGAGATGGCCGATGGGACCCGGAAGCCCATCGTCGAGATCCGTGACGGCGATCGTGTGCAGACCAAGGACGGTCCGTTCCGCGCCCGGGGAGTCCGGCCAAGCGGCGTCCGACGAGTCGGCCGCCTGACGCTCGCCAACGGCATGGCCGTGCGGTGCACGCCCGATCACCCGATCTTCACCCAGCGCGGGTGGGTGAACGCCGAAGACCTGACCGTCGACGACCTCGTCACCGTCCTCGAAAAGCATGATCCGGTGAGGCTGGCCGGCGTGCCGCCGGAGCCTTTCACGCTGGAAGGTGCCGAGCCGACGTACGACATCGAGGTCCCCGGCGCGCGGAGCTTCATCGCCAACGGCATCGCGGTCCACAATTCCCACGCGGCGGCGTACGCGCTGGTGGCGTACCAGACCGCGTACTTCAAGGCCAACTACCCGGTCGAGTTCATGGCGGCGCTGCTCACGTCGGAAATGGGCGACACCGACAAGATCGTGAAGTACATCGAGGAATGCCGCGCGATGGGCATCCGCGTCGAACCGCCCGACGTGAACGTCTCGGCGATCCAGTTCAGCGTCGCCGGCGACACGATCCGGTTCGGCCTGGCCGCCATCAAGAACGTGGGCGAGGCGGCGATGGCGTCCATCCTCCGGACGCGCTCGGAGGCCGGGCCGTTCACGACGCTCGAGGACTTCTGCGTCCGGGTGGACCTGCGCCTCGTGAACCGCCGGGTGATCGAGAGCCTCGTCAAGGCGGGCGCCTTCGATTCCCTCGGCCTGCCGCGCGCGCACCTCTTCGGGGCGGCCGACGCCGCGCTCGAGAGCGGCCAGCGCCAGCAGCGCGACCGCGCCGAGGGCCAGGCGTCGTTCTTCGAGCTCCTGCCGGCGGCGCCGCCGGCGCCGAAGGCGGCGGCCGTGGACCTCGTGCCCGAGTGGGACGAGGACCAGCGGCTGGCGTTCGAGAAGGAGGTGCTCGGCTTCTACGTGTCCGGGCACCCGCTGGCGCGCTTCCGGGGCGTCGTCGAGACGCTCGGCATCACCACGACCGGCGACCTCGCGACGAAGGGCCACGGGGCGCGCGTGCTCGTGTTCGGCCACGTGACCGGCCTCAAGGAGACGCAGACCCGCAGCGGCAACCGCATGGCGTTCTTCACGCTCGAGGACATGGACGGCGCCGTCGAGGTGACCGTGTTCCCCGAGCCGTTCAAGGCGGCGGCGGCGTGCCTGCGGGCACGCGAGGCGATCCTCGTCCGCGGGCGGGTGGACGACGGCGACAAGGGCCGGGTCGTCCTCGCCGAGGACGTGCGGCTGCTCGAGCAGGCCCTCGGCGAGGCCGACGGGCGGCCGCGGAACGGCGGCGGCGGCGAGGCCAACGCCTGCCGGATCCGCCTGGCGCCCGGCGACGACCCGGCCGCGACGCTCGCCGCCGTCAAGCAGCTCGTCGCCGCGCACCCCGGGCCGGTCCCGGTCTTCCTGCACCTGCTGGTCGGGGCGCAGGAGGTCGTCGTGCGCGCGCGGGGATTCGGCGTGGACGGCACGCCCGAGCTGGTGGCCAAGGGCGAGGGCCTGCTCGGGCCGGGGGCCGTGAGCGTGGAATATGCCGGACGGACTTGACTTCGAGCAGCCGCTGCTCGAGCTCGAGAACACGATCGCGGCGCTCCAGGCCGAGGACGACTCGCCGCGCGCGCGCGAGGAGATCGCCAAGCTCGAGGAGCGGCTGGCCCGCCAGCGCCAGAAGACCTATGCGAGCCTGACGGCCTGGCAGCGCACGCAGCTGGCGCGCCACCCCAAGCGCCCGCACACCCACGACCTCATCCGGCTCCTGTTCGAGGACTTCGTCGAGCTCCACGGCGACCGCCTCTTCGGCGACGACGCGGCGATGGTCGGGGGCCTCACGCGGTTCGAGGGGCAGGGCGTCGTGGTGATCGGCCACCAGAAGGGGCGCGACACCCGCGAGAAGATCGCGCGCAACTTCGGGATGCCGCACCCCGAGGGCTACCGCAAGGCGCTCCGCCTCATGGAGATGGCCGCGAAGTTCGCCAAGCCCGTGGTCACCTTCATCGATACGCCCGGCGCCTATCCCGGGATCGGCGCGGAGGAGCGCGGCCAGGCCGAGGCGATCGCGCGGAACCTCCGGGCCATGGCGTCCCTGGCGACGCCGATCGTCGCCGTCGTCACCGGCGAGGGCGGCAGCGGGGGCGCGCTGGCGATCGGCATGGGCAACCGCGTGCTGATGCTCGAGTACGCGATCTACTCCGTGATCTCGCCGGAGGGCTGCGCGGCGATCCTGTGGGGCGACGCGGCGAAGGCGCCCGAGGCGGCGGAGTCCATGAAGATCACGGCGCCGGACCTCCTCAGGCTCGGGGTGATCGACGCCATCGTGCCCGAGCCGCTCGGCGGCGCCCACCGCGACTGGGACGCGGCCGCGGCCAACCTCCGGGTCGCGCTGCGCGGGGAGCTGGCGGGGCTGGCCGGCCGGCCGGCGGCGGCGCTCGTCGCCGAGCGCCACGAGAAGTTCCGCCGGATGGGCGCCTTCGCCGAGGTCGCGGTGCCGGCGCCCGAGCGCTAGGCGCGGGCGCGCAGCAGCGCGGCCGCCACGTCGTCGTCGGTCACCAGCACGTTCATGAAGCGCCCGGCGAGGGCGCCGCGCACGGCGTCGAGCTTGGCCCGCCCGCCGGCCACCGCCACCACGTGGCGGTCGGCCCGGCGCGAGAGGGCCTGCAGGCGGCCGCCCTCGACGGACAGGATCCGCCGCGCGAGGGCGCGCAGCTCGGGCCGGTCCACGATCCGGCCGGCCGCGTCGAACGGCTGGTAGTTGATCTCGCCGACGACCCCGAGCTGGCCGAGGCGCTTGACGCTCACGCCGTAGGACTCGGCCAGGGCGCAGAAGCCCGGCGTCTCCTCGCCGATCATCCCGATGCCGACCAGGGCGATGTCCACCGCCTGGGCGGCCTCGTAGATCATGCGGATCTCGGGATCGCGCAGGAGGCGCCGGCGCTCGCGCTCGATCTCGCGGAGCGAGAGCAGGTGCTGGACGGGCAGGGCGTAGGCCGTCACGTGGGGCCGGTACTTGGCCGCCATCATGCCGACGAGGGTGTTGGGGAAGAGGTCCACGAGCTTGAGCGTGCTCTCGCCCGAGAGGGGGTAGAGCGCCAGGTCGCGGAAGCGCCGCTCGCGGAGCTGCCGGATGGTCTCGTAGAGCGTGAACCCGCACGACAGGCCGACCCGCATCCCGTGGGCGGCGATCTTCTCGAAGTACAGGGCCGCGGCGGCGCCGAGCTCGGCCTTGAGGTCGCCGCGGCCGCCGGCCGCGACCACCACCGCGTCGCGCAGGCCGAAGCGCTCGATCAGGCCGGCCTCCAGCTCCTCGCGGCGGGGGAGATCCAGCTCGACCCGCACGAAGCCGTCGTCGAACGCGCGCTTGAGGAGCCGCGAGACCGTCGCCGCCGACACCCCGACCGCCCGGGCGATGTCCTTCTGGCTCCGGCCCTGACGGTAGTAGAGCTCGAGGCAGCGGACCATCTGCCGCAGCTCGCGCGCCGGCTGAGAAATTAATTTCACCATCTTGAAGTTCTTGCTTGACGGCCCGAGTGTACCCCGATTACCCTGGGGCCGTCACCCCATTCCAGCCGACCCCGCAAGGAGGCGTGCATGGCCGCGAAGCGCTACGGGCTCCCGGACGGGAAGCCGGTCAAGCTGTCGGAGTACCACGAGTCCCGGGACGAGCTCGAGGGCCTGCCCCGGACGCTCGCGGAGAAGGTCCCGGTCACCAGCACACCCAACATCTTCTCCTACCGGTCCTACGTCTTCGCGAAGAACCCGGCCCTGGTCCAGCGCTACATCAAGGCCACCAAGGCCGACGTGGGCGGGGTCGGGGGGCACGTCGTCGCGGCCGACGAGGTGAAGTCGGTCATCGCCAAGTTCGTCCTCGAGAACAACTGGTGCGGCAAGGAGCCGATGTTCACGTCGCTCATCGTCACCCACACCGGCGACGACGTGGCCGTCACCGGCATCGTGGCCGAGTCGGTGGACATGTCGCTCGTGGACCAGCTCATGTGGGACGCCCTCCACGAGGGCGCCCGCAAGGCCGCCGAGCTCGGGCTCTACGGCCCCGGGCAGGACCTGGTCGCCGACGCCTTCACCGGCAACCTGCGCGGCACCGGCCCGGCCACGGTGGCCCTGCCGCTGCCCGTCCGCAAGGACAACGCCTCGCAGACCGTCCTCGTCTCGTTCGCCGACAAGACCGAGCCGATGGCGTTCAACTACTACGCGACCGGCGCCTACCTCCTGCCGCGCTTCAACACCGGCCTGGTGATCGCCGCGTCGAAGATGAAGCGCGGCTACCTCATGGAGATCGTGGACCTCGACACCAAGGCCCAGGCGATCGAGGCCGGCGCCCACCCACGCGACCAGCGGGCGCTCGACGGCAAGATGGAGGAGCTGGCCAAGGGGCTCCAGGAGAAGGTGATCACGCTGCGGGCGCCCGAGGACCTCTACGACATCGAGGGGCTCTGCCGGTCCTCGCGCTTCGTCATCGCGCGCATCTGGAGCCGCGGCGACAAGGGCGAGCGCGACCAGCTCGGCTACGTCTGCTCGGCCGAGCGCCTGCACAACATCAAGACCAAGAAGGGCTTCAGCTACGGCGGCAAGGACGACCCGGTGCTGCTGGCGTTCGCCCAGGGCGACTGGCCGGCGCCCGGCGAGATGACCTCGCCGTGGGCCGCCTGCCCGATGGTCGCCGGCGACTGCCGGGGCAGCCACAACCTGCACATCCTGCCGATGCCGATCAACTCCCAGACCTCGTACTGGTCGGGGCCGATCCTGTCGGCGATCACGCTCTCGTGCAACATCCACACGGGCCGGATCGGCGCGATCTCCGACCAGTTCGCGCTCGGCACGCCGTGGGACGAGGTGCGGCGCCGCGCCTCGGAGCTCGCCATCCAGTTCCGCATGGCGCACGGCATCAGGCAGCCCGCCACCCTCCACGAGGACGAGCTGGAGTACCAGGAGGGGTGGAAGGAGCGGCGCACCCGCCTCGAGCGGCAGTTCGAGCTGAAGCCGCCGCTCACGTTCGGCGGCAACGGCGACGGCGCCAACGGCGGCAAGGGCGGCGCGAAAGCGGGAGCCGGGCGCCGCGGCGGACGCCCTGGCGAGATCGACTGATTAATTCAATGTCGGGGGGAGCGGCGCCGCTCCCCCCGACACCCCCCACCGGGACGCCGCGCGCCCCGCCGGTCACGTCTCCGAACCGCCCGCGACCGGCGTCGTCGCCGCGTCGGTCGCCCAAATTGACTTCGCGCGGTCCCGGTGCTACGGTCGTTGCAACGCAAGCACTGGATTTTTCGGACAAACAATGGCGAGACTCCACTTGATCACGTACGGCTGCCAGATGAACGAGTACGACTCGGAGCGCGTCGCCGGCCTGCTCCGAGACCAGCGCTACGAGCTCACCGAGGATGAGACCCAGGCCGACCTGATCCTCCTCAACACGTGCGCGATCCGCGAGAAGGCCGAGGAGAAGGTCTTCTCCAAGCTCGGCGAGCTGCGCCACCTCAAGGCCGCGAACCCCGGCCTGGTGATCGGCGTGATGGGCTGCATGGCGCAGCTCCACCAGGGCGCGATCCGTGCGCGGGCGCCGCAGGTGGATCTCGTCGTCGGCTCGCCCGCCCTCGCCCGCGTCGCCGACCTCGTCGAGCGCGTGCGCCGCGAGCGGCGGCCCGTCCTCGAGACGGGCGAGGGGCCGCTCGTCTCCATCGCCGCACGCCCGCGGCCGGGCCGGCTCCGGGCCTTCGTCACCGTCATGGAGGGCTGCGAGAAGCACTGCACCTTCTGCGTCGTGCCGCGCACGCGCGGCCGCGAGCGGAGCCACCCGCCCGAGGCGATCGTCGCCGAGGTGCGGCGCCTCGCCGCCGACGGCTGCCGCGAGGTCACGCTGCTCGGGCAGACGGTGAACGCCTACGGCCGCGACCTCACGCCGCCCACCGACCTGGCGGAGCTGTTCGCCCGGGTGAACGACGTCGCCGGGATCGAGCGCATCCGCTTCACGACCTCGAACCCGTACAACCTGACGCCGACGCTGATCCGCGCCATGCGCGACGTGCCGAAGGTGTGCGAGTGGTTCCACCTGCCGCTCCAGTCGGGCTCGAACCGGATCCTCGAGCGGATGCACCGGGGCTACACGCGTGAGCGCTACCTCGACCTGGTGGCGGCGCTCCGGGACGCCGTGCCCGAGATGGCGTTCTCGACGGACGTGATCGTCGGCTTCCCGGGCGAGACCGAGGAGGACTTCGCCCAGACCCTCGAGCTGGTGGACCGGGTCGGCTACGACAACGTCTTCGCCTTCCGCTACTCGCGCCGGCCCGGCACCCCGGCGGCGGACATGCCCGACCAGGTGCCGGAGGTCGTCAAGGCCGGCCGCAACACGCGGCTCCTGGAGGCCGCCGGGCGCGCCGCCGCGGCTCGGGCCGTCGCGCTGCTCGGTCGCACCGTCGAGGTGCTCGTGGACGGCGTCTCGAAGAGGAGCGCGGGGGAGCTCGCCGGCCGCACCCGCTGCAACCGCGTCGTCAACTTCGACGGGCGGGGCCGGGTGGCCGTCGGCGACCTGGTACTGGTGAGCGTCACCGACGTGCTCCCGCACAGCCTGCGCGGCGCGCTCGCCGGGCAACCGGAGGAGGCCGAATGTTTGTCGAGATGAAGGTGCGCGGGCTCGCGCTGGACGCGGTGTCCAACATGCCGATCATCATCCTCCGCGACGAGGAGGACCGGCGCTCGCTCCAGATCTGGGTCGGCATCTTCGAGGCCAACGCGATCGCGCTCGAGCTGGAGAAGGTCGCGCCGCCGCGCCCGATGACGCACGACCTCATCAAGAACATCCTCGAGACGATCGAGGCGCGGGTGGTCAAGATCGTGGTGACCGATCTGAAGGAGAACACCTTCTTCGCCGTGCTCCACCTCCAGGTCGGCGAGACCGAGTACACGGTGGACTCGCGGCCCTCCGACGCGATCGCGCTGGCCCTCCGGGTCGGCGCGCCGATCTACGTGGACGAGGACGTGGTGCGCAAGGCCAAGAGCCTCGAGGTGACCAAGGAGGCCGAGCCCGTGAAGGCCGACGATCCGGACCAACTCCGGGAGTGGTTGCAGAACATCAAGCCGGAGGATTTCGAGAAGTTCAACAAGGCCTAGCGGGGTTCCGGGTGCGCGTCGCGCTCTTCACGAACAACTACCTGCCGTTCTGCGGCGGCGTCACCGTCTCCGTCGAGACCCTGCGCCGGGGCCTCGAGGCCGAGGGCCACGAGGTGTGGGTGTTCGCCCCGCGCTTCGCCGGCGCCGCCGAGACGGCGCCCCGGGTGGTGCGGTACCCCTCGGTGCCCGCCGCCACCTATCCGGAGTTCGCGCTGGCGGTGCCGTGGGCGCCCGCGATCGCCCGCCGGGTGGCCGCGCTCGACTTCGACGTGTTCCACGCCCACCACCCGTTCCTGCTCGGCCCGGCCGCGCGCCGCTTCGCCCGGCGGCACCGGCGGCCGCTCCTGTTCACCTACCACACGCGCTACGAGAAGTACGCCCACTACGTGCCGCTCAAGCGGTCGCTGGTGGAGGCCGCGGCGGTCCGGCTCAGCACCCGCTTCGCCGCGCGGGCCGACGCGGTGCTCGCGCCGTCGGCGGTCCTCGCCGAGGAGCTGCGCGCGCGCGGCGTGACCGCCCCGATCCGCGTGGTGCCGACCGGCGTGGACCTGGAGCGGTTCCGCCCCGGCGCCGCGGCGCCGGCGCGCGAGAGCCTCGGGCTGCCGCCCCACGACCCGCTGGTGCTCTACGTCGGCCGGCTCGATCGCGAGAAGAGCGTCGAGCGGGTGCTGCTCGCCTTCGACCGCATCGCGGCCACGCTCCCGGCGGCCCGGCTCTGCCTGGTCGGGCAGGGGACCCAGGCGGCGCGGCTCATGCGGCTGGCGCGCGCCCTGCCGGCCCGCGAGCGCATCCGCTTCCTCGGCGCGCGGGCCCACGACACGCTCGCCGTGTGCTACCAGGCCGCCGACCTCTTCCTCTTCGCCTCGGAGACCGAGACCCAGGGGCTCGTGCTGGCCGAGGCGGCGGCCTGCGGGGTGCCGGCGGTCGCGGGGCTGGGCCCGGGCTGCGCGGAGGTCGTCCGCGACGGCGAGACCGGCCTCCTGACCAAGGCCGACCCGAGCGCGCTCGCCGACGCGGCGATCGGCATTCTGCTCGACGGCGCCCGGCGTCACGCGCTGGGCGCACGCGCCCGGGAGGTCGCCGAGCGCGAATTCGGCGTCGGCCTGCAGATCGCGCGCACCCTCGCCGCCTACGCCGAGGCGGCGGCGCGCGTCCGCCGGGCATGACGCCGCCCCGCCGGGGCCCGGTGCGCGCACGGCCCGCCTCGTGAGCCTGCCGGCCCGGCGGGTGCTCATCGCCGACGCCACGGCCGCCGGCCGCGACGTCCTCGAACCGCCGCTGCGCCGCGCCGGCTGGAAAGTCGTCACCGTCGCCTCGAGCGGGGACGTCCTCCGGGCCGTCCGCGACCACGCGGTGCAGATCCTCCTGATCGACCCGGCCCTGCCGGGCGCCGGCGTCTCGGGCGCCGACGTCGTCCGGACGCTCAAGGCCGCCACGCGCTACCGCGACCTGCCCGTGCTCCTCGTGCTGCACCGCAACCAGGGCAAGCCGCCCGGCGTCGCCGCCGACGGCGCCGTGGAGCTCGAGCGCCTGACCGACGCGGCGCTCCTCGCCGCGCTCGAGCGGGTCCTCGGGCCCGTGGCGGCGGATGGCGGCGCCGAGCGCGACGCCGCCGTGCGCCGCGCCGTGGCGCCGGTGCTCGACGCGGAGGTGCGGGCCGCCGTGGAGGCGGCCGTGCGCGCGGTCGCGCGCGAGGTGGTGCCGCCGATCGCCGAGCGCCTCATCCGCGAGGAGATCGAGCGGCTCCGCCGCGAGCACGGCCTGGGCGCGTGAGTTTTTCGAGACTGGAGGAGCCCACATGAGCGACCTGGCCCGGGAGATGGCGGCAAAGATCGAGCGCGGCGTGTGGCTCGAGTCGCCCGACGAGATGACGCCGACGTACCGCGAGAACCTCGTCCACCTCATGACCATGCAGGCCGATTCCGAGCTGGCCGGCGGCTACGGCTACGTGCCGTGGATCATGAAGGCGCCCGGCGTCGAGGAGAAGCACGTCGTCGCCCAGATCGTGAAGGACGAGCTGCGCCACGCCGCGGTGATGTACGGCCTGCTGGCGGACCTGGGGGTCGACGTGGAGGCGCACGTCAAGCGCCACGACGAGGCCTTCACGATGCGGATCGCGTCGGACGCGGACATCGGGACCGCGCGGATCACGAGCGACAAGCGAGTGAACATCTTCTACTACCCGATCGAGACCTGGGCCGATTTCGTGTTCTTCAACTTCTGCATGGACCGCGGCGCCGGCCACCAGCTCGAGGACGTCCGCGCCTGCTCCTACGGCCCCTGGGCGCGCGCGATCGAGGGGATCTTCAAGGAGGAGACCTTCCATATCCGCCACGGCGAGCACTGGGTGAAGAAGCTCGCCCTGGATCCCACCACCCGCGGTGAAGCCCAGGTCGCGTTCGCCAAATGGTACATCCGGACGATGAACATCTTCGGCCGGCCTGGATCGCCGAAGAATCAGCTATATCGGCAGCTTCGCCTCAAGCTCCGTGACAACGACGCGGTCCGGCAGGCCTTTGCCCTGGAAGTGAAGGGCCTCTGCGCGAGAGTCGGCCTCGCGGTCCCCGAGTGGAAGCCTCGCTGGGCCGATCTGCCCGAGGAAGCCCAGATCCCGGGCTAAGTTGACATAATCCCTCTTATCGGAATCAGCTTCTGAGGGCCAGGAGGCGGGCCCGGATCTCCTCGCCGCGCCGCGTCTGCGGCACCTCGGCCAGCACCCGCTGGTAGGTCCTGATCGCCTCGGCCTTCTGGCCGCTCAGCTCCTGGATCCGCCCGAGGCTCGTCAGGAGCTGCTCGTAGAGGAAATCCTTGGGCCCGGCGCCGCCCAGCGCCTGCTGGAGCGCGCTGGCGGCCTGGTCGTACTTCTTCTCGGCCTCCCAGGTGTACGCGATGGACGCCTGCGCGAGGGCCCGGAGGGTCCGCGAGCCGGCCTTGGCCCGCGCGATCTCGTAGGCGCCGCGAGCCGCCGCGGGCTCGCCGGCGGCGGCGCGGAGGTTGCCGAGCTGGTAGGCGGCGAGCGCGGCGCCGGCCGCCGACGGATGGCGCGCCAGCACCGCCTCGACCTCGCGGATGGCCAGGGCGCGGACGTCGGCGGCCGCGTCGGGGGCCTCGGCGGCGCGGATCCGCACGCCCAGCGCGGCGTAGGCCGCATCCGCCTCGCGCGCGGCGGCCGCCCACCAGGCCCAGGCCCCGGCGCCCGCGAGGGCCACGGCCACGACGGCGACGGCGACGACGAGCAGCGTCCGCCGCGACGGCAGCGGTGGGAGCGGCGGGAGCCTCACGGCGTCCGTCCGGGGGCGGCGGCCGGCGTCGAGCGCTCGACCCAGATCTCCCCCTTCACCGTCGCGCCGTCGGCGGCGGCGAAGCTCCCGCTCTTGACGGTGCCGGTGAGCGAGCCGCTCGACAGGATCTCGACACGCGTGTCGGCCGACAGGTTGCCGCGCACGACGCCCGCGATCGTGATCTTGCGCGCGCTGACGTTGGCGTCCACGTGCGCGTCGGGCCCGACGTGGATGTCGCCGTTCAGGACGATGTCGCCCTCGAAGCGGCCGAGCATGGTGAGCGGGCCCTCACCCTGGAGCTCGCCCTTGAGCGTGACGCCGGGGCCGATCACCGTCGCGGCGTCGGGCACGGGCGCCTCGCTCTCGGGCGGCGCCTCCGCGTCGGCGAGGCCGAAGAACCGGAGCAGCGTTCTCATCGCAGCCTGAGTCCTTTTCGGTACTGCCGGCCGCAGGAGCGGCAGCGGCGCCACCCCTGAGTCACGCGACGGGCGAGCCGCCCGCAATGCGGGCACCGCTGATACGTTCGCCAGCCGAGGAGGAGACCGAGCCCCGCCGCGAGCACCGCGCCGGCCATCACCGGCGGAACGGACAGGACGGCCTGCAGGGCATCCACACGAGTCATGCTAGAGAAGCTGCCCGGAGAGTGTCAAGCAAACCACTCTCCGGGCGGGAAGCGGGTACGGCGGTGCTACATCCCGAGCATCTTCAGACCTTCCTGGGCGGCCTTCACGGAGTCGGCGTGTTTGCCGGCGGCGTGGAGCTTCGCGGCCTCGGCGGCCTTCTCGCGCGCGGCATAGCCGGCGTTGTCGAGCCGGTTGCCGGCGGCGCCGTTGATCTGGTTGATCAGCTTGGGGCACTGGGAGGCCAGGGCCGGTGCCGCGACCGGCAGCGTGGCCGCCGCGATCAGGGCCAGCGTCAGAGCGATTCGGTGCATGGAGTCACCCCCTTCCCGTGTGGATCTCGACCTGCTGCGGAAGTAACGCGAGGCGGCCCGCCGAAGTTCCCGCCCGCGGTCAGCCAAGGGTCACGAACACCGCGCCGTTCTCGACCGTCACCGGGAAGCACGGCACCCGGACCGCGGGGTTGTTGGCGTTGGCGCCGGTCGTCACGTCCCAGCGCCAGGCGTGCCACGGGCAGGTCACGATCCGGCCGTCGAGGTCGCCCTCGCCGAGCGGCCCGCCGCGGTGCGAGCACGTGTTGTCGATCGCGTAGAACGTGCCGTCCACGTTGAAGAGCGCCAGCGTCCGGCCCGCCGCCTCCACGACCCGGCCCTCGCCGGGGGCCACGTCGTGCGCCGCCGCGATCTTGACGCGCTGCATGTCCGCCATCGAATCCTCCCGCGCCCCGGCCCTGCCCTCGGTCCGCGTCTCGGGTCCGGCTACTCGATCACGCCGAGCCGGCCGTTGTGACTGCCCATGTACCAGAGCCGGCCGTCGGCGTCCACGATCATCTTGCGGATGCCGACGTTCGACGAGGGCAGCCGGAAGACGCGGAGCACGTCCGTCGTCGGGTCGAGCCGCACGACGGTGTCGGTCTGGATCTCGTTGGCCCACACCACGCCCGCGCCGTCCACCGTCACCGCGTAGGGCCCGCCCGCGGTGCCGGCCGGCAGCGGGTACTCCTTGACGACCTTCCGCGCGACCGGGTCCACGCGCACGAGCTTGCCGGTGCCGTAGTACGTGACCCAGAGCGAGCCGTCGGGCGCCGCGGCGATCCGCCGCGGCCGCGCGCCGCGCTCGAGCGCCAGCTCGGTGATCGCGCCGGTCCGCGGGTCGAGCCGGCCGAGCCGGTTGCCGGAGAGCTGGCAGAACCAGACGTGGCCCTGGCGGTCGAGCGCGAGCCCGTAGGGGTTGCCGCGCGTCGCGTACTCGGTGATCGCGCCCGTCCCGGTGTCGAGACGGCCGATGCGCCCGGCCCCCTGCACCGTGAACCAGATCACGCCCCGCTCGTCGATGACGAGCGTGTGCGGGTCGCCGCCCGAGGGCGCCTTGTGCTCGGTGACCTGGCCGGTCCGCGGGTCGAGGCGGCCGATCGTCCCGTTGCCGTTGCCCGTGTACCAGACCTGGCCGGCGCGGTCCACCAGCAGCCCGTGCGGGCGCGCGCCCGGCGGCAGGTCCCACTCCGTGAACGTCTTCGCCCGGGTGTCGAAGCGCGCGATCTTGTTTCCCGACATCACCGCGACGTAGATGTTGCCGTCGGGCCCCGGCGCCGGATCGCGCGCGAACTGCGGCGTCGGCACGGGCCACTCGGAGATCTTCCCCGCGGGCGCGGGCCGGCGGCCGGGCGCGATCGCGTAGTTCGAGCCTCCCGCCCACGCGCCGCCCGCCGTCAGCGCCACGAGCACCGCCGCCGTCAGCGCTCTCATCGCCATCGCGCCTTTCTCGGCCGCCTCACGCGCGGCTCCGGCGGGCGCGGTGGCGGAAGCAGCCGACGAGATGGTCGTCGACGAGATCATCGCGGGCTCGTCGCCCGCCCCCGGGCATCGCCGGCGGCCTCTCCCCATCGCTCCGAGGATACCAGCCGCGTCCACGGGCGCCCGCCGCCGTCGCGCTGAAGTGTTGGTGCCCCGGGGGTGACTCGAACACCCGGCACGCAGTTTAGGAAACTGCTGCTCTGTCCACCTGAGCTACCGGGGCCCACACGCCATCGTACTGCAAAATGGCGGACCTGGGGGCGCTCTTCACGCCGCCGTTCGCGCTGCGCGGAGGCGGCCTACGACAGGTCGGACGCGTCCACGCCGCGCGCCGCCAGGAGCGCACGGAGCTTGCGCAGGCCGGCGGCCTCGATCTGGCGCACGCGCTCCCGCGTGAGCCCGAGCCGCCGGCCGATCGCCTCGAGCGTCTCGGCCGGCTCACCCTCGAGCCCGAAGCGGCGCCGCAGCACCGTGCGCTCGTTGGCGGCCAAGTCGTCGAGCACCGAGACGAGGCCGGCCCGCTCGCGCAGGAGCGCGCCGAGCTGCGCCGCCGGATCGGGCGATGGGTCACGCACGAGATCGGCGACCCGTCCCTGCCCCGCCCCGACCGGGCTGTCGAGCGATACCGGCCGCCGCCGGATCTCCTCGAGCTCCTCCAGCTGCTCCACGCTCGTGCCGAGCGCCGCCGCCAGCTCGGTGGCCGTCGGCGCGCGGCCGAGCGCCTGGGTGAGCCGCTGCCGCTCCCTGGCGTAGCGGCCCAGGAGGAGCTCCACGTGCACCGGCAGACGGATCATCCGCGCCTGGTTCGCGAGCGCCCGCACGATGGCCTGCCGGATCCACCACGTCGCGTACGTCGAGAAGCGCGTGCCGCGCTCGGGGTCGAACTTCTCGACCGCGCGCAGGAGCCCCACGTTGCCCTCCTCGATCAGGTCCGGCAGCGGCAGGCCCCGGTTCAGGTAACGCCGCGCGACCTGCACGACCAGCCGTAGATTCGCCTCGGTGAGCCGCGCCTGGGCCTCGGCGTCCCCGGCCCGCACCCGCCGCGCCAGGGCCTGCTCGGCTTCTCGCGAGAGCAGCGCGATCCGCGCGATCTCGCCGAGGTAGACGCGCAGGTTGGCGCGGCTCGTCTCCCGGGTCTCCGCGCGGACGTCCTGGTCCACCGCGTCGGCGAGCGCGTCGAGCGGCTCGTCGGGGATCGCCTCCTCGGCCGCGTCACTCATCGTCGGGCGGGTTCTCCTCGGTCTCGTCCACCTGGGCGATCCGGGGCGGGAGCGGCAGCAGGTAGAGCGGGTTCCAGGCGACGCCGTCGCGGCGGATCTCGAAGTGCAGGTGGTGCGTCGTCGCGCGCCCGGTGCGCCCGACGGTGGCGATCGTCTCGCCGGCGCCGACGCGGTCCCCCACCTCCACGCGGTTCCCCTCGTTGTGGGCGTACACGCTCACGAAGCCCCCGTCGTGCTCGACCTTCACGACGCGGCCGTACCGCGCCTCGACGCCGCTGGCGACGACGACGCCCCCCGCCGCCGCCTGCACCGGCGTGCCGGGCTCGGCCTTGATGTCGATGCCGCGGTGCCAGCCGCTCTTCCGCCGGCCGAACGCCGAGGTCACCGGGCCCTCGGCCGGCCACGCGAACGGCGGCGCCGCGTCGGGAAAGTCGGGGACGGCGAGCGCGAGGTTCGCGGGCGCACGGGGGGCGGCGGGCGCCCCCGGGGCACGCGCCGCGGCCCGGACCGGCTTCGCCGGCGCGCTCCCCGCCGCGGACGGCGGCGGGACCACGAGCCGCTGGCCGAGCCGCAGGACGACCCGGTCGCCGGCGAGGCGATTGGCGGCGACCAGCGCCGCCACCGTGACGCCGTACCGGCGCGCGATCGCGCCGAGCGTGTCGCCGGCTCGCACCTCGTGCGTGCGCGCGGATCCGGGCTCGCGGGTGGGCGCGGCCGGCTTCGCCGGCTCCTTCTTCTGGGCGAGCGCGGGGCTCACCAGCAGCGCCAGGCCGAGGGCGGCGAGCCCCATCCGGCGGGCGTGGCGGCCCGCGCGACCCCTCACGGCTCGAACTCGGCGTACCGAACGCCGAACGACGCGTAGCGGCCCGTCGGCGGCAGCCAGCGCACGCTCACCTGCGCGACGCGCGAGAGCGGCGGGCCCTTCTCGAGCTCCCGCACCAGCTCCTCGATGAGGGCGCGCGGCCCCTCCGCGCGCGCCCGCACGCGGCCGTCCTTGAGGTTCATGACGAAGCCGGCGAGGCCGAGCGCGGCCGCGCGGCGCTGGACGTAGTCGCGGAAGCCGACGCCCTGCACGCGCCCCTCCACGACGATCTCGGCGGCCGTTCTGGGCTCGTTCACGGGTCGCGGACGGGGCGACGGGGCGGCCCCCCGCCGGCCGGGCGGGCCCGGCCGGCGGGCGGCGGAAGAGGTGGTCGGGGCGAGAGGATTTGAACCTCCGACTTCACGGTCCCGAACCGTGCGCGCTACCAGGCTGCGCTACGCCCCGCCAGGACCGTCCCATTGTACACGTCATGCGTCCCAGGCGTACTTGCCGACGAGCTTCACGAACTTGCACTCGCCGTGCGTCCGCGTCCTCATCTCGCCGCCGACCTTGTCGACCACGGTCAGCGTCTGGTTCGCCTCGTCGCCCAGCGGCAGCACCATCCGCCCCCCCTCGGCGAGCTGCTGAAACAGGGGCGGCGGCACCGCCGGCCCGCCGGCCGTGACGAGTATCCTGTCGAACGGCGCCTCGTCGGGCCAGCCCAGTGTGCCGCCGCCGACGCGGATCCACACGTTGTCGTAGCCGAGGCCCTCCAGCAGCGCGCGGGCCCGCTCGGCCAGGCGCGGCAGCCGCTCGATCGAGCACACCCGGCGGGCGAGCTCGGCCAGCACGGCCGTCTGGTAGCCGGAGCCCGTGCCGATCTCGAGCACCTTCGCCGTCCCGGCCAGCTCGAGCAGCGCGGTCATGAGCGCGACGATGTAGGGCTGCGAGATCGTCTGCTCCTCGCCGATCGGGAGCGGATGGTCGCCGTAGGCGCGGTCGCGCAGGGCCTCCTCCACGAACAGGTGGCGCGGCACCTTCCGCATCGCCGCCAGCACGCGCTCGTCGGCGATCGCGCGCCTCGCGAGCTGCTCCTCGACCATGCGCGCCCGGGTGAGCTCGTAGGGGTCGCGCGCGCGCTCCACCTAGGGCCTCCGGGGGCGCGGCCGGGGGGCGCCGCGGAGCTGGGCGGAGAGGCCGTGCTGCCACTCCGCGAGCCGGGCGAGCGCCCGGTGGTTCGTGAGGTCGAGGTGCAGCGGCGTGACCGACACGTAGCCCTCGTGCACGGCCCCCATGTCGGTCCCCTCGACGTCCTCCCACTGCGGGTCGCCCGCGCCGATCCAGTAGTGCGCGCGCCCGCGCGGGTCGGTCTGCTCGACGATCTTCTCGCTGTAGACCCGGTGGCCGAGGCGCGTGACGCGCACGCCGCGCGCCGTCCCGGCCGGGACGTTCACGTTGAGGAGGGTCTGCTTCGGCAGCCCGGCGACCAGCGCGCGCATCGCGACGAGGCGCGCGACGCGGCTCGCCGCGGCGAAGTCGCCGCCGTCGGCGAGCGACACGGCGACGGACGGGACCCCGAGCAGGGTGCCCTCCATCGCGGCCGAGACCGTGCCCGAGTACGTCACGTCGTCGCCGAGGTTCGCGCCGTGGTTCACGCCCGCCATCACGAGGACCGGCCGCTCGGGCAGGAAGCCCAGGACGCCGAGGTTCACGCAGTCCGAGGGCGTGCCGTTCACCGCGAACCGGCGCTCGCCCACCTCGGCGACGCGGAGCGGCCGGTGCAGGGTCAGCGCGTGGCCGCAGGCGCTCTGCTCGCGCTCGGGTGCGAGCACCCAGACGTCGCCGAGCTCGCGCAGCGCGTCCGCGAGCGCCTGGAGGCCGGACGCGTGGACCCCGTCATCGTTGGTGAGCAGCAGAAGCGGCATCGGAGAGAAAAATGGTCGGGGCGACAGGATTTGAACCTGCGACCCCATGACCCCCAGTCATGTGCGCTACCGGGCTGCGCCACGCCCCGACCGTCGACCGTTGATTCTCGCAGAAATGCGCCGGCGCTTCAAGAACTCAGGCGCGCCCGGAGCGCCTGGAGCCGGTCGCGGACGCGCCGGAGCGCCTCCGCGTACGCCGCCTCCTTCATGCCGAGCTCGAGCTGCTCGGCCGGCTTGCGCGCGTCCGCCTGGAGCCGCCTCTTGGCGCCCTCGAGCGTGAGCCGCTCCTCGTACAGGAGCGCCTTGATCCGCTGCACCAGCTCGAGGTCGCGCCGCCGGTAGAGCCGCTGGCCGGCCGGGTTCTTCTTCGGGCGCAGCAGCTTGAACTCGGACTCCCAGTACCGCAGCACGTACGCCGGGATCGCCGTGACCGCCTCGACCTCGCCGATCCGGTAGTAGAGCTTCTCGGCAACGTCCGTCGTCGCGGGATCTAGCGCGTGTTGATCCGTTGCTTGAGCCCCTTGCTCGGTTTGAAGGTGAGCACCTTGCGGGCGGTGATCTCGATCGAGTCGCCCGTCTGGGGATTGCGGCCGCGCCGCGAGGCCTTGCGCCGGATGCGGAAGTGGCCGAAGCCGACGATCTTGACGTCCTCGCTCCGCTCGAAGCACCGGAAGATGATGTCGAAGACCGATTCCACGACGGACGCCGACTGGCGCTTGGACAGCCCGTGCGCCGCCACCGCGTTGACCAGGTCGTTCTTGGTCACGGTGAGGATTCCCCCCCTCTCACGACCCGCCCCGCGCGATGAACGCCTTGTAGCCGAGCGCCTCGAGGTCGCGCTGCGCCGCCGTCGCCGCCGCCCGGGTCGGATACGGCCCCACGCGCACGCGGGTGAGGCCGTCGTCGCCCGCCGCCGTGGCCACCGCTGCCGCCGGCGCCCGGGGCGCCGGCGCCTTGGCGGCGGCCGCCGGGGCGGCGCCGCCGGCGCGGCGCACCTGCACCTTGAAGCCCTCGGCGGCGAGGTCCTTCGAGAGCGCGACCGCGTCGCGCAGCGGGAGGCTCGGCTTCACCACGACGCCGGCGCCCGACGCCTCGGCCGCGAGCCCCTTGGCGGTGAGCCGCGCGGTGACCTCGGCCGGCGCGCCGCCCGAGACGAAGACGTCGTAGCGGTCGCCGGGGCTCCCGGCGCCCACGCCCGCCGGCGCGCGCGCGGGCGCCGCGCCTTCCGTCGCCGCCTCCTCCACCTTGAACTTCCGCTCACGCAGCGTCGTCGCCAGGCGCGCCGCCGCCGCCGGATCCTTGAAGGCCCCCACCTGCACGAACCAGGCACCGCTGCCGGCCGCGGTGCGCGCCGGCGCGACCTTCACCGTCGCCGCGGCCTTCGCGGCGCGGCGCGGCACCGCCGCGGGGGCCTTCGCCGGCTCCGCGCTCTTCGGCACGACCGCGCTCGTGTCGGCGGGGGGCGCCGGCGCGGCGGTGGCGGGCGGCGCCTTCCGTGCGGACGGCGCAGGCGCGGGCATCACCGGCGGGGTGGGCGCCGGCGCCGGGGCGGGCTGGGCGGTGACGCGCGCCGGCGGCGGCGGGGCCACGGGCGCCACCGCCGCAGGCGCCGCCGGAGCCTTGGCGGCCGGCACGACCACCTTGGCCGCCGTCGTCGGCTTCGGCGCCGGCGGGTTCACCCATTCGAGAACGTACGGGACGGCGACGGCGGCGGCGACGCCGAGGACGATGACGACCAGGACGACCCGGAACCAGATCGCCGAGAAGATCGACCGCGCCTCGTCGCCGTCGTACTCGTCCGTGTCCGGCTCGTCGCTCTGACGATCGTCGTCGGCCATGCGCGTCATCTTAGCATAGACGTTGGGATTTCCGTGTGTTCCACCGGTGCCCGTGAGAACACGAGGTCGCCGAACCAGGCCTCGGCGTCGCCCCGTGTGTCGTTGGTGTCGATCATGACCGCCACCTGCCCCACGCGCGGCGGCCGGCGCCCGAAGAGGGCCGCGTAGTCCTCGGCGACGTTGCGCTCGTGGCGCCGCCAGACGTCCAGGCCCGCGCCGCCCGAGTCCACGACGACAATCCGCACGTTGCCCGCCGTGGGGCTCACGACGCGCGTGCCGACAGGCGCGCGGCTGTCCCAGACGTACCCGATGACGTCGCTCGCCGTGAGCGGCGACGGCCAGCGCGGAAAGATCACGTAGACCTGCGCCGCCTGGTCGTCGGTCGCCCGCTGGCGCACGTCGCCGGCGCCGGGCAGGTGCCGGACCTTCCAGGTCCAGCCGAGGAACGGGAACTCCCGGAGGTCCACGATCACGTCGCGGTGGAGTGCGAACGACGTGTGCACGCTCCGGAGCCGCAGTGCGAACCCCGCGTCGGCGCGGACCAGCTCGACCGTCGCACGGCCCGCGAACTCACGGAGCGCCCAGCCGGCGGGCACGCCCTCGGCCGGGAGGCGGAACGGCGCGCGGTCGGTGACCGGCACCACGATGCGCCCGCCGGCGTCGGGCCGTGGCACGTGGCGGCCGGGCGCCACCGCGGCCACGGGGGAGATCTCCGGCGCCGACGCCGGGTCGGAGAAGCCTCCCGGCAGCCGGAACGGCGCCCGCGGCAGCGCGCGGCCGGGGCGCTCCGCGGCGCCCGCGCCCGGCGCCGGCGGATCGGGAGCGGCGAAGCCCAGGTAGAAGGCCCGGTGGCGCGGGTTCGAGAGCACGACCGCCGCCCCCGCCACGAGCAGCAGCGCCGCGACGGCGACCAGGGCCCCGCCCTGGCGTCGCGGCCGCCCGCGGCTCACCGGCGCACCCCGCGGGCGCGCGCGCGCGGCGTGGTCCCCTTCCGGAACGACAGCCGGATCGGCGAGCCGGCGAGGCCGAAGGTGTGGCGGAGGGCCTTCACGAGGTAGCGCTCGTACGAGAAGTGGATGCCGACGGGCCGGTTGACCCGGAGCGCGAAGGTCGGGGGACCCACGCTCACCTGCGAGGCCGACTGGAGCGTGAGCGGCGCCCCGCTGAGCGAGATCGGACGGCGCGCGATCGCGGCGCGGACCGCCTCGGTGACGGCGGCGGCCGGCAGCCGCCGCCGGGCCTCGGCGGCCACCCGGTCGATCGTCTGGAACAGCTCGGCCACCCCCTCGCCGCGGACGGCCGACGTGAAGCACACCGGCGCGTAGTCGAGGAACGGCAGCCGGTCGCGGATCTGCTCCACCACCTCCGCGCGGCGCACCAGGCCGCGCGGCACGAGGTCCCACTTGTTGACCACGATCACGCTCGCGCGGCCGGCCTCGTCGGCGTAGCCCGCGAGGTGGGCGTCCTGCGCGGCGACGCCCTCGGAGGCGTCGAGCACCACGAGCGCCACCTGGCACCGCTCGAGGCTCCGGAGCGCCATCACCACCGCGAGCTTCTCGAGGACCTCGTGCACGCGTCCCTTGCGGCGGATCCCGGCGGTGTCCACGAGCACGTAGGTCCGGCCCTCGTAGACCAGCGTGGTGTCCACCGCGTCGCGCGTCGTCCCCGGCGCCTCGTGGACGAGCACGCGCTCGGCGCCCACCATCGCGTTGACGAGCGAGGACTTGCCGACGTTCGGCCGGCCGATGACGGCGACGTTGACCGGCGAGCCCCCGGGCGGCGTCGCGGCCGCGCCCGCCGGCGCCAGCTCGCGCAGTCCCTCGAGCAGCTCGGCCACGCCACGGCCGTGCTCGGCGGAGACGGGCACGGGATCGCCGACGCCGAGCGCGTAGAGCTCGGCCAGGCTCCCGGCCGCCGCCGGGCCGTCCACCTTGTTCGCCGCCAGCACCACCGGGCGGCCGGTGCGCCGGAGAATCGACGCGATCTCGTGGTCGAGCGCCGTGGCGCCCTCGCGCGCGTCCACGACGAACACCACGACGTCCGCCTCCTCCACCGCGACGAGCACCTGGCGCCGGACGGCCTCGACGAGCGGCTCCTCCGAGGAGGGATCGAACCCGCCCGTGTCGATCACGGTGGCCTGCCACCGCTCGAACGTCACCTGGCCGTAGAGGCGGTCGCGCGTGACGCCCGGCACGTCGCGCACGAGCGCCCGGCGGCGGCCCACCAGGCGGTTGAACAGCGTGGACTTGCCGACGTTCGGCCGGCCGACGATCGCGATGACGGGCGCCCGGGCGTCGCGGGCCATGGCCGGCGCGCCGTCAGGCGCCGTGGAGTGCCCGCAGCAGGGCCGCCGGCTCGGGCGCGACGACCTCGACCCGCACGCCGAGGTCGCGGGCGAGGTCGGCGGGCGTCCGGTCGTCGAGGAACACGCCGTCCACGTCGCGGAGGGCGACGGCGGGCACGAGGACCGCCTCGCCGAGGTCCGCGCGCGTCGCCAGGTGGCGCTGGATGTCGCCGCCCGTGAGGAGGCCCGCCACGCCGATGCCGCGGCCGAAGAGCTCGTTGGGCACCGCGGCGACGCGGACGCGCGCGGCCAGACCGGCCGCCGCCAGGAGCGCCGCGAGCCGCGGCGCGAACATCGCCCCGGTGGCCACCGTGACCGCGCGCGCGCGGTCCGCCCGGCGCCGGCGCGCCGCCCCGCGGCGGAAGCCGTCCTCGAAGCGCCGCACGAGCCCCACGCCGTCCTCCGCGACCGGAAACCCCTCGTACGCCCGCGCCGGCGGCAGCGGCCGGCCGGCGCCCAGGTAGATCTCGTCGGCGAGGAACACGAACCGCGTCCCGAGCGCGCGCCGGAGCCGCCGTTGCCAGCCCTCCACCGTGGTCACCAGCCGCCGCGCCTCGGCGGCCGAGAGACCACGGAGCGCCGGCAGCCGCTCGCGATGCCGCGTCAGCCCGACCGGCACCACCGCGGTCGTGGCGACCTGCGGGTGGAGCGGCGCCAGCTCGAACACCGTGCGCTCGAGATGGGCGCCGTCGTTCCAGCCCGGGCAGAGCACGACCTGGGCGTGCAGCCGGATGCCGGCCTTCGCCAGCCGCTCGAGCCGCGGCAGGATCTCGGCCGAGTGCCGCGGCCGGCCGAGCAGCTCCCAGCGGAGCGCCGGATCGGTCGCGTGCACGGAGACGTAGAGCGGCGAGAGCCGCTGCTCGACGATCCGGGTGAGGGCCGCCTCGTCGAGGTCGGAGAGGGTGATGTAGTTGCCGTGCAGGAACGAGAGCCGGAAGTCGTCGTCCTTCACGTAGAGACTCCGGCGCAGCCCCTTCGGCAGCTGGTGGATGAAGCAGAACACGCACTTGTTGGCGCAGGTGGCGATCTCGCCCGGGCGCGGCGCCTCCAGCTCGACCCCGAGGTCTCCGGCCCCCCGCCCGAGCAGAAGCGCCCCCGTCGCACCCCCGCGGTCCACCGTCAGCGTCAGCCGCGAGTCGGCGGCGTGGAACTGAAAATCGATGGCGTCGCGGAGCGGAGAGCCGTTGATCGCGAGGATCCGGTCACCGGGCCGGAGGCCGGCGCGCGCCGCGGGCGAGCGCGGCCGCACCACGGCCACGACCACGCCCGGCGCCGGCTCGCCGCTCCCGCTAGCGCAGGAAGGCGTCTTCACGCGACTCCTCGGGCTCCTCGGCGTGCACGGCGTTCAGGAAGCGCATGCCCTGCACGATGTACTGGAGCCCGGAGAAGACGGTGAACGCCGCCGCCAGCCACACGATCGACCGCGGCGCCGGCAGCTGGAAGTAGCGGGCGAGCAGCCCGGTGAGCACGGTCAGGACCTGGAAGAACGTCGCCAGCTTGCCGGCCCAGGTCGGGCGCGGGTGCAGGCGCCCGCCCAGCATCGAGATCAGGAGCGCCCCGACGACGAGGATCACGTCGCGGCTGATCACGACGGCGGCGATCCAGAACGGCAGCGCCTTGAGATACGTGAGCGTCACGAACGACGCCGTCAGCAGGAGCTTGTCCGCCATCGGATCGAGGAACGCGCCCAGACGGCTCGGGCCCCGGCGCCGCGCCACCCAGCCGTCCAGGAGGTCGGTGAGCGCCGCCGCCGCGAAGACGAGCAGCGCCGCCCCCGGCTTCCGGTAGACGAGCAGCGACACGAAGACCGGCACCAGCAGGATCCGGAGAACCGTCAGCCAGTTGGCGAGTCCCATAGCCGAACGTCTCAGTCTAGCATCGCGGCCGGCGCCGGGAGCGCCGGCACGACGTAGGGCGCGAGCGCCGCCAGCACCGCCGGCGGCAGCTCGACCTCGAGGCGGACCGCGTCGGGCTCGTCGGCGCGCGCGAGCACGCTGCCCTGGGCGTAGCAGAGCGCCAGCGCCGCGCCGTCGGCGTGGGGCACGCGCAGCGTGACGGGACGCACGGGCGGCAGCGCCGCCGCGATCGCCTCCAGCAGGGCGTCGAGCCCTGCGCCCGTCGCGGCGGAGATCGGGACGCCGACCCGGGCGGCCGGCCGCGGCGGCCGCTCGCCGTCGAGCCGGTCCATCTTGTTCAGCGCGAGCACGGCCGGCCGGTCGCCGGCCCCGAGCTCCACGAGCAGGCCCTCGACGGCGGCCAGGTGCGCCTCGAGCGCGGGGTGGCTCGCGTCCACCACGTGCAGCAGCAGGTCGGCGTCCTTGAGCGCCTCGAGCGTGGCGCGGAACGCGGCGACGAGCTCGTGCGGGAGCTTCCGGATGAAGCCGACGGTGTCCGTCAGGATGAACGCGTGGCCGCCCCGGGTGACGAGCCGTGCCGCGGGATCGAGCGTCACGAACAGGCGGTCCGCGGCGCCGAGCCGGGCGCCCGTGAGGCGGTTGAGCAGCGTCGTCTTGCCCGCGTTCGTGTAGCCGATGAGCGCCACCACCGGCAGCCCCGTGCGCCGCCGGCCCTCGCGCTGCAGGCCCCGGTGCACCTGGACGGCCTCGAGCGCGCGCCGGATCTTCATGACGCGCCGCCGGATGACGCGCCGGTCCGACTCCAGCTGCGTCTCGCCCGGGCCCCGCGTGCCGATGCCGCCGCCCAGGCGCTCGAGGTGGGTCCACTGCCCGACCAGCCGCGGCAGCAGGTACGTCAGCTGGGCGAGCTCCACCTGGAGCTTGCCCTCGCTCGAGCGCGCCCGCTGGGCGAAGATGTCGAGGATCAGCGCCGTCCGGTCGATGACCTTGATCCCGAGCGCCTGGGAGAGGTTCCGCTCCTGGATCGGCGTCAGGGGGTCGTCGCACACGAGGAGCCGCGCGGCCGCCTCCTTCGCGGCGCGGCCGATCTCGTCCACCTTGCCGCGGCCGAAGTGAAAGGCCGGCGTCGGTGCGCGGAGCTCCTGCACCACCCGCCGGACGGCGACGCCGCCCGCCGCCTCGACGAGGCCGGCGAGCTCGTCGAGCGACTCCTCCACCGCCGCCCGGCCCTGGCGCGGCAGGCGCACCGCGCCGATCACCGCGCGCTCGCGCGCCGGCCGGCCGTTCGGGTCCGCGCCGGCGCGCGTCACGCCACCATGCCGCGCGCGACGAGCCGCGCCTCGATCATCCCGGCCACGCCGTCCGGCCCCGCGGCCGCGGCCACGTCGATCCACTCCACGCCCGGCTCCCGCTGGAACCACGTCCACTGGCGCTTGGCGTAGCGGACGGTGTCCCGCCGCATGATCGCGAGCGCCTCGCCCGCGGTGAGCCGGCCCCGCGCGACGGCGACGAACTCGCGGTAGCCGAACGTGGCCAGCGACGGCAGTGTGGGATCGTAGCCGCGCGCCAGCAGCCGCTCGACCTCGCCGGCGAGGCCCGCGGCCACGAACGCCTCGGCGCGCGCCCCGAGGCGCCGCGCGAGCGCCGCGCGGTCGAGCGTCAGGCCGAAGAAGGCGACGGCGTACGCGGGCGCGGCCGTCGTCCACCCCGTCTGCCCGGCGACCGCCACGCCGCCCGCGCGCACCGTCTCGAGCGCCCGCGTCACGCGCACGTGGTCGTTGGGATGCAGGCGCGCGGCGGTCGCCGGCGCCAGGGCCGCGAGACGCGCGTGGAGCGCCGGCCGCCCCTCGCGCGCGGCGAGCGCCGCCAGCTCGCGCCGGAAGGCCGGATCGGCGGGCGGCGCCGGATCGAGGCCGCGGAGCAGCGCCCGGATGTAGAGGCCGGTGCCGCCGACGACGACCGGGAGCCGGCCGCGGGCCAGGATGGCCGGGACGAGCGCGGCGGCCTCGGCGCGGAACCGGGCGGCGTGGTACCGCTCGTCGGGATCCGCGACGTCCACGAGGTGGTGGGGCACCGCCCGGCGCTCGTCGGCCGTGGGCTTGCCCGTCGCGGCGTCCAGGCCGCGATAGACCTGGCGCGAGTCGGCACTGATCACCTCGATCGGCCGCCGCCGCCCGAGCGCGACGGCGGCGGCGGTCTTCCCGACCCCGGTGGGACCCGCGATCACGACCAGCTTCGGCGTCGTGTCTTCGGTCATGTCATCTTCGAGCCATTTCACCGCTCGGCTCGGCCGTGGAACGGCCTCACCTCGCAAAGCCATCATCTCACCAGTTTCGCTTGAGCTCGCGGCGGACGTCGCCGAGCGAGATCCGGCTCACGATCGGCCGCCCGTGGGGACAGAAGTACGGCGTCTCGGCCGCCGAGAGCTCCGCCACCAGGCGCTCCATCTCCTCGCGCTGGAGCGGCGTGTTGGCCTTGACCGCGGCGCGGCAGGCGACGAACGCCAGGGCCCGCTCGATCGCCGGCTCGCCGGCCTTCGGCGCCGCCAGCTCGTCGAGCGCGGCCTCGATGAGCCGCCGCGGCTCGTCGCCCTTCAGAAGCGCGGGCACCGCGCGCACGACGACGGCGTCGCCCCCGAAGCCCTCGAACGCGAAGCCGAGGCCCTCGAGCGGCCCGCGCCAGCGCTCGAGCCGGGCCCGCGCCGCGGGCGACAGCGCGAGGGGCTCGGCGAACAGGAGCGTCTGCGAGGGCGGCGCGCCCGCGGCGAGGTCGCGCCGCACGCGCTCGAAGATGACGCGCTCGTGGGCCACGTGCTGGTCCAGGAAGAAGACCTCGTCATCGGACGCCGACACCACGAACGTGTCCTGCACCTGCCCGAGCACGCGGCCGAAGCGCGGCCGTGCCGGCGCCGCCGTCGCCGCGCCGAAGAGCGCGGCCTGCTCGGCCACGCCGCCCGGGGCGGCCTCCCCCGCGCCCGCGGGCCACTCGCGGCCCGCGGCGAGGTCGGGCACCACGGCCGGCCGGCGGAGCGCCTCCCGGAGCGCCGTGGCCACCAGCTCGTAGATCAGACGCGGGTGCCGGAAGCGCACCCAGGCCTTGGTCGGGTGGACGTTGACGTCCACGTCGGCCGCCGCCACGCCGACGGCGAGGACGGCGAGCGGAAAGCGGTCGCGCGCCAGGAGGGGGCGATAGGCGTCGAGCGTCGCCTGCAGGAGCCCGGGGTCGCGCACGGGCCGGCCGTTCACCACGACGACGACGTCGTCGCGGTTGCCGCGCGTCAGGTCGGGCGGGCTCGCGAGCCCCGCGATCGTCACGCCGTGCTCGTCCCGCGCGACGTCGAGGAGGCGCCCGGCGATCTCCCAGCCCCACACCGCGCCCGCCCGCTCGCGCAGGCTCGCCGCGCGGGGCGCCGTGAGGACCGCCCGGCCGTTGTTGGACACGCGGACCTGCACCCCGGGATGCGCGAGCGCGAGCTGGGTGAGGGCCCGCAGGCTCGCGGCGAGCTCCGCCGGGGGCGACTTGAGGAACTTCAGCCGCGCCGGCGTGTTGAAGAAGAGGTCGCGCACCTCGATGGCCGTCCCGGGGTCGGCCGGGACCGCGTCGAGGCGCTGGGCCACCGCGCCCCCCTCGCCGGCCAGGCGCGCGCCGTCGGGGGCGCCTCGCGCGCGGCTCGTGACCACGAAGCGCGCGACCGCGCAGATCGCCGCCAGGGCCTCGCCACGGAACCCGAGCGTGGTGATCGCGGCGAGGTCCTCGTCGCGCCCGAGCTTGGAGGTCGCGTGGCGCTCGAGCGCGAGCGGCAGCTCCGCCGCCGCGATCCCGAGGCCGTCGTCCGCCACCCGGATGAGCGCCGCGCCGCCGTCGTGGAGGTCCACGCTCACGCTCCCGGCGCCGGCGTCGAGAGCGTTCTCGACCAGTTCCTTCACCGCCGAGGCGGGGCGCTCCACGACCTCGCCCGCGGCGATCTTGTTGACGAGGTGGTCCGGCAGCCGCCGGATCCCCGGCACGGGCGTCAGGAGCCGGTCCGCTGCTGCCACTTGACGAGGAGGTTCAGGGCCTCGATCGGCGTGACGTGCGCGAGGTCCAGGGCCGCCAGCTCGACCAGGATCGGGTCGGGCGGCCCCGGCGGCGTGAACAGGCCGAGCTGCTCGGCGTCCCGCGCGTCGGCCCGGCCCTGGCCGGCCTCCTCCAGCTCGGCCAGGAGCGCCTTGGCCCGCGCGATGACGGCGGGCGGCAGGCCCGCCAGGCGCGCGACCTGGACGCCGTAGCTCCGGTCGGTGCCGCCCGGCTGGACCTTGTGGAGGAAGACGATCTCGTCGTTCCACTCGCGCACCGCCACGTGGAAGTTGTTTACGCCCTCGAGCCGGCCCGCCAGCTGCGTCAGCTCGTGGAAGTGCGTCGCGAACAGGACCTTCGCGCCGGGCGCGGCGTCGTGGAGCGCCTCGACGACGGCCCAGGCGATGGCGAGGCCGTCGAAGGTGGACGTGCCGCGCCCGACCTCGTCGAGCAGCACGAGGCTCCGCGGCGTGACGTTGTTCAGGATGGTCGCGGTCTCGATCATCTCGACCAGGAAGGTGCTCTGGCCCCGGGCGAGGTTGTCCTGGGCGCCGACCCGCGTGAACACGCGGTCCACCACCCCGAGCCGCGCCTCGCGCGCCGGCACGAAGGCGCCCATCTGGGCGAGGATCACGAGGTGGCCGGTCTGCCGGAGATACACCGACTTGCCGGCCATGTTGGGGCCGGTCAGGATCACGATGCGCGCGTCCCCGTCGAGCGCCAGGTCGTTCGGCACGACCGGCGTCCCCGCGCGGGCCTCGAGGACCGGGTGGCGGCCCTCGACGATCGTGAGCGCGTCGCTCCGGTCCACCACGGGGCGCACGTGGCCCCGCGCGTGGGCGACCTCGGCGAGCGCCGCCAGCGTGTCCAGGCGCGCGAGCGCGCGGGCGGTGGCGAGCAGCTCGCCCGCGCGCCGGGCCACCCGCCGGCGCACGTCCTCGAACAGCTCGTACTCGAGCCGCCGCTTCCGCTCGTCGGCGCCGAGCACCTTGGCCTCGTACTCCTTCAGCTCGGCCGTCACGTAGCGCTCGGCGCCGGCGAGTGTCTGGCGGCGCACGTACTCGGCGGGCACGCGCGCGGCGTGGGCGTGGGTGACCTCGATGCCGTAGCCGAAGACCCGGTTGAAGCGCACGCGCAGGCTCGGGATGCCCGTGCGGGCGCGCTCGCGCTCCTCGAGCCCCGCGATCCAGGCCCGGGCCTCGCGCGCGTCGCGGGCGATCGCGGCCAGGCCCGTGTGCCAGGTCTCGCGGATCAGCCCCCCGTCGTGGAGCGTCGGCGGCGGCTCGTCGGCGAGCGCCTCGGCCAGCAGGACCCGGAGGTCGCCGAGATCCCCCAGCTCCGCCCCCGCCCCGGCCAGCAGCGGCGCGTCGAACGCGGCGCCCGCCGCACGGACGTCGTCGAGCGGCCCGAGGCACGCGCGCAACCCGACGAGGTCGCGGGCGTGGGCCACGCCGAGCGCCGCCCGGCTCGTGAGGCGCTCGAGGTCGCCGATCGGCTTCAGGGCGGTGCGCAGGCGGGAGCGTGCGGCGGGCGCCGCGACGAGCGCCCCCACGGCATCCTGCCGCGCGGCGATCGCCGCCGGATCCACCAGGGGCCGCAGGAGCCACTGGCGCAGGAGGCGCGCGCCCATCGGCGTCACCGTCTCGTCGAGCACGCCGAAGAGCGAGCTCCGCGGCCCGCCGCCGGCGGCCTCGACCAGCTCGAGCGTCTCGACGGCGGTCTCGTCGAGGATCAGGGCGTCGGCGGCCTCGAGGCGTGTCAGGCGCGTGAGGTGCCCGAGCGCGTCACCCTGGGTCGCGCGGAGGTAGCCGAGCGCGCCCGCCGCCGCCCCGAGGCCGGCCGTCAGGTCGCCCACGCCGAAGGCGTCGAGCGAGGGAACCTGGAAATGCGCGGTGAGCGACGCCGCGGCGCGCCCCGCCGAAAAGCTCGCCGGGTCGCAGAACGTGAGCGTCGCACCGACGGCCTCGAGCCGCCCGAGGAGGGGCCGCGCCTCGCGCAGCGGCTCGGGCACGAGGATCTCCGCGGGCCGCCGCAGGAGCGCCGCCGCCAGCACCGCGTCGGCGCCGCCGCGGTCCTCCCCCGCCCAGAACTCGCCCGTGGAGACGTCCACGAGCGCCACGCCCGTGGCGTCGCGGTTCTTGGCCACCGCCAGGAGAAAGTTGTTCGCCGCGCCCGCAAGGTAGGCCGTGTCGGTGATCGTGCCCGGTGTGATCACGCGGACGACGCCGCGCCGGAGCAGCTTCTTCGCCGGGCCCGGCGCCTCGAGCTGCTCGCAGACGGCGAGCTTGCGGCCCGCGCGGACGAGCCGCGCGATGTAGCCGTCGGCGGCGTGATGCGGGATCCCGGCCATCGGCGCGCCCTGGCGCGCCGTCAGCGTGATCTGCAGCAGGCGCGCGGCGGTCTCGGCGTCCTCGAAGAACGTCTCGTAGAAATCGCCGAGGCGGAAGAGGAGCAGGTAGTCCGGGTACCGCCGCTTGAGCTCGTGGTACTGCCGCATCATCGGCGTGGGCTCGGCCGGCCGCTCAGTCACCGAGGCGCCCTCGGAGCCGGTCCCAGGTGACCGCGAGCGCCTCGGGCAGCACGCGGACCTCGCCCACGACCGTCATGAAGTTGGCGTCGCCGTCCCAGCGGGGGACGACGTGCACGTGCAGGTGGTCGGCGATGCCGGCCCCGGCGACGCGCCCCTCGTTCCAGCCAACGTTGAAGCCCCGGGCCCGGTACTCGACGGTCAGGAGGGAGATCGCGAGCGTGACGAGCTCCATCGCCGCCGCGATCTCCTCCGCCGTCGTCTCGGCGAGCGTGCCGACGTGGCGGTTCACCACCGCCAGCAGGTGCCCGGACGCGTAGGGAAAGGCGTTGAGGATCAGGAAGGCGCGGGGGCGGCGCGCGACGACGAGGCTCTGCTTGTCGTCGGCACCGGCCAGGGCCTCGCAGAGCACACACGCCGCGGACGGCCGGGAGCCGGCGACATAGCCCATGCGCCACGGCGCCCAGAGGCGCTTCACGCGGCTGGCTGGGGGCTCACGCGTTGACGAGCTCTCGGAGGCGCTTTCCTACCTTGAAGAAGGGCACCCGCTTCTGGGGCACGTCCACGGCCGAACCCGTCTTCGGGTTGCGTCCCTTGCGGGAGTTACGGTGGCGGATGCGGAAGCTGCCGAAGCCGCGAAGCTCGACCTTGTCACCCTTCGCGAGCGCGTCGGTGATGTTGTCGAAGATCGTGTTGACGATCGTCTCGGTCTCTTTCTTCGTCAGATTCGAGAGCTTGGAGACTTCGTCAATCAGATCGGCCTTGGTCATCGTCCACCCCGTGTCTCCCGGGTCACGCCCGTTCTCACGCCCGAGGGAACGCTAGCACGCGGTCGGCGAGAATGTCAACCAACGTAGGGAGTTAGAGATCACGGGCGCGCCGGACTCGACCGCCCGGGTCCGGGCGGCGGAAAGCGCCGTGATCACGGTGACTTGGCTGGAATCGACCTGGGCAGTCCCGGCCAAATGGTCTCATTATTTTCTCAACAGAGTCCAAGTGTTAGGATGTGTTGCCTGATGCCTCACTCGAGACTCGAGGCGCCCCGGGCGCACCTTCAGTCCATCAGATAGAGCGGCGTCTTGAACAGCGGCAGGACGGGCCGGAGCGCGCCGAACCCCGGCACCCCGAGCTGGCTGCGCAGGAGGTCCATGATCGAGATCCGGCGGCGCGGCCCGATCACCCGGGGCGGCTTCGGCAGCCCCGCGAGCATCGCCGCCGCGTCGATCGCGTCCTCGAGCCCGCCGAGCGCGTCCACCATGTGGAGCGCCCGGGCCTGCACCCCGGAGAACACGCGCCCGTCGGCGAACGCGGCCACCTCCCGGCGATCGAGCTGGCGGCCGGCGGCGACCGCGCCGATGAACTGGCCGTGGACGTCGTCGAGCAGGGCCTGGAGCACCCGACGCTCCTCCGGCGTCATCGCCCGGGCGAAGCTCGGGGCGTCCTTGAACGGGCCGGCCTTGACGACCACGTAGTCCACGCCGACCTTCTTCATCAGGGCCTCGACGTTGGCGAGCTGCATGATCACGCCGATCGAGCCGGTCAGCGTGCCGGGATTCGCGTAGATCCGGTCGGCCGCGACGGCCGCGTAGTAGCCGCCCGACGCGGCGACGGCGCCGAGCGAGGCCACCACCGGCTTGCCCGCGGCGCGCACCCGCCTGACGGCGTCGTGCAGCTCCTGGGTCGGCGCCACCACCCCGCCCGGGCTGTTGATGCGCATCACGACCGCGCGGACGACCGGGTTCTCGCGGTGCGCCTTGAGCTCGCGCACGAGGTCGTCCACGTCCACGATCAGCCCCTCGAGTTCGACGATGGCGACCTTCGCGCCGAAGAAACCGCCGCCCCCGCCGGCGCCGAGCATCGAGGAGACGCCGAGGAGGAAGAGTCCGGCGACACTGAGATACACCACGAGCGCCGCCAGGACGACGGCGGCGCGGCCGGGCCGGCTAGTTCTCGTCCTCGTAGTCATAGTCGTCGCGATGCTTGCCCCGCTTGCCGCGCCGGCCCGGGGCGCCAGCGCGATCGTCGACGACCCCGGGCTCGATGGCGTGCGCGAGCTCCTTGAGGGAGAGCCCGATGCGCCGCTCGTTGGGATCGACGCGGATCACCAGCAGCGTCAGCTCGTCCCCGACGTTGACGATCTCCTCCGGCCGGCCGACCGGACGGCTCGAGATCTGCGAGACGTGCAGGAGCCCGTCCACGCCCGGCTCGAGCTCGACGAACGCGCCGAAGTCGGTCAGCCGGACGACCTTGCCGGTGACGCGGGAGCCCATCGGGTACCGCTGGGCCACCGTGGTCCACGGGTCGGGCTGGATCTGCTTGAGCCCGAGCGAGATCCGCTTGTTCTCCCGGTCCACGCTCAGGATCTGCGTGTCGAGGTCCTGCCCCTTCTTGAGGACCTCCGACGGATGCCCCACGTTGCGCGTCCAGGACATGTCGGAGATGTGGAGCAGGCCGTCCACGCCCGGCTCGAGCTCGATGAAGGCCCCGAAGTCGGTCAGGTTGCGCACCGTCCCCGCCACGCGCGTGCCGGGGCGGTAGCGCTCCTCGATCGTCGCCCACGGATCGGGCTCCACCTGCTTCATGCCGAGCGAGATCCGCTTGGCGCCGCGGTTGACGTCGAGGACGATGACGTCCACGTCGTCGCCCACGTTGACGAGCTTGGAGGGGTGGCGCACCCGGCGCGTCCACGACATCTCGGACACGTGCACGAGGCCCTCGACGCCGGGCTCCAGCTCGACGAACGCGCCGTAGTTCGTCAGGCTCACGACCCGGCCGCGCGTCTTGGTGCCGGCGGCGTACTTCGTCTCCACGTGCTCCCAGGGGTCGGACGACTTCTGCTTGTAGCCGAGCGAGACGCGGCCCGTCTCCCGGTCGAAGTGGAGCACGACGACCTCGACCTGGTCGCCCACCTGGAAGATCTCGGACGGGTGGCCGACGCGCCCCCAGCTCATGTCGGTGACGTGCAGGAGGCCGTCGATGCCGCCGAGGTCGATGAACGCGCCGTAGTCGGTGATGTTCTTCACGGTGCCGGTGAGCACCATCCCCTCGCCGAGCACCTCCAGGGTGTGCTTCTTCTTCTCCTCGCGTTCCTCCTCGAGGACGGCGCGTCGCGAGAGCACCACGTTGCCCCGGCGGCGGTTCAGCTTGATCACTCTCGCCCGGATCGTCTGTCCCACCATGGCGGCGAGGTTCTTGACGGGCCGCAGGTCGACCTGCGAGCCGGGAAGGAAGGCCTTGACCCCGACATCGACCGACAGCCCGCCCTTCACGACTTCCACGACCCGGCCCTCGACCGGCGCGGATTTCTCATAGGCCTGGGTGATCGAGTCCCAGACCTTGATCTTGTCGGCCTTGTCCTTGGACAGGACGATCAGGCCCTCGGCGTCTTCCTTGGCCTCGAGGTAGACCTCGATCTCGTCGCCGACCTTGGGGAGCGCCCCGTGCCGCTGGAACTCTTCGATCGGGATCGCGCCCTCGCTCTTGTAGCCGACGTCGACGAGCACCTCGCTCGACCCGACGTGGACGACGCGGCCGCGGACGACCTCGCCCTCCTCGAACTCGCTGGTGACGCTCTCGCGGTACCAGTCTTCCATCCGCTCCTCGGCCGCCTCTCCGCCCTCCCCACGCGGCCCGCCGAGGGTGTTCCGTGGTTCGTCCGTCTTCATTCCGCCCGGTCCTCCCAGTCTTGTTATTCGCCCTGTACGGCGATGCGCTGCGGCCGGATGCCCCCGTCGGCCGCCACGGTCTCTCCCAGACGTGCGATCGCCGTCATCATCTCACGGCTCGCCCGTTCGTATGCGCCCTTGCGCCCGGTGCCGCGCGCGGCCGCCGCGAAGCGCAGCGGTGGGCCGAACGCCACGACCACCTTGCCCGGCCGCGGCAGCAGCCGCCCCATCGGCCAGGCGCGCCCGGTTCCGCTCACGTACACGGGGACGACCGGCGCGCCCGTCATCACGGCCAGCATCGCGGCCCCCGGCTTCGGGGGCCGCAGCACGCCCTCGGCGCCGCGGCTCCCCTCCGGGAACACGAGCAGCGCGCCACCGTCCTCGAGCACCCGGAGCCCGGCGCGCAGGGCCGCGGGATCCGCCCCGCCGCGCCGCACCGGCCGCGCGTTGACCGCGCGGATGATCCGTCCGAACAGCGGGATCGCGAAGAGCGCCTCCTTCGCCAGGAAATGGAGCTGGCGCGGCGCGCAGCTGCCGATCGCCGGCGGGTCGAGGAAGCTCGAGTGGTTGGCGACGAACAGCACGGGCCCCGCCGCCGGCACGTGCGGGGTGTCGCGTCCCTCGAGCCGCCAGCCGAGCCGCATCGCGGCGGCGGCGAGCACCCTCACCGCCGCATAGAGCCGGCTCGGCCGCACCGCGCGTCCCCGCCCGCGCCGGCGCGCGACGTCCGCCAGCAACCGTTCCACCACCTGCTCGATCGCGAGGTCCGACGTGTCCACCTCGATCGCGTCCGGCGCCTTGCGGAGCGGCGCCAACTCGCGGCTGGCGTCCTGCTCGTCCCGCACGCGGATCTCCTCCTGGACCGTCGCGAGCGCCGCCGCGCGCCCCTCGGCCAGGAGCTCCGCGTGCCGCCGCCGCGCCCGCGCCTCCAGGGAGGCGGTGAGGAAGAACTTCACCTCGGCGTCCGGGCACACCACGGTGCCGGTGTCGCGTCCCTCGAGGACCACGCCGCCGGCCGCGGCCTCGCGGCGCTGGAGCGGCGTCACCTTCTCGCGCACGGCGGCGAGCGCCGTCAGGTCGGACGTCGTGCGCGCCACGTCCGGGCTCCCGATCGCGTCGGTCACGTCCTCCTCGTTCAGAAACACGCGCCCGCCGGCGACGGCCACCTCCAGCGAGCCGAGGTACGCCCGGAGCGCCGGCCCGTCGCGCGGGGCGAGGCCCCCCCGCATGATCCCGAGGGCGACCGCGCGGTACATGATCCCGGTCGGCACCAGCCGATAGCCGAGGTGCTGCGCGAGGAGCCGCGCCACCGTCGTCTTCCCGGCGCCGGCGGGGCCGTCGATCGCGATCACCGGCTCGCGCACGCGCCTCACCCCTCCTCCACCCGGATCGCCTCGACCCCGGCCAGCGCGTTGATCGTCGCGACGAACTGCGGGAACGACGTGGCCACGCACGCGGTGTCCTCGACCACCGTCTCGCCGTCGGCGACGAGGCCCGCGACGGCGAGGGCCATCGCCATCCGGTGGTCGCCGCCGCTCGCGACGCGCGCCCCGCGCAGGGCCTGCGGCCCCTCGATCGCGAGGCCGTCGGGCCGCTCGGCCACGCGGACGCCCATCCGGCCGAGCTCGCGCGCCAGCGCGGCGATCCGGTCCGACTCCTTCACCCGCAGCTCGCCCGCGTCGGCGATCGTCGTCACGCCCCGCGCGCGGCACGCGGCGACGGCCAGCACCGGCACCTCGTCGATCAGCCGCGGAATCAACGGGCCGCCGGCCGCCGCGCCGTGGAGCTCGCTCGTCGCGATCGTCAGGTCGGCCATCGGCTCGCCGCCGGGCTCCCCCGCGGCGGGGGGGGCGTCGACGCGGGCGCCCATCGCCGCGAGGACGTCGAGGAGCCCGGTGCGCGTCGGGTTGACGCCGGCGCGCGCCACCGTCACCCGCGCGTCGGGCACGATCGCGCCGGCGACGAGCAGGAAGGCGGCCGACGAGATGTCCCCGGGGACCTGCACCGTCGTCCCGCGCAGCCCGCCGGGGGTCAGGGTGACGGTGAGACCGCGCGTCCCGACCCTGGCGCCGAACAGGCGCAGCATGCGCTCGGAGTGGTCCCGCGAGGGCGCGGGTTCGGTCACCGACACCGGGCCGTCGGCCCCGAGGCCGGCCAGCAGGATCGCCGACTTCACCTGCGCCGAGGCCACGGGCGACGCGTACGCGAGCGCGGCGAGCGGGCGGCGGCCCCGCACCGCCAGCGGGAGCTTCGTCCCGTTCGCGCGCCCCACGAAGGTCGCGCCCATCCGCGCGAGCGGCTCGGTCACGCGCCCCATCGGCCGGCGGCGGAGCGACTCGTCGCCCGTCAGCACCGTCACGAATGGCTGGCCGGCGAGCACGCCGGTCAGGAGCCGCGCGGTGGTCCCGGAGTTGCCGCAGTCGATCACGTCGCCCGGCTCCTGCGGGCCGCCGGGCCCCGCGCCGGCGATCCGGTAGTGGCCCGGCCCCTTGCGCGTCACCTCACAGCCGAGCGCCTGCACGGCGGCGAGCGTGCGGAGGCAGTCGTCCGCCTCCAGATAGCCGTGGACCTCCGTGATCCCCTCGGCGAGCGCGCCGAGCAGCGCCGCGCGATGCGACACGGACTTGTCGCCCGGGACCTCGACCCGGCCCGCGAGCCGCGCGACGGGCCGCACGCGGAACCTCACGCGAGGCCCTCGCGCGCCGCGCGGATGCGCGCCAGCGCCGCGCGCAGCGCGTCGGCGCCGCCGGCGGCGAGGAGCCCGTCGAGCGCCTCCAGGCTCCGGCGGAAGTCGGCGAGCAGCGCCCGCAGCGCGTCGCGGTTGGCCAGGAAGATCTCCGTCCACACGTCCGGGTCGGAGGCCGCGATCCGCGTCGTGTCGCGGAAGCCGCGCGCCGCGAACGGCAGGGCCTCGGCGGCGTGGCGCGCCACGCCGTCCATCAGCGCGCAGGCGACGAGGTGCGGCAGGTGGCTCACGGCGGCCACGGCCTGGTCGTGGCTCTCGGGATCGAGCGCGGCGACGCGCGCGCCGAGCGCCTCCCAGAGTCCGCTGACCGTCTTCACCGCCCGAGGCTCGGTGCGGTCGGTGGGCGTCACGATGACGGTCGCCCCCTGGAACAGGTCGGCCCGCGCCACGCCGTAGCCGCTCCGCTCGGAGCCGGCCATCGGGTGGCCGCCGACGAACGCGAGCGGGCGCGCCTCCGCGAGCCGCTCGGCGGCGCGCACGATGTCGCGCTTGGTGGAGCCGACGTCGGTCACGACCGCGCCGTCGCCGGCCGCGCGCCACACCGCCGGCAGCAGGCGTTCGATGGCCAGCACCGGCACCGCCAGCAGCACCAGATCGGCGTCGCTCACGCCGGCCGCCACGTCTGTGGTCGCGCGATCCAGGACGCCCTCGGCCAGGGCCGGCGCGAGCCGGGAGGCGTCCCGCCCGACGCCGACGACCTCGCCCGCGAGCCCGCGCGCCCGCGCCGCCTTCGCGACGGACCCGCCCAGGAGACCGACGCCGACGATGGCGAGCCGCCGGATCACGCGGTCTTCTTCTCCAGCACGTCGCGCAGCGCCTTGACCAGCTTCCGGTTCTCCTCGGGCGTCCCGACCGTGATCCGCAGCGCCGTCTCCATGCCGAACGGCGTCATCGGCCGCACGATCACGCCCTGGTGCAGGAGCTTCTGGTAGATGTCGGCGGCGCTCCGCCCGACGTCCACGAGGATGAAGTTCGCGCGCGAGGGCACGTACGAGACGCCGAGCGTCTTGAACTCGTCGTAGAGGAAGTGCCGGCCGGCCTCGATCATCCGGACGCACTCGAGGATGTGGGCGTCGTCCTCCAGGGCCGCCAGGGCCGCCGCCTGGCCCAGCGCGTTCACGTTGAACGGCTGGCGGATGCGGTTCATGAGCGCGATCGCGTCGGCGTCGGCCACCCCGTAGCCGACGCGCAGCCCGGCGAGGCTCGACGCCTTCGAGAAGGTCCGCAGCACGACGACCCGGCGCCCCTGCTTGACGTGCGCGAGCGTCTCCGGGAAGTCCGGCCCCATGGCGAACTCGATGTACGCCTCGTCGAAGACGACGATCGTGCGGTCGGGCACGCGCGCCATGAAGTGCTCGACCTCGTCGGCGGTCACGATGGTCGCGGTCGGGTTGTTCGGGTTCGCGATGAACACGAGCTTCGTCATGGGCGTGATGGCCCGCGCCATGGCCTCGAGGTCGAGCCGGTGGTCCTTCAGCATCACCATCACGCGCACCCCGCCCGCCGCCTGCACGATCATCGGGTACACGACGAACGACGGGTGCGGGACGACCGCCTCGTCGCCCGGGCGCAGGAAGGCCCGGACCAGGAGCTCGATCAGCTCGTTCGACCCGTTGCCGAGCACGATCTGGTCCGGCGAGAAGCCGTGCTTCTTGGCCAGCGCCTGCCGCAGGTAGAAGCCGCTGCCGTCGGGGTAGCGGTTCAGCACGGCGAGCGCCGCCCGGATCGCCTTCTGCACCCGGTCGGACGGCGGCAGCGGGTTCTCGTTCGAGGCCAGCTTGATCGCGTCGTGGATGCCCAGCTCGCGCTCGAGCTCCTCGATGGGCTTGCCGGGCTCGTAGGGCGCGATCCCCAGGATGTGTTCGTTCGCGAGCGACTCCCACTGCGTTGACATGCGCTCTCCTTATGCGGCGGGGTAGGACCCGAGGATCTTGAGATACAGGGTCCGTCGCCCGATCTCGTCCAGCACCGCGGCGACCGCGGGGGTCTCCCGATGGCCCTCGAGGTCCACGAAGATGACGTACTCCCAGGGGCCCTGCTTGGCCGGGCGCGACTCGATCTTGGTGAGGTTGAGCCCGGCGCCGGCGATCGGCTCGAGGATGCGGTGGAGCGACCCCGGCTCGTTGCGCATCGCGAACAGGATCGTGGTCTTGTCGCGGCCCGTCGGCCCGACCGGCCGCCGGCCGATGACCAGGAAGCGCGTGGCGTTGTGCGGGTTGTCCTCGATGCGCGCGCGCAGCGCCGGCACGGCGTAGAGCTGACCGGCGAGCTCGGAGGCGATGGCCGCGATCATCGGGTCGGCCGCCGCCAGTTCCGCGGCCGCGGCGGTCGAGAGCACCTCCTCCGTCGGCACCTCCGGCAGGTGCTCGGCGAGCCAGCCGCGGCACTGGGCGAGCCCCTGCGGGTGCGAGAGCACACGCTTGATCTCGCCGAGGTCCGCCGCGCGCGACAGCAGCTGCTGGGCGATCTCCAGGCGCAGCTCGCCCGCGATCACCACGTCGGAGATCGTGAGCCGGTCGAGCGTCACGTTCACGGCGCCCTCGGTGCTGTTCTCGACCGGCACCACCCCGAAGTCGGCGCGTCCCCGCTCGACGTCGTCGAACACCTCGCCGATCGAGCGCGCCGCGCGGTAGTCCACCGAGGCGCCGAAGCGCTCCCGGGCCGCCTGGTGCGTGAACGTCGCCTGCGGCCCGAGGTACGCGACGGTCAGGCGCGCCTCGAGGGCGCGGCAGCCCGAGAGGATCTCGCGCCAGATGGCGACGACGGCCTCCGCCGGCAGCGGGCCGGGGTTCGCGGCCGCCAGGCGGCGCAGGATCTCGGCCTCACGCTCCGGGACATAGATCGGCGCCTCCTGACGACGTTTGAGGTCTCCGATCCGGAGGGCGGCCTCTGCGCGTTGGGTGAGGAGCTGGAGGATTTGGTTGTCGAGCTCGTTGATCCTGAGACGCCAATCGTCCCAGTTCATAGAAACTCCTGGCGACACCCGCCGTGACGTTCGATCATTATAGGCCGGGGTCTCGCCCAAGAGCAAGCTCAGCGGCCGGGCCGCGGCCCCGGCGCCGCGACCGCGGCGCGGAGCGCCCGCACCTCCCGCGGCGTGAGCGGTCGCGACGCGCCCCGCGGCAGGCGGCCGAGCGCGATGGGCCCGAACGCCGTGCGCCGCAGCGCGCGGACGCGATGGCCCAGGGCCTCGCAGAAGCGCTTCACCTCGTGCTTGCGCCCCTCGGTGAACGTGAGCCGCAGGCGGCTCTGGTGCGCCTCCGCGTGGAGGAGCGCCACCGCCAGCGGCCGGGCCGGGCCGTCGTCGAGGCTCACGCCGCGCCGCCAGCGCGCGAGGTCGTCCCGCCCCACCCGCCCCTCGACCCGCGCCTCGTACACGCGCGGCACGGCGTAGCGTGGATGGAGGAGCCGGTGGGTGAGTGGCCCGTCGTTGGTGAGCAGGAGCGCGCCCTCGACGTCCCAGTCGAGCCGCCCGACGGGATAGAGGCGCCCGCCCCCGGCCACCAGGTCGGCGACGACCGGACGCCCCAGCGGGTCCGCGAGCGTCGTCACGTAGCCGCGCGGCTTGTGCAGGAGCACGTAGCGCCGGGCCTCCGCGCGAGGCAGGGGCCGGCCGTCCACGGTGATCGTCTCGGCGTCGGGATCGGCGAGCGTCGCGAGGCTGGTGATCACCACGCCGCCGATGGCGACGCGGCCCTCGGCGATGAGGCGGTCAGCCCCCCGCCGGGACGTCAGCCCCGCCTGCGCCAGGATCTTGTTGAGCCGCAGCTTCGCCATGGTCGGTCACGCTCGCCAGCTCCGGGACGATCAGCTCACCCTCGACCTTCGGCAGGTCGCCGACGTCGCGGAGCCCGAACGCCACCAGGAACTCGCGCGTCGTCTCGTAGAGGAAGGGCCGTCCGGGCGCGTCCTTGCGGCCGGCGATGCGGAGGAGGCGGCGCTCGAGCAGGTTGTCGAGCACGGCCTCCGAGTTCACGCCGCGGATCGCGTCCACCTCGGGCCGCGAGACCGGCTGCTTGTAGCCGACGATGGCCAGCGTCTCGAGCGCGGGCCGCGAGAGCCGCGCCCGGGTGCGGGCCCGGGCCAGGCGCACCAGCCACGGCGCCAGCGCGGGGCGCGTCACGAGGCGGAAGCCGCCGCCCACCTCGAGGATCGTGAGCGCGCCGCTCGACGCCTCGTAGCGCGCGCGCAGCTCGTCCATCAGCGCGCGCGCCGCGCGGGCGTCGGGCAGCTCCAGGACCTCGCGGATCCGCTCGAGCTCGAGGGGCGTGTCGGAGGCGAAGAGCAGCGCTTCCAGCACGTCAGCTGGCGTCGGCACGCGTGGGCTCCTCCGCCGGGCTGGCGGTCTGGCGTTCGATCACGATCTCGCCGAACAGCTCGGTCTGCTGGGTCCGGATCCGGCCGAGCCTCACCAGCTCCAGCACCGCCAGGAGCGTCACCACGACCTCCGAGCGGCGCCGCTCGCCGCCGGCGAGCGACGAGAACAGCAGCGACCAGGTGTCCCGCAGGAGCGAGAGAATCTCGGTCATCCGCTCGAGGACCGAGGGCGGGTTCGGCTCCACCTCGCGCGGGCGGAGCCGCTGCTGGTCCTCGATGAGGCGCCGGACCGCCCGCTCGAGCAGGTGCACGCTCAGGTCCTCGAGCGGGATCTCCTCGGCGGGCGGCAGCCCGCTGCCCGGCCGCCCCCAGAGCAGCGCCTGCTCGGCCTCGCGCGTCGCGAGCCACGCGCCCAGGGTCTTGACCCGCGCGTACTCGCGCAGGCGCGCCTCGAGCTCCTGCCGGAGCGCCAGGCCCTCCTCGTCGAGCAGCTCGGTCTCCGACGGGTCGGGCGGCACCAGGAGCTTCGACTTGAGGTAGATGAGCGTCGCCGCCATGACGAGGTAGGCGCCCGCGGTCTCGAGGTCGCGGAACTCGACCGCCTCGAGGTGCGCGAGGTACTGGTCGGTGATGGTCCGCACCGGCAGGTGCGCGAGGTCGATCTCGCTCGTGCGGCACAGATGGAGCAGCAGGTCGAGCGGGCCCTCGAACGTCCCCACGCGCAGCGTGAGGTCGCGCGACGGCGCGAGCGTGTCCGGCGCCGGGCCGTCGGCGGTCATGGCGTGAGGCGCACCGCCGCCCGCACCTCGTCCATCGTCGCGCGCGCCACCCGCTGGGCGCGCCGGGACCCCTCGTGGAGGAGCTCGACGATCCGGTCCGGCTTCTCGGCGTACTTCTGGCGGCGCTCGCGGATGCCGTCGAGCCGCGGACCGAGGTGCCGGAGCAGGACGTCCTTGCAGTCGAGGCAGCCGATGCCCGCCGTCCGGCAGCCCTCGGCGCACGCCCGGCGCTCGGCCTCGGGCGTGAAGATCTTGTGCAGGTCGAACACCGGGCAGACCTCCGGGGTGCCGGGATCGGCGCGCCGCTTGCGCGCCGGGTCCGTCACCATCGGCTTGACCTTGCGGACGATCGCCTCCGGCGGATCCGAGAGATAGATCGCGTTGTCGTACGACTTGGACATCTTGCGCCCGTCGGTGCCGGGCACCTTCGGGATCTCGGTGAGCTTGGCGTCCGGCTCCGGGAAGACCTCGCCGAACACGTGGTTGAAGCGGCGCGCCACCTCGCGCGTCAGCTCGACGTGCGGCACCTGATCGATGCCCACCGGCACCCAGCGCGGCTTGTACATGAGGATGTCCGCCGACTGGAGCAGCGGGTAGCCGAGCAGCCCGTACGAGGGCGAGGTGATCCCCTGCTGCTCGATCCGCTCCTTGTACGTCGGCACGCGCTCGAGCCAGCCGACCGGCGTGATCATCGAGAAGAGCAGGTGGAGCTCGGCGTGCTCGGGGACGAGCGACTGGACGAACAGCGTCGAGCGTTCGGGATCGAGCCCGGCGCCGAGCCAGTCCGCCAGCATCTCGATCGTGTCGCCGGGCACCGCGGCGGTGTCGTGGTCGTCGGTGAGCGCGTGCCAGTTCGCGACGAAGTAGAAGCAGTCGTAGGCGTCCTGCATCCGCACCCAGTTGTCGAGCGCGCCCAGGTAGTTGCCGAGGTGGAGCTTCCCCGTCGGGCGCATGCCCGACAGCACCCGTTCTCTCGCCCTGGCCATCAGCGCCTCGTCCTCTCCCAGATCTTGGCCGACCGGATGAAGACATAGTACGCGTAGAGGGAGGCCAGAAGGAAGCCTCGCCACCCGTCGAGGAACCCGGCCCTCAAGACGTACATCGACAGGAAGCGCCCGGCGGGCCTCCACACGAGATCGCCGGCGCCGACACGCCGTCCGTGGCGCACCGCCTCCTCCGCGGCGAGCGTCGAGTAGCGGTCGGCCCGCGCGAGGAAGTCGGCGACGTCCCGGTGGCTCCGGTGCACGAGCGCCGCGCGCAGGCGCCCGACCCGGCCGTCCACCTCCACCGACTCGTGGACGGCGCGCTCGACGAAGCGGCCGCGCCCCCGGCGGAACAGGCGCACCTGCCAGTCGGGATAGAGGCCGCCGTGACGGATGAAGCGCCCCCAGAACACGTTCCGGCGCGGCACGCGGTAGCCGTCGGCCGCGTCCGCCGCCGCCACCGTCGCCAGGATCTCGGCCCGGAGCTCCGGCGTGACCTCCTCGTCGGCGTCGAGCGAGAGGATCCAGTCGCCGCCGGCCCGCGCGAGGCCGAAGTTCTTCTGCGCGGCGAAGCCCGGCCACGGCCGCACCACGACGTGGTCGGTGAACTCCCGGGCGATCTGGACGGTCTTGTCCTGCGACTCGGCGTCCACGACGATCAGCTCGTCGGCCCAGGCCGCGCTCTCCAGGCACGCGCGCAGGCACTCCTGCTCGTTGAGGGTGATCACGACCGCGGACACCCGCGGCCCGCTCATGGTTCGAGCGCCTCGGTCACGGCGCGGAACACGGCGTCCACCGCGATGCCGTCCAGCGCGCCGGTCGGGCTCTGAAGCGCGCGCCCCACCTGGCCCCAGGGCCCGTTGCGCTCGGCCGGCGTGGGCCCGTAGAGCCCGACGCAGGCGGTGCCGAGCGCCGCCGCCAGGTGGACCGGGCCGGTGTCGCCGGCCACGACCACCGAGGCCCGGCGCAGCAGCGCCAGCAGCTCCCCGAGGTTCGTCGGCGGCGCGAGGCGCACGCCCGGCGCCGGGCCGCCGGCGATGTCACGCGCGGTCGAGTGCTCGTCCGGCCCCCACACGACCAGCACCGAGGCCGCCGCCTCCTCGACGAGGCGCGCGGCCAGCGCGCGGAAGCGCTCCACCGCCCAGCGCTTGTCGGCCCGCCCCGCGCCCGGATTGAGCAGGACGAGGCGCCGCGCCGGCTTGAGCCCGGCCGCCGCCAGGAAGTCGTCCATCCCCGCCTCCGCGCGCGCGTCGGCCGGCAGCGGGAACGTCACCGGCCCCGCCCGGACGCCGAGCGGCGCCAGCAGCGCGAGGTACTGCTCGACGACGTGACGCGCCTCGGGCGGCGGCGTGACGCGGTGGTTCGTGAAGAGGGCGTTGACGGGCTCGCGGCAGTGACGCGCGGCGAACCCGATCCGCAGCGGCGCGCCGGTCATCGCCGTGAGCACGCCGCTCTTGAGCAGGCCCTGGAGGTCGAGCGCCACGTCGAAGCGCGCCGCCCGCAGGTGGCGCGCGAGCTCGCTGATCGCGCCGCCGGCGTGGACGGCGCCGAGCGGGCGCCAGAGCGCGCGGAGGTCGAGCGCGCGCCGCCAGCCGCGCGTGTCCACCGGCACGACCTCGTCGAGGGCCGCGTTGCCGTGGAGGATCGCCGCCTCCCGGCGCTCGACGATCCACGTGAGCCGCGCCTGCGGCAGCCCGCGGCGGAGCGCGGCGGCGACCGGCAGCGCGTGGACGACGTCGCCGAGCGAGGAGAGCTTGACGAGGGCGACCCTCATCCGAAGCGCTCCACGATCAGCGCGATGTAGTCGCGGGTCGAATGATCCTTCTGGTCGCCGACCACCGCGACCTCGCCGCCCAGGGCGCGCACCGTGGCGCCCTCGGGCACGGCGTCGGGGCGGTAGTCGGTGCCCTTGGCGTGGACGTCGGGCCGCACCGCCGCGACGAGCAGGTCGGCCGTGTCCTCGTCGAACACGACCACGTGGTCCACGGGGCGGAGCGCCGCCAGGATCTCGACCCGCTCGGCCGCGGGCATCAGCGGCCGGCCCGGCCCCTTGAGGCGCGCCACCGCCGCGTCCCCGTTCACGCCGACGAAGAGGACGTCGCCGAGCCGGCGCGCGGCCTCCAGGTAGCGCACGTGGCCGACGTGCAGGAGGTCGAAGCAGCCGTTGGCGAGGACGATGCGCTTGCGCTCGGCCCGGAGCCGCTCGGCCAGCGCCGCCGCTTCCGCGAGGTTCACCGGGTCACGACGCGGGGCCGGCGAGCGCCTGGCGCAGCTCCGACGCGGCGACGGTCGCGGTGCCCCGCTTCATCACGACGAGGCCGCCCGCCACGTTGGCGAGCGCCGCCGCCTCGCCCGGCGTCGCGCCCGCGGCGAGCGCCAGGGTGAAGGCGCTGATCACGGTGTCGCCGGCGCCGGTGACGTCGGCGATCTCGTCGGTGCCGTGGATCGGGATGAACGTCGTGGCGCCGTCGCGCTCGAGCAGCGCCATCCCGCGGCTGCCGCGGGTGACCAGCAGCAGGCGCGCGTCGAGGCGCTCGAGGAGCTGCCGGCCCGCCTTGTCCACCGCCCGCTCGTCGTCCACCTCCGTGCCGGTGAGCTGCGCCAGCTCGGCCTCGTTCGGTGTCGCGGCCGTCACGCCGGTGAACCGCGGGAGCTGGTAGCGGCTGTCCACGCTCACGATCGCGCCGGTGCGACGGGCCACCGCGCGCACCCGCTCGAACACGCGCGGGGTGACGGTGCCGTAGCCGTAGTCGGAGACGATGACCGCGTCGGCGCGCGCACCGAGCGCGCTCAGGCGCGCGAAGAGCGCGTCCTCGGTGATCGACAGCAGCTCCCCGGCCGGCTCGCGGTCGAGCCGCACCACCTGCTGGCGCGTGGCCTGGTAGCCGCCGGCCATGATGCGCGTCTTCACCGCGGTGGGGCGCCCGGACTCGGCGACGATGCCGTCGGTCGCGATGCCCGCGGCGTGGAAGAGGGCGAGCAGCTCGTCGCCGGCCGCGTCGCGGCCGAGGACGCCGACCGGCACCACGCGGGCGCCGAGGGCGTGGACGTTGTGGGCGGCGTTGGCCGCGCCGCCGAGCAGCACCTCGCGCTCGGTGAAGCGCAGGATGAGCACGGGCGCCTCGCGCGAGATGCGCGAGGGCTTGCCGAAGAGGTACTCGTCGGTGATGAGATCGCCGATGACGATGACCGTCTTGCCGGCGAACCCGGCGAGCGCCTGGCGCAGCCCCGCGCCGCCCGTCACGCCCTCGGGCTCCCGAGCACCCACTCGACGGCGTCGAGGAGATCCGCCGCGACGTGGTCGGGCGCGACCCGGAAGGCGGCGCGCCGGTACTCCCACTCGCCGAGGCCGTAGCCCGTGAGGACGAGCACGCCGCGGGCGCCGACGCGGCGCGCGGCCTCCAGGTCGGAGGGCTTGTCGCCGACCAGCGCCGACCGCCCGAGGTCGAGGCCGAGCTCCGCCGCCGCGCGGTGGATCAGCCCGGGCTCGGGCTTGCGGCAGTCGCAGTCGGCCCGCCAGGGCGGCGAGCCCTCGGTCGGATGGTGCGGACACACGTACAGGCCGTCGAGGTGGGCGTCCGCCTCCTCGAGCTGCGCGACGAGCGTGGCGTTCACGGCGGCCAGCACCTCCTCGGAGAAGTAGCCGCGGGCGAGGCCCGCCTGGTTGGTGACGACGACCGCGGCGACGCCCGCGCCGTTCAGGCGGCGGATCGCCTCGGCCGAGCGCGGCAGGAGCCGGAGCCGGCGCGGATGGTTGACGTAGCCGACTTCCTCGGTGAGCGTCCCGTCGCGATCGATGAAGACCGCGGGCCTTCTCCCCACGCCGGCAGTGTACGAGCAAGGGCCTGATTTCTCAAGGAACATCAGCGGTTGCGTCCGTCAACCGGCGATAGATTCTCGCGAATCCGCTCACCTGGGCGGCGAACGTGAAGGGTTCGGCCGAGGCGCGGGCCGCCGCGGTCACCTCCGCCGGCCGGCGTGCGCGGAGCGCCATGAGGGCCCGCGCGATGGCCCGGGCGTCGCGCGGGTCGGTCACCGCGCCGTTCTTCCCCTCCTCGATGAGCTCGGCGCCCCCGGCGGCGCGGCTCGCCACCACCGGCACGCCGCTGGCGAGCGCCTCGAGGTGGACGCTGCCGAAGGGCTCGTAGCGGCTCGGCAGGACGACCGCGTCGGCCGCGGCGTACCAGCGCTCGGGCTCCGGGCGCGGTCCGAGCCAGCCGATGCGGCCGCCGACGCCGAGGCGTCCGGCGAGCGCGCGATAGGGCCCGGCCTCTCCCTTGCCGACGACGAGCAGGCGCGCCGAGGCGTCGTCGAGGGCCGCGAGGGCCTCGAGGGCCGTCCGGAGCCCCTTGCGCTCGAAGCCGCTGCCGACGAACAGGAGCGCGAAGGCGTCCGCGGGGACGCCCGCCTCCGCACGGGCGGCCGCGCGCCAGCGCGCGCGGTTGTCCGGGTGGAAGCGCGCGAGGTCCACGCCGTTGTACACCACGTCGAGCCGCGCGGGCGGGACGCCGTACAGCTCGGCGATCTCGCGCGCGCCGCGCCGGGCGATCGCGACGATCGCGGGCGTCGTCGCGAAGACGCGGCGCTCGAGCGCGAGCATGACGCGGTGGTAGAGGCCGCGTGCCCGCGGGCGGGCGTCGCTCGCCAGGTAGCCCCGGTGGCAGCCCTCGCCGGCGCGGTACACGTCCTGGCCGAGCGTGCGCTCGTGGCTCTGCACCACGTCCCAGCTCCCGCGCCCGACGACGCGCCGCGCGGCGGCCGCCAGCGCAAGCGCCCGCGCGGCCGACGGCAGCGGCGGCAGCCGGAGCACGTGGAGCGTCACGCCGGGCACGGGCGCCTGGCCGCGCAGGCTCAGCAGGTGGACGTCGTAGCCGTGCTCGACCAGCGCGCCGACGAGGCCCGCGGTCGCCCGCTCGACGCCCCCGTGGAACGCGAAGGGCCGCGCGACGAGCAGGAGCTTCATGGCCGTGCGAGCCGAGGCGGTGCCTCCGGCGAGGCGAGCGGTGAAATGGCTCTCAAGATCCCACCAGCCGCTCGATGATGGGATAGAGGGTCGCGCGCGCCGCGCCGAAGCTGTAGAGGGCCTCGCACCGCGCGCGCGCGCGCCGGCCGAGCGCGGCCGCGCCCGCCGGGTCGTCGAGGAGCCGCCGGAGCGCCGCCCGGAGCGCCGCCGCGTCGCCGGGCTCGACGACCACCCCGCAGCCCTCGAGGATCTCGGGAATCATGGAGACGCGCGTCGAGACCACCGGCCGCGCCAGCGCCATCGCGTCGAAGATCTTGGCCGGCACCTGGCCGACCGTGTCGGTGGTGGCCCGCTGCGGCACCGCCACGACGTCGGCCGCCACGAGGTAGCGGGGCACGTCGTCGAAGGCAATCTCGGGGACGACCCGGACGTGGCCCTCCCCCGCCCAGCGGCGCGCGCCCGCGCGCGCCGGGTCGCCGCCGACGATCGCCAGCACCACCCCGGGCCCGAGTCCGCGCGCCGCCTCGACGAGGTCGTCCACCCCCTTGTGGCCCCGCGGCGTGCCGAGGAACATGACGACCCGCCGGTCGCCGACGCCCAGCGCCTGGCGCGCCGCCGCCGCGTCGTACCGCGCCGGGTCCCAGGCCTCGGTGTCCCGCGCGTGCGGCAGGAACGCGCCGCCGAAGCGCCGCTCGAGGAACCGCGACCCCACGGTGAGCGCGTCGGCGCGGCGCACCAGCCGCTCCATGAGCCACGTGAAGGCCAGGCCGTTCGGGTCGGCGAGGTTGAGCGCCCGCCCGACGCGCCCCCACGCGCCCGATCGGTAGAAGAAGCCGAGCTCCCAGTCGTCGATGTCGAGGACGAGCGGCCGCCGGCGCCGGGCCCGCGCCAGCAGCCCCACGCCGAAGCTGGTGGGCCGGGGCTTGGAGGCGAGGAGCACGTCGCCGTCGGCGAGCGCCACCAGGTCCCGCACCCGCGCCGCGAAGCCCGGGTACCGCCCCGCGGCGACGGCGCGGTACGCGCCCCCGCCGTCGCGCGCCGGCCGCCAGAGCCCGGGCCCGAACCGCGGCCCGACGACTTCGACCGCGTAGCGCGGCGACAGGAGGCGAGCGAGCAGGTGAGCCCGGCCCGTCGCGTTGTCCGACAGGTCGAAGGCGAGGACGCTGACCTTCACGCCGCGGCGCCCGCCGCGAGCGCGCGG
>JACPCH010000239.1 GCA_016179875.1 Candidatus Rokuibacteriota bacterium | reverse complement strand
CCCATCGTCAACCGCTTCCGCGAGCGCTGACCCCCCCGCCCGCGGGGCGGGCGCCGTGCCGGGATCGCGGGCGGGATGTGCCCTCCGAGACCCGTGGTTCAGCGGGTGGGAGCTGCGCCGGGGGCCGCGGGCACCGTGTGAGACCCGTGGTTCAGGGAAGAGACCTCACCCCGCGTAAGTCAATTGCGCTCATGGGTGGTGGCTAGCGTGGTCGAACACGGTGCCCGCGGCCCCCGGCGCAGCTCTCACCCCGGCACACCCTCCATCTGCAGCGCGTACAGCCGCCGGTAGACACCGTCGCGCGCCAGCAGCTCGTCGTGGCGCCCGACCTCGGCGATGCGTCCCTCGTGGACCACGACGATGCGGTCGGCGTTCCGCACCGTGGCGAGCCGGTGGGCGATGACCAGCACGGTGCGCCCCCGCATCAGCTCGGCCAGCGCCTGCTGCACCATGAACTCGCTCTCGGCGTCGAGGTCCGACGTGGCCTCGTCGAGGATGAGGATGGGCGGGTTCTTGAGGAAGGCGCGGGCGATCGCGATGCGCTGGCGCTGGCCGCCCGAGAGCCGCACGCCGCGCTCGCCGACGAGCGTCCGGTAGCCCGCGGGGCAGGCGAGGATGAACTCCTCGGCGTAGGCCTGCCGCGCGGCCCGCGCGACGTCCTCGAACGGCGCGTCCGGCCGGCCGTAGGCGATGTTGTAGAGGATCGTGTCGCTGAACAGGAACGTGCCCTGGGTGACGACGCCGATCTGCGCGCGGAGCGAGGCCTGGGTGACGTCGCGCAGGTCGTGGCCGTCGAGCGTGACGCGCCCGGCCGTCACGTCGTGGAAGCGGGGCAGCAGGTCCATGAGCGTGGACTTGCCGGCGCCGCTCATGCCGACGAAGGCGACGACCTCGCCCTTGGCGATCGTGAGCGCGACGTCGCGCAGCGCCGGCGCCTCGGCGCCCGGGTACTGGAAGCTCACGCCCTCGAACGCGATCGCGCGGCCGAAGCCGTGGAGCACCCGGGCGTCCGGCCGATCCGCGACCGCCGGCGGCGTGTCGAGGAGCTCGAAGACGCGCTCGGCCGACGACGTGGACTGCTGGACGGTGTTCGCGATGCGGGAGAGCTGGCGGACGGGGCCGTAGAGGAGCGCGACGGCCGCGGTGAACGAGAAGAAGTCGCCGGGGGTCATGGCGCCGCTGATGACCTGGTGGCCGCCGTACCAGAGCGCGCCCATGATGCCGAGCGCCGCCAGCACCTCCATGAGGGGCTCGGTGAGCTGGTCGGTGCGGTGGTCCTTGAGCGCGAGCGCCAGGAGGCGGTCGTTCACCCGGTCGAAGCGCTCGGCCTCGTGGCGCTCGCGGCCGAACGCCTTGACGATCTTCGTGCCCGAGAACGCCTCGTGCAGCAGCACGTTGAGCTCGGCGAGCTTCTCCTGGGCGCGCCGGTTGATCCGGTAGAGCTTGCGCCCGATCGCGCGCACCGCGAGGCCGACGAACGGGAACACCAGGAGCGCGATCAGGGCCAGGCGCCACTCGCGGACGAACATCACCGCCACCAGCGCCACGATCATCAGGACCTGGCGGATCGCCATCACCAGCACGGTCGAGGACAGGCGGGCCAGGCGGTTCACGTCCGTCACGACCCGCGCCATCAGCTCCGCGGAGTGCCGGCTCGTGAAGAACGCCAGCGGCATGCCCTGGAGGTGCGTGTACAGGTCGCGGCGCAGCCGCGCGATCACGCGCTCGCCGACCGCCGCCATGAGGTAGGACTGCCCGTAGCGCGCGGCGCCCTTGGCCAGGTAGGCGCCCAGCAGGAGCAGCGGGAGCACCTTCAGCATGACGAGGTCGCGACGGATGAAGATGTCGTCCATCGCGGGCTTGACGAGCCAGGCGATCGCGCCCTCGGCGGCGGCGACGACGACGGCCAGCAGGCCGCCCAGCACGAGCACGGGCACGTGAGACCGGAGGTAGGCGAACAGGCGCCGGTAGAGCGGGAACGCCTTGATCACGGCCGGGCTCGCCGGTCGAGCAGGCGCCGGTAGAGCGCCTCGGTGGCGTCGAGCTTGGCGCGGAGCGAGAAGTGCGCCTCGACGCGCTTGCGCCCGGCGCGCGCGAGCGCGTGGGCCCCGGTGGGGTCGTCGAGGACGCGCCGGATGGCCGCGGCGAGCGCCGCCGGATCGCGGGGGGGCACCAGCAGACCCGTCTCGCCGTCGTGCACCAGCTCGGGCATGCCCTCGACGGCCGTGGCGATCACCGGGCGCTCGCAGGCGAGCGCCTCGCGGATCGAGCCGGTGATGCCGAGGCCCTGGTAGGACGCGTCCACCACCACGTCGGAGGCCGCGAGGATCTGCGGGACGTCGCGGCGCGAGCCCAGCACGAGCACGCGGCCGCCGAGCCCGCGCGCGCGCGCGAGGTCGCCGAGCGCGGCGACGCGCGGCGGCGCCGCCCCGACGAAGAGCAGCCGCAGGCGCGGCGCCTCGGGCGCCAGGCGCGTCACCGCGTCGAGGACGTCGGCCCAGCCGCGCCACGAGCGCACGCCGACCTGGGTCACCAGGAAGTCCGCGGCGTCGAGCCCGAGCTCGCGCCGCACGGCGCCGCCGTCCACGCCGGGGTGGAAGCGCTCGGTGTCCGTGCCCGAGTAGATCACGTCGATCTTCGCCGCGGGGACGCCGGCCGCCACCAGGCCGCGCTTGATCGACTCGCAGACCGCGACGACGGCGTCCACCCGCCGGCTCGTGTAGCCCAGGCGCGTCCAGCGGCGGACCGGGAAGCTCACGCCGCGGTTCAGGACCAGCCGCGGACGGCGGCCGGCGAGCCCGGCCAGGAGCGCGAGCGTGCGCGCGCGCCCCTTGTGCGCGTGGACGATCTCGATCCCGTGCTCGCTCACCAGGCGGCGCAGGCCCAGGATCGAACGCAACTCGACCCCGCGCCGCATCGGCAGCGTGCAGTGCAGGAGGCCGAGGCGGCGGCACTCGGTCGCCCAGACGGCGCTCGGCCGCGTGCAGACGACGACGTGGTGGCCGCGCTCGCGCAGGCCCCGGGCGAGGTCGGTCAGCTGCATCGCGGCGCCCGTGAAGTAGTCGTGCTTGGGATAGACGTGCAGCACGCGCATGGCGGAGCCGCTCAGGCCGCTCCGAGACGCGCGTCCACCGCGCGGGCCACCGCGTCGGGCCGGGTCAGGGCGGGGTCCTGGAACGGGCGCGCCTGCGTCACCACGGTGACATTGTCGCCCAGGGCCCGCGAGCTTTCCGCGGGAAATCCGAGGTGGACGGAGACGGTCGGCACGCCCAGCGCGGCGGCGATGTGGGTGAGGCCGCCGTCGGTGCCGACGAACAGGCGCGCCCGCTCGATGACCGCGGCCTTGGCGAGGAGGTCCACGTCGGCGAGGCGCGCGCAGCCGCCGGGCAGATCGGTCTCGTCCGAGCCGGCCGTGTCCACCACGACCGGCCACGGGACGCGGGCGGCGAGCCGCCGGAGCAGCTCGTGCCAGTGGGCGAGGGGCCAGGAGCGGAGCGGGCGCCGGTGGCGGATCACCAGGGCGACGTAGACGAACTCGCGGAGGCCGTGACGCTCGAGGTGGGCGGTGCCCCGGCGCCGGTCCTCGTCGGCGAGGTGCACGAGGCCGCGCGCGGGCGGCTCGCAGCCGCACGCCTCCGCGTAGAGCCGCGCGAGGTGCACGCCCTTCTCCCACCAGCGCGGGTCGAAGCCGTCGAGCAGGATCACGCGGTCGTAGAACGGCCCGAGCGCCGCGCGGATGATCCGGCGATGGGCGGCGCGCCGCGGCTGGTACACGAAGGGCGACCAGGTCGCGTCCACGTGCGGGCTCCGCGTGACGAGCGCGCGGTAGGCCGCGCCGCCCGTGCCCATCTCGACCCGCCCGCGCGCGTGCAGGCCCGCCAGCGTGGGGAAGAGGTTCACGAGGTCGCCGACGCCGCCCATCATGGACACGAACGCGCCGCCGCGGCCGCCGCGCCCGGCGAGCTTAGTGGCGACGATGCGAACGAGCTGCGGGTAGAACTGCCGCCGGAACGTGAGGCGCCGGAGGCGTCCCCGCGCCGGGGCCGTCACGCCGGGTCGCGCGGCGGCCCGGGCGCGGCCAGGATCCGGAGCAGCGCGTCCCAGCCGACGGCGCCGGTCGCGATGGCGCGGGCGCGCTCGCCGATCGGGCCGAGCACGGCCGGGTCCGTCGGCAGCGCGGCGCAGCGGGCGACGTCGAGCAGGTTCTCGCCGTGCGCGTACGCGGGCGGCGACCAGCGGTCGAGGTTCGTGACCACGACCGATCCCACCTGCATCGCGGCGTTGACGGTGGTGTTGTTGGCGCGCACGCCGCGGTCGAAGAAGGCCGCGAAGAAGGTCGTGTCGAGCAGGTAGTTGTGCACGGCGGTGTCGGAGAGGTAGCCGAGGAAGTACACGTGTGGCCCGAAGATGCCGGCCAGCTCCTCGAACGCGGCCGAGAACGACCCGTCGAGCGTCGTGTCCTCGTGGAGCGCGGTCGAGAGGTAGAGGCAGTACGAGCGCCCGGTCGCCTCCAGGAGCGCGTGGAGCCGGCCGTAGTGGTCGGCGCGCACCTTGTGGGCCATGCCGAACGAGAACACCGTGAGGTCGCGTGGCGCGAACCGGCGGGGCTCGAGGACCGTGGACGGACACCACGCCTCCACGACGTCCGGGCGGAGCGCGCGGAGCTGGGCGGCCATCTCGGCGTTGGCGGCGTACACCGTGCGGGCGCCGGCGAGCAGCGCGCGCTCGAGGTCCGTCCCGCCCCAGTCGTGGAGGAACAGCGCGTACGACCCCCGCCACGGCGCGGCGGCCAGGAGCCGCCGGAGGGCCTCGGCGTCGGCCGGGCGGAACTCGGAGAGCTTGAGCGACAGGAGCGGGCGCGCGCAGCGCGCCGCCGCCGGATCGAAGGCGGAGTGGACCGGGACGCCGAGCCGGCGGGCGAGCGTCAGGTTGAACTTGGCGACACCGCAGGTGAGGGGGTTCAGGTGGTAGCCGAGGATCGCGTCCATCTCGCCCTCAGCGCGGCGCGCCGCGCGCCCGCGCCCAGGCCTCGAGGATCCGCGTCGAGGAGTCCACGACGCTGTCCGTGTAGACGACCGCGATCCCGTGGCGCGCGCAGATCTCGAGCTGCCGCGCCGGCAGGCGCCCCTCCCAGTCGCGCCCCTTGACGTAGTAGCGGGGCTGCAGGTGCTCCAGCACGGCCTCGGTGTCGAAGCGGTTCACGTGGGTGTACGCGATGTAGCGGATCGCGTCGATGATCTCCGCGCGCCGCGCGGCCGGCAGGAAGGGCGGGTGCTTCCGGCGCACGTAATCGTCCGGCGCGATGTTCGCGAGGAGCGGCGCGCCGAGGCGGCTCGCCTCGCGGAAATACGCGATGTGGCCCGGGTGCAGCGGATCGAAGGCGCCGTCCACCATCGCCACTTCGTGGCGATACCGTGGCAGATCCTCGAACGCGACGATCACCTACCGAAGAACGCCCTCACCGCGTCGACCACCGCGTCGATCTCGGCGTCGGTGTGGTTGGCCGACATCGGGAGGCTGAGGATCTCGTTCACGAGTCGCTCGGTGCGCGGCAGCGCCGGCGGGTCGAGCCGCGCCACCGCGGGCTGGCGGTGGGTCGGCACCGGGTAGTGGATGCCGGTCTGGATGCCGCGCTCCTTGAGGAAGGCAGCCAGCTCCTGGCGGCGCGGCGTCGCCACCACGTAGAGGTGATAGACGTGGCGCGCGTGCTCGCGCTCGGCCGGGAGCTCGAGCGGTACTCCCGCGAGGCCCCGCGCGTAGCGCGCGGCCAGCTCGCGGCGGCGGTCGTTCATCGCATCGAGGCGGCGCAGGAGCACGCGGAGGGCGGCGGCCTGGAGCTCGTTGAACCGGAGATTGAAGCCGACCTCGGCGTGGACGTCCTTGTTGAGGCGCCCGTGGTCGCGCAGGCGCCGGCAGCGCGCGGCGATCTCGTCGTCGCTGGTGAGGACGGCGCCGCCGTCGCCCATCGCCGGCAGGTTCTTCGACGGGTAGAACGAGAACACGGCGGCGCGGCCGAACGAGCCGACGGCGCGCCCGTCCCACGCGGCGCCCTGGGCCTGGGCGCCGTCCTCGAGCAGCCAGAGGCCGAAGCGCGTGGCGAGGTCCTGGACCGCGGGCAGATCCACCGGCTGGCCGTAGAGGTGCACCGGCACGATGCCGACCGTGCGCGGCGTCACGCGCGCGGCCGCGTCCTTCGGGTCGAGGGTGTACCAGTCGTCCGCGTCCACGAACACGGGCGTCGCGCCGGCGAAGCAGATCGCCTCCACCGTCGGGAACGCCGTGTGGGAGGGCACGAGGATCTCGTCGCCCGGCCGGACGCCGAGCGCGCGCAGCGTCATCCAGAGCGCGGCGGTCGCCGAGCTGGTGAGGACCGCGTGCCGGGTGCCCGTGTACGCCGCCAGCTCCGCCTCGAGCTCGCGGCACTGCGGTCCGAGGATGTACTGGCGCGAGTCGATCGCCGCCAGGACGGCGCGCTTGATCTCGTCATCGACCGAGGGGCGGGAGAGGGGGATGGAGCGGCTGGGAGGCGTCACGCGTTCACTCCTGACAGGCGATCGTACCGACCGCGGTAGTAGAGCAGCGGCTCGCCCGAACCGCCGGCGGCGCGCTCGACGCGCGCAACGAAGATCGTGTGGTCGCCCTCGACGTGGGTGCGCACCGTGACGCACTCGAGGTGCGCGAGCGCGCCGTCGAGGAGCGGGAGGCCGAGCGCGCTGATCCGGTGCGGCACGCCGTCGAACTTGTCCAGGCGCGTGGAGGCGAAGCGCCGGGAGACCTCCTGCTGGTCGCGCGCCAGGACGTTGACGGCGAACCGGCCGCGCTCGAGCAGCGAGGGATAGGTCTGCGACGTGTGGTCCACGCACACGAGCACGAGCGGCGGGTCGAGCGACACGGAGGTGAACGCGCTCGCCGTGAGACCGGTCGGCTGCCCCTCGCCTCCGCACGTGGTGACGACGGTGACGCCGGTGGCGAAGTGGCCCAGAATACGCCGGAACTCGTCGGCTGGAATCACCCGAGTTTTGTAGCAGGTCGCGACCCAGAATGCAAGGTTTTGCGCATAGATAAGCACCGGCCTCGACGTCAGTGCTATAGTCAGCCTCGTATGGCCCCCCAGCCCGCGCCCCCGACGCCGGACGCCGTCCTCGCGGCCCTTCGCGGGATCCGCGATCCCGAGCGGGACACGGACATCGTGAGCCTCGGCATGGTCCGCGACCTCGCGATCGAGGCCTCGGAGGTGAGCTTCACGCTGGCGTTCGGGTCCCAGTCCCCGCAGGCCAAGGCGGCGATGCACGGCATGGCCTCGCGTCTCGTCGGCCAGCTGCCGGGCGTCGCGAAGGTGCAGGTGCGGATGGGCGCGGCCCAGGCGCGCCCGGCGGCCGCCGCGGCGCACGCGCACGCCCCCGCCCCCGGGGCCGCGCGGGCGGCGGACCTCATCCCCGAGGTCCGCAAGACGCTCGCCGTCTCGTCGGGCAAGGGCGGGGTCGGCAAGTCCACCGTCGCCGTGAACCTCGCCATCGCGCTGCGCCAGGGCGACGCGAGCGTCGGGATCATCGACTCCGACGTGTACGGCCCCGACGTGCCGATGATGCTGGGCTCGCGCGGGCGTCCCGGGATGTTCGACAACAAGATCATCCCGGTCGAGGCGCACGGGATCAAGATGATGTCCATCGGCCTCCTCGTGAACGAGCGCGAGCCGCTCGTCTGGCGCGGCCCGATGATCCACTCGTTCATCCAGCAGATGCTGACGGACGTCATGTGGGGCGCGCTCGACTACCTGGTGTTCGACATGCCGCCCGGGACCGGCGACGCCCAGCTCTCGCTCTCGCAGGTGATCCCGCTGTCGGGCGTCGTGATGGTGACGACGCCCCAGGAGGTCGCGCTCCTCGACGTCCGCAAGGCGATCGGCATGTTCCAGAAGCTCAACGTGCCGATGCTCGGGATCGTCGAGAACATGAGCTACTTCGTCGCGCCCGACACGGGCCGGCGCTACGAGATCTTCGGCGAGGGCGGCGGCCGGCGGATCGCCGAGGAGTACGGCGTGCCGCTCCTCGCCCAGATCCCGCTGGATCCCGAGACACGCGTCGGCGGCGACGAGGGGTCGCCGATCACCATCCGCCGTCCCGACTCGCCGCAGGCGAAGGCGTTCCGCGAGCTGGCCGAGGCCGTCCGGCGCCGCCTCGACGAGCTCGCCGCCCTCGGGCCGCTGCCGACCATCAGCTGAGCCGTTGTCGAGCCCGCCGCCGTCGCTGATCCTGCCGATCTTCCCGCTGCCCGACGTCACGTTCTTCCCGCACACGCTGCTGCCGCTGCACGTCTTCGAGGCGCGCTACCGCGCGATGGTGATGGACGCGCTCGCGCGCGACCGGCGGATCGCCGTCGTCCGCCTCAAGCCGGGCTACGAGGCGGCCTACGCGGGCAAGCCCGCCGTGTACGGCGTGGCCGGCGCCGGCGAGATCGTGAGCTGGGAGCGGCTGGCGTCGGGACGCTACAACCTCCTGCTGCGCGGCGACTGGCGCGTGCGCCTCGAGCACGAGCGGCCGAGCGACACGCTCTACCGGCTCGTCGGCGCCCGCCGGCTGGACGACGTGCCGCCGGCCGGCGAGGCCGCGGCGCCGCTCGCGCGCATCCGCGCGGCCTGCGGGCGCCTGCTGCGCGCGCTCGGCCGGCCCGCCGACCTGCTCGCCACCGCGCTCGCCGAGGGGCAGGCGCTCGGCGTCATCGCCGACCGCGTCGCCTCCGCCGTGCTCCCCGACGCCGACCTGCGCCAGGAATTGCTCGAGACGCTCGACGTCGGCCGCCGCGTGACGCGCCTGGCCGACGCCCTCGACCAGCTCGTGCGCGAAGTCCGCGGGGGCCGCGAGTGAGCCGGCACCGGGCGGGGTGGGGTCCAAGGGACCCGTTCGCGCCGCGGCTGTCTGCGGCGCCACGCTCGGTCTGGATCGGCACGACGGCAGGCGGCGCGCCCGAGCGCGTGGTCCTTGGACGCCACCCCACCCGGTGCCGGCTCACTCGCGTCGTGCTCGGCGTGCTGGTCGTCCTTGTGCTGGCGTCGACGGCGGTGGACGCGCGGCCGTGGGCCTGGCTCGGCGTGCGTATCCGCGACCTGTCGGAGCAGGAGATGGAGGAGATCGCCGCCAAGCACGGCATCCGCGAGGGCTTCGGCGTCGTGATCGTCGAGGTGCTCGAGGGCACGCCGGCGGCCAGCGCGGGGCTGCGGAACGGCGACCTCGTGGTCGCGTTCGAGGACCGCCCCGTCACCGAGACGCGCCTGCTCCAGCGGCTCATCGCCGCGGCGCCGACCGACCGGGAGTCGCGGCTGACCGTGCTGCGGCCCGACGGCCGGCGGCCCGTCCCGATCCGGCTCGTCGCGATGCCCCGGACGGTGGTCGGGGAACGGGTGGCCGCCGAATTCGGTTTCGTCGTGCGAGACCCCGAGCGGGAAGGGGAGGGGCCGGGCCGGCGGCTCGCCGCGGCGGCGCTCGCCGTCGCGGTCGTCCTGAGGGGGAGCCCCGCCGAGCGCGCGGGGCTGGAGGTGGGCGACGTGATCGTCCAGGTCAACGAGCAGGCGGTGGTGACGCGCGACGCGGCCCGCGAGGCGCTCGCCGACGCCGGCGCCGAGCGCCCGCTCCGGCTCACCGTCCGGCGCGGCGACCGCCGTCTCTCGGTGACTCTCGCGGCGCCCTGACCCGCCCTTGACAGCCCTCCCCCGGTCGCATAGGTTTGTGCGGGTCGGACCACCAGTCCGCACGTGATTCGAACTCTTTGGTGCCGGTGGACGCAGGAAGAGCCTGAGAGGAGGCTACTGATGAGCAACCAGCAGCAGACAACGCCCGAAGCACCACGCCGCACGTTCCTCAAGGGGGCGGCGGCCGCCGGCGCGGCGGCGCTCAGCTTCCCGATGGTCGCCAAGGCGCAGGGGCCGATCTCGATGCGCTGGCAGAGCACCTGGCCGTCCAAGGACATCTTCCACGAGTACGCGAACGACTTCGCCAGGAAGGTCAACGACATGACCGGCGGCGACCTGAAGATCGAGGTGCTGCCGGCGGGCGCGGTGGTTCCCGCCTTCCAGCTTCTCGACGCGGTCTCCAAGGGCACGCTGGACGGCGGCCACGGCGTGCTCGTGTACCACTACGGCAAGCAGCAGGCGCTCGCGCTCTGGGGGTCGAGCCCGGCCTTCGGCATGGACGCCAACATGCTGCTGGCCTGGCACAAGTACGGCGGCGGCAAGGAGCTTCTGCAGAAGCTCTACGCCTCGATCGGCGCCAACGTGGTCTCGTTCCCGTACGGCCCCATGTACACCCAGCCGCTCGGCTGGTTCAAGAAGCCGATCTCCAAGCCCGACGACTTCAAGGGCCTCAAGTTCCGCACGGTGGGCATCTCGATCGACCTCTTCCAGGGCCTGGGGGCGGCGGTGAACGCGCTGCCCGGCGGCGAGATCGTGCCGGCGATCGACCGGGGGCTGCTCGACGCCGCCGAGTTCAACAACGCCACCTCCGACCGCATCCTCGGCTTCGCCGACGTCTCCAAGGTCTACATGCTGCAGAGCTACCATCAGAACGCCGAGCAGCTCGAGATCACCTTCAACAAGACGAGGTTCGACGCGCTGCCGGCCAAGATGAAGGCGATCATCGAGTACGCCGTGGACGCGGCCTCGGCCGACATGGCGTGGAAGTCGATCGACCGCTACTCGAAGGACTACATCGAGCTGCAGACCAAGGACAAGGTGCGGGTCTACAAGACCCCGGCCTCGGTCCTCCAGAAGCAGCTCCAGATCTTCGACGAGGTGCTGGTGAAGAAGTCGGCGGACAACCCGATGTTCAAGGAGGTCGCCGCGTCGCAGCGGGCGTTCGCCGAGCGGGCCGTGAAGTGGGATCTCGACACCAACGTCCGGCGTGAGATGGCCTACAACCACTACTTCGGCCGCCGGCCGGCCGCCGCGCCGGCCGGGAAGGCCCCGGCCGCCAAGAAGAGCTAGCGGTCGGTGACGGTGTCCACGCAGGCCAGCCATCCGGCGCCCGCCGGGTGGCTGGCCTCTGTTGTGTGGCGATGAGCGCCCGGCGCCTGCTCCGGGCCATCGACCGGATCAGCTACTGGTCGGGCAAGGCCTTCGCGTGGCTGATCGTGGGCCTGACGTTCGTGGTGTCCCTCGAGGTCTTCAAGCGGTACATCCTCAACGCGCCGACGGCGTGGATCTTCGACTTCAACAGCATGCTGTACGGCACGCTGTTCATGATGTGCGGCGCCTACACCCTGGCCGCGGGCGGACACGTCCGGGCCGACTTCGTCTACATCTACCTGAAGCCGCGTGCCCAGGCCGGGCTCGACCTGGCGCTCTACCTGCTGTTCTTCATCCCCGGCATCCTGGGTCTGATCTACGCGGGCTACGACTACGCCGCGATTTCCTGGCGCATCGGCGAGCACTCGACGGTGACCGCCGAGGGACCGCCCGTGTACCAATTCAAGTCGGTGATCCCGATCGCCGGCGTGCTGGTCATGCTCCAGGGGCTGGCCGAGATCGTCCGCTGCGTCGTGTGTCTTCGCACCGGCGCCTGGCCCGCGCGGCTCGAGGACGTCGAAGAGATCGACGTGATCGAGACCCAGCTCTCGCACAGCGAGTACGTGGACGAGGAGTCGCGCCGGCTCGCCATGGAGGGAGCGCACGCGATCGACGAGGCCGCCCGCCACCGCAGCGCGGTGGAGCACAAGAATCCATGAGCGACCCGTCACTCGGCCTCGCCATGCTCGGGCTCATCGTGCTGGCCATCATGATGGGCTTCCCCACCGCCTTCACACTGATGGGACTGGGAATGATCTTCGGCTACATCGCGTTCTGGGTGCCCGGCGCGCACTGGTGGGACAACCGCGCGTTCGACCTGATCGTCCAGCGGGCGTACGGCGTGATGATCAACGACACCCTGCTCTCGGTCCCGCTGTTCGTCTTCATGGGCTACATCATGGAGCGGGCGGCGCTGGTGGACCGGATGTTCCACAGCGTCCAGCTCGCGTTCCGGCGGGTGCCGGCGTCGCTGGCGGTGACCACCCTCATCGTCTCGGCGTTCTGGGGCATCGCCTCCGGGATCGTCGGCGCCGTGGTGGTGCTGATGGGCGTGATCGCGATGCGGCCGATGCTGAAGGCCGGCTACGACGTCCGGCTGGCCTCGGGCGTCATCACCGCCGGCGGCACGCTGGGTATCCTCATTCCGCCGTCGGTCATGCTGATCGTCTACGCCGCGGTGGCCGGGCAGTCGATCGTCAAGCTGTACGCGGCCGCCATGCTGCCGGGCTTCTTCCTAACCTTCCTCTATCTCATCTACATCCTCGGCTGGGCCATCATCAATCCGAGGATCGCGCCCAAGCTGTCGCCGAACGAGTACCGGGTGGCGGTGCCGGAGTGGATTCGGCGGGTCGAGCGCGGCCCGTCCCGGCGAGTCGTTCCCGGCCTTCTGGCGGCCGTGGTTCGGCCCCGCCTCCTGCGGGGAGCCCTGACGCTGGACGGGCAGCCGGCCGGCTACAAGGTGATCGTGAAGAGCCTGCTTGTTCTCTCCGTGCCGCTGCTGCTGACGGTCGGCACCTTCGGCGCCACGTGGTGGTACGTCGTCGTCTACAACGCGCCGACGGCCGCAGTGGCCACGCCGGCCGAGGGCGGGCCTCAGCCGCTGGGCGGGGGGCCGGGGGTGACCGAGCCCGAGACGGCCAAGGAGCTGGGGGTGAGCGAGTCCACGGTGGGGGCGGCGGAGGCACCCGGGGCCAACGCGGGGCCACCCGAGCGGCTGGGTACCCCGCTGGCCGAGCCGACCGGCGTGGCCGGCGTGGGCAGGATTCCCGCGCACTTCTACGCCTGGTTCTGGGGGCTGGCGGCGTGCGCCGCGGTGCTGCTCCTCTACTACTTCTGGCGGATGGACGGCGAGCAGCTCGAGATTTTGAGAGAGCTGATCGTGTCGGTCGTGCCGCTCGGCGTGCTCACCGTCGTCGTGCTCGCCGTCATCCTGTTCGGCATCACGACCGCGACCGAGTCGGCGGCGATCGGGGCCCTCGGCGCGCTGTACCTGGCGGTCATGGCGAAGTACGCGCGACAGGTGTGGTGGTGGAGCCTGGTCGGGTTCGTCGTCGGCTTCGCGCTGGGATGGTGGCAGGAGGAGAACTGGGCTTCGCTGCTGGTGGCCGGCTCGATCGGAGGGACGCTCGCCGGCGCCGTCGTGCCGGGGCTCTGGAATTTCAGGAAGTCGAAGGAGCTGCGAGTGAACATGAAGCAGTCGGTGTTCCTGACCGCCAAGACGACGGCCATGGTGTGCTGGCTCTTCGTCGGCTCGGCGCTGTTCTCGGCCGTGTTCGCGCTGCACGGCGGCCAGGGGCTGATCGAGCGATGGGTGCTCTCCATGAATCTGTCGCCGCTGGGGTTCATGATCACGGCGCAGCTGATCATCTTCCTGCTCGGCTGGCCGCTCGAGTGGACCGAGATCATCGTGATCTTCCTCCCGATCTTCATTCCGCTGCTGAGCCACTTCCAGATCGATCCGATCCTGTTCGGCACCATGGTGGCGGTGAACCTCCAGGCGGCGTTCCTGTCGCCGCCGGTGGCCATGTCCGCCTTCTACCTCAAGGGCGTGTCGCCGAAGCACGTGACGCTCAACCAGATCTTCGCCGGCATGATGCCGTACATGATCATCGTCCTCATCTGCCTCGTGTTCATGTACATCTGGCCGGGCATGACGCTCTGGCTGCCGGAATTCCTGTACGGCGGCTGAGCCGCCCGTCGCGCCCGCCGGCACCTGATGGACCTGGCGAATCTCTACGGACTCACGGCGTTGGAGGCGGCGCGGCTGATCCACGAGGGCACCAGCGGCGGTGCAGGCCTGGGCGTTCCTCGATCCCGAGCACGCGCTGGCGCAGGCGCGCGCCGCCGACGAGCTGCGCCTGTCCGGGCGGCCGATCGGCCCGCTGCACGGCGTCCCGGTCGGCATCAAGGACATCATCGATACCGCCGACATGCCGACCGAGAACGGGTCCGTGCTGCACGCCGGCCGCACGCCGTCCCGCGACGCCGCCGTGGTCGCGAGGCTGCGCGCGGCGGGGGCGGTCATCATGGGGAAGACCGTGACGACCGAGTTCGCCACCCGCGCGCCGGGCAAGACGCGCAACCCGCACAACCCCGCGCACACGCCCGGCGGCTCCTCGAGCGGCTCGGCCGCGGCCGTGGCCGCCGGGATGGTGCCGCTCGCCCTGGGCAGCCAGACCACCGGCTCGACCATCCGGCCGGCGTCGTTCTGCGGGGTCTACGGCTTCAAGCCCACCCACGGGCTGATCCCGCGCCCTGGCATGTTCCGGCTTTCCCGGACGCTCGATCACGTCGGCCTGTTCGCGCGCACGCTCGACGACCTCGCGCTGCTGGCCGAGCAGCTCGTGGGCTACGACGAGCGCGATCCCGACACGCGGCCGCGCGCGCGCATTCCCTTCGTCGACGTGGCGAGGGAGGAGCCGCCGCTACCCCCGATGTTCGCGTTCGTGAAGACGCCGTACTGGGACCGCGTGGACGCCGACGCCCGGGAGGCCTTCGCCGAGCTGGTCGCCCATCTCGGGGAGCGCGTGGAGGAGCTGGAGCTCTCGGCGACGGCCGGCGAGGTGGCCGAGTGGCACCGGCTGGTCGCGGAAGCGGAGATGGCGGTGAATCTGGAGCGGGAGTGGGAGACGGGGCGCGACCGGCTGTCCGAGGCGCTGCGCGCGCGGCTCGCGCGCGGCCGCGACGTGCGCGCGCACGACTACCTGGCCGCGCTGGCCCGCATTCCGCAGCTCAACGAGAGCTTCGACGAGCTGTTCGCGCAGCGTTACGACGCCATCCTGACGCCCGCCGCCTTCGGCACCGCGCCGGCGGGGCTCGAGTCGACCGGGGATCCGGCCTGCTGCGCGCTGTGGACGCTCTGCGGCATGCCGGCGCTGAGCGTGCCGCTCATGCAGGGCGCGAACGGCCTGCCGCTCGGCGTTCAGCTCGTGGGCCCGCGCGACGGCGACGCGCGGTTGCTGCGCACGGCCCGCTGGCTGGCGGCCCGGGTCGCGGCCGGCTGACGACGGGGGTACAATCCTGTCGGCGGTCGACGAAGGTCAACCCGTTTCGGCGTCGAGAGGAGGGGAACATGCCTCTCGCCGGAAGGAAGTCTCGATGACCCTGTCCATCCGCGAGCGCGAAAAGGGCGAGGCCGCGTGTCCCCAGTGCGGCAGCCGGAAGCTGCGCCCGCTCGTGGGCACCTTCTACTCGAAAACGTCGAAGAAGTCCTGAGAGGAGGCCCGATGAAGCTCGGAGGCAAGCGGATCGCGATTCTGTCCGAGAACATGTACCAGGAGATGGAGCTGTGGGTGCCCTACTACCGCCTCAAGGAAGAGGGCGCCGAGGTGAAGGTGATCGGCGGGGGCGGGGCGAAGTCGTACACGTCCAAGCACGGCTACCCGGTGAACGTGGACGCCCAGGCCGACCAGGTGAGCGCCGTCGAGTTCGACGCCGTGATCGTGCCGGGCGGCTACGCGCCGGACATGATGCGGCGGCACGCGCCGATGGTGAAGCTCGTGCGCGAGGCGGCGCAGCAGGGGAAGGTGGTCGCGGCCATCTGCCACGCGGGGTGGATGCTCGTCTCCGCCGGCATCCTCAAGGGCCGCCGCGCCACGTCGTTCTTCTCGATCAAGGACGACCTGGTGGCGGCGGGCGCGAACTGGGTTGACGAGGAGGTCGTCGTGGACGGCAACCTGATCACCTCGCGCCGGCCCGACGACCTGCCGGCCTTCTGCCGGGCCATCGTCGCCGCGCTCAGCAAGTCCTAATTTAGCCCGTCAGCGCCGCGGCTCGAGCCGTTCGAGCGCCCGGGCCGCGGCGCGACGCACCTCCTCGTCGGGGTCCCGCAGGGCCTCGCGGAGCGCCGGCCCGGCGCCCGCGGTCCGGTTCTCGCCCAGCGCCGTCGCGGCGCGGGCGCGGACCCGCGGGTCGGGATCGCGTAGGACCGCCCTCCAGTAGGCGATGTCGCTGAGGTCGCCCGCGCACGCGCGCGCCGCCGCCGGCGCGGCCAGGGCCAGCGCGGCGGCGACGGCGAGAGCGATCAGCGCGCGCATCGCCGCGGGCCGACCTGCCAGCCGAGATACGCGACCGCGGCGGCGCCGAGCACGAGCACGGCGGCGGCGGCGATCCGCGAGGACGCCGACAGGGCCGCCAGCGTGCCGCTCGAGAGCCCCGTGAACACGAGGCCCACCACCGGCAGCACCGGCGCGCCGCAGCCCACGACGCTGCAGGGCCCGGTGGAGAGCCCGAGGATGCCCGCGAACGCGCCCACGACGCCGCCGCGCCGGCCCGTCGTCGCGCGCCAGCCGGACACCCGGCCCTGGGCGCGCGCGTGAAGCCAGAGGACGCCGTACGCGGCGAAGAGGACGGACAGCGCGAGGAATCGCGCGAGGTCCATCGAGTCCACGGCGAAGCCCCACTCGGGGGCGCCGTAGGGCCCGTCGGCGGTGACCCAGAAGATCGCGACGCGCGAGAGGAAGTCGAGCTTCTTCTGGAGGGGCGCGTCCGAGAGGAGGAACGCCGGCAGGCGCTTGAGCCAGGGATTGAAGGTGAAGTAGGTCCACGGCGCGCGGGCGACCGCGAGGACCAGGGGCGGCAGGAGGGCGTTCAGGGCGAACACCGCGGCGGCGATCAGGACGAAGGCGCGCGGGCGCGCCCGGACCGCGGCCGCGATCCCCCGCCACGTCGTTGCCGCCGCGCCCACGACCCGCGTCACCATCCGGCCCCAGTATATCGAGTGACGATCGGACGGTGCGCCTTGACAGGCTCGTCGCCGGATGTTACAGGGTAGCCACGCTGTAACGGGCTCCCCGTTCGTACCAATCCATCGCAATGGAGGACACCACATGGTAGGGGACGTGAATCGCAGGGATTTCTTGAGCACCCTGGGCGTGAGCGTCGGCGCGGCGCTCACAACGGCCGGCGCCGCGTTGCCGGTCGTCGGCGTCGCGCACGCGCAGGAGCGGCCGAAGGGCAACATTCCCGACAAGCCGTACAAGATCGGCCACATGACGTTCTTCACCGGACCGGCGGCGGTGCTCGGCGAGCCCATGTACAAGGGCCAGCTGCTGGCGGCCGAGGAGATCAACGCCGCGGGCGGGCTCCTGGGCAAGCGCAAGATCGAGATCCTCAAGGCCGACGAGGCGGCCGGGACCGACGCGAACGTTAAGGAGCTGCGCCGCCTGAAGCTGTCCGAGCACATCGACTTCTTCTGCGGCATCACCTCGAGCGGCAACACGCCGGCCCTCGGGCCGGTCGCCGAGGAGCTGAAGCTCCTCACGATCTTCGTGGACGGCTGCACGGACTTCCTGTTCGACAAGGCCGTGCCGAACCCGCACCACATCTTCCGGATCACGAACATGCAGTCGGCCGACGGCGTGACCTGCGCGATCGGCGTCGTCCAGACGTGGCCGAAGATCAAGCGGATCGCCCACATCCACCCGGACTACTCCTATGGGCGCAACGCCTTCGACCATTTCAACATCGTCATGAAGAAGCTGATGCCGCACACGGAGGTGGTTTCCGAGGGCTGGCCGAAGCTCGGCACGACCGACTTCAGCTCCCACATCACCAAGGCGATCTCGGCGAAGCCGGACCTCGTGGTGTCCTCGGTGTGGGGCGGCGACTACGTCGCCATGTACAAGCAGGCGCTGCGCTACGGGATGTTCCAGAAGGCGAAGTTCGCGAGCATGATCGCGTTCGGCGTGGCGCCGCACGCGCTCGGCAAGGACCACCCCGAGGGCGTTCTCGCGGGCGTGCACTCGAACTACCACTTCACCTATCCGGCCGGCGACCGCTGGCCGTACAACAAGACGTTCGTCGAGAAGTACCACAAGCGCTTCAACGAGTACCCGAACTTCCAGGCCGAGGGCGGCTACACCACGACGTACATGCTCAAGACCGCCATCGAGAAGGCCAACAAGCTCGTCGGCGGCTGGCCGGACGACGACGCGGTCATCACGCTGCTCGAGGGCATGATGATGGCCGGGCCCGCCGGCTACATCTACATCCGGCCGGACAACCATCAGGGCTACAAGGACGCGGTGACGGGCTTCAGCAAGAACGTGCCGGAGTACCCGTTCCCGATCCTCGATCCGCAGCGGATCATCACGATCCCGATCCGCAACATCACGGCGCCGCCCGGCTGGCCCAAGGGCGATCCGACCTCGACGTACACCTGGATCGACAAGACCTGGCCCGTCGTCAAGGCCTAGCTCGTTAGCGGGGGTACGGGGGGCGGGCCGGCCCCCCGTCCTCCCGCTTGCGCGTCCCCGCATGACCACCGCCCGCGGTCTCGCCGTCCTGGCGTTCGTCGCCGTCTCGTGCGCGTCGGGTCTCGCCGGGGCGGGCCACGAGGTTCCGTTCTACCCGTCGTTCTATCCGCAGGAGATCAGGATCGAGGCCGCCGGGCCCGCCGCCGCGGCGCGGCTCCTGGCGAAGAGCGCGCTGCACGCTTACGTCGGCGCGTCGCCCGCGCCGCCACCGTCCGGGCCCGCGCGCCTGGCGTGGGCCGAGTCGCTCCGGTCGTACGTGGTGCTGACGTTCAACCGCGCGAGCGCGGCCTTCGCCGACGGCCGCGAGCGCTGCGCCGCCGCCGCCCGCCTGCTCCCGGCGCTGGCGGCCGGCCGCGGCGACTGGCGGTTCCACCCGTACCCGGTCACCCCGTGGCACGACGACTACCTGCACCACTTCGACCTGGTCGAGGCCGCGGCCCGGCGCGCGGCCGAGCCACGCGCCGCCGGACCCGCGCTGCGGATCCGCGCCACCGGACGGGCGGCGGAGCTCCTGCGCGGCGTGACGGGCGTGCGCCCCGCCGGCCGCGAGTGGGACGCGCAGCTCGAGGAGGTCGAGCTCCGCGACCTGTTGGCCCGGCACGGGACCCAGCTCGACGGCTGGCTCGGGCCCCCGTGGCTCCGCGCGGGCTGGTTCCAGGCCCACGCGATCCACGCGTCCGGGGTGGCCGACCCCGCCGCCCGCGCCGCGATCGAGGAGACGCTCGCGCGCCGTCTCGCGGGCGGATTCGCGAGCGCCGTCGAGCGGATCAACCTCGAGCGCCGTCTCGTCACGCTCCTGACCCGCGGCTGCGAGCGGGTCGCGGTGGGCTACACGCTCCGGCGCGAGGCGCTCAACGACGACTACTCCGAGGGCGTGGAGAACGTCGGCGTCGACGGGCAGACCGGGCTCAACGCCGGGGTCTTCCTCCGGACCGTCAAGCTCAAGGACTTCCCCTGGAACGGCTGGCTTCGGCTCGGCGTGGCGGCCCGGCCGGCGGCGGCGTGGAACCCGATCGCCGGCTTCAGCGACGAGGGCGGCCGGCTGATCTGGACGGCGCTCGCCGATCCGGCGCTGTTGCCGGCTCCGTGGGGCGGCGGCTGGATCGCGAACCGCGTGCAGCCCCAGCCGCCGGTCGCCCTGGCCGGCGCGGGCGCGGTGGTGCCGCGCGACGCGCTGGTCCTCGACCCCGCGGGCTCCGGCTTACGCGCGGCGGCGTCCGGCGTCACGGCCCGGCAGAAGATCGCCTACCGGGTCCTGCTCTCGAAGTTCCACGACGGCACGAAGATGACGGTCGCCGACCTGGTCTATCCCTTCGCCTTCGCCGCCCGGTGGAGCGCCCGGGACCCCGAGATCGCCCGCGCGACCGCGCTGCTCCGCGAGCGGCTCGCCGCGGTGAAAGTCGTGGTGGTGGGCTCCGAGATCAAGGACTACGGCGATCTGCAGCTCATCTACGAGATCCCGCAGGTGGAGGTGTACCTCACGCACGCGCTGGACCCCGCCGACGCCGTCGCGGTCGCGCCGCCGTGGAGCGCCGTGCCGTGGCAGCTCGTCGCGCTCATGGAGGAGGCGGTGACGCGCGGGCTCGCCGCGTTCTCGGAGACCGAGGCCCGGCGCCGCGGCGTGCCGTGGCTCGACCTGGCCCGCGACAAGAAGCTCCAGGCCGCGCTGGCCGCGCTCCTCGACGACCTCGAGCGCCGGACGGTCGTCCCGGAGGCGCTCCGCGGGCTGGTCACGGTCGAGCAGGCGAAGCAGCGGTGGGCCGCGCTCCGCCGCTTCCACCGCACCCAGGGGCACTTCCTGGTGACGAGCGGGCCGTACCAGCTCTCCAAGTGGTCGGCGGGCGCGGCCGTCCTCGGGGTCTTCCGCGACCTGTCGTACCCGAACCCGGTGGGGATGTTCGACCGCTACGCGTTCCCGCTCCGGGCCTGGATCACGAAGGCCGAGCGGCGGGGGGACCGGCTCGAGCTCCAGGCCGACGCGGAAAAGGTCTCGAAATTCGAGCGGTCGTATAAGATCGTCCGGGAGCCGGTCCGGCTCGAGCCGACCGGTGAGAAGCCGCGTGACACGCTGGTGGCGCGCTTCGCGGTGGTCAACACCGGCGACGAGGTCGTCGCCGCCGGCCAGGCCCACGAGGTGGAGAGGGGGCGCTTGATCGTCGATCTCAGGGACAAGCTCGCGCCCGGGGCCTATCGCATCGCGCTGGCGCTGGCCCTCAACGGAAATCTCCTGTCCCCGGAGGTGAAGGTGGTTCCGTACCGCGTGGGCGACTGATGGAC
>JACPCH010000256.1 GCA_016179875.1 Candidatus Rokuibacteriota bacterium | reverse complement strand
GCTGCACCGCCACTTCGTCGCCGAGGTGAGCCCGGTCGATCTGCGCCGGGTTCACGATCGCGAGACGCTCGCCGAGATCCGGGCGGGGATGGACGAGCACGCCGTCCTCGTGTTCCGCGATCAGCCGTTCACCGACGACGAGCAGCTGGCCTTCGCGCGGCGGCTCGACGGCCGGCTCCACGCGAAGACGGGCAGCAGCGTCCTCTACAAGAACCGGCTGGGGAACGAGGCGCTCACCGACATCTCCAACGTCGGCGAGGACGGCGAGCTGCTCAGGTCCGACGACCGCCGGCGCATGTACTCGCTCGGCAATCGCCTGTGGCACACCGACGCGTCGTTCCAGGATCCGCCCGGGCGCTACTCGATGCTCTCGGCGAAGGTCGTCCCTCCCGTCAGCGCGGACACGGAATTCGCCGACACGCGCGCCGCGTACGACGCGCTCGACGCTGCGGCGAAGGCGCGGCTCGAGGGGCTCCGTGTCCACCACTCGATCGCGCACTCGCGGCGGACGCTCGGGTTCGAGTTCTCCCCGGACGAGGAGGAGGCCCTGCAGGGCGCGGTCCATCCGCTCGTCCGCACGATCCCGCGCTCGCGGCGCCGGGCGCTCTACGTCGCCTCGCACGCCTCGCGGATCATCGGCTGGCCGGTCCCCGAGGGCCGGCTGCTCTTGCGAGAGCTGATCGAGCACGCGACCCAGCCGGAGTTCGTCCACCGCCACGCGTGGCGGGTCGGCGACCTCGTGATCTGGGACAACCGCGCCACGATGCACCGCGCGCGGCCCTTCGACGACGCGAAATACCGCCGCGAGCTTCGCCGGGTGACGACCCTCGACGTCGCCGAGCCTGCGCCCGTCGCGAGCGGTTCCTGAGCGCCGGACTCCCCGACCGGTTCGCGACGGTCGCCCGGGGGACATGTCGTTCCTGAGCTCCCGCGCGCGCGCGGCGCGCCAGGGCTTCGGCCAGCCGGTGCGGCGCCGGGAAGACGCGCGCCTGCTCACCGGCGAGGGATGCTACAGCGACGACGTCAACGTGCCGGGCCAGGTGTACGCGTGCCTGGTGCGCTCGCCGCACGCCCACGCGCTCATCCGGCGCATCGAGAGCGCCGGCGCCCTGGCGGCGCCGGGCGTGATCGCGGTGCTCACCGGCGCCGACGCCGCGGCCGACGGCCTCCAGCCGATCCCGCACCGTCCGGTGCCGTCGAACCCGCACGAAGTCCCGCTCGTGAGCCGCGATGGCTCGGCGTTCTTCCTCGCCCCGCATCCGCCGCTGCCGGCCGACCGGGCGCGCTTCGTGGGCGAGGCCGTCGCCATGGTGATCGCCGAGACGGGCGCGGCCGCCCGCGACGGCGCCGAGCGCGTGGGGGTGGACTACGCGCCGCTGCCCGCGGTGACGGCCACCGCGGAGGCGGCCCGGGCGGGCGCGCCGCTCGTCTGGGACGGGACGGCGTCCAACGTGTGCGTCGAATCCGACGCGGGCGACGCCGCGGCCACCGACGCGGCCTTCGCGCGCGCGGCCCACGTGGTGAGGCTCGACACCTGGGTCCAGCGCGTCACCGGCGTGCCGCTGGAGCCGCGCGCGGCGCTGGGTGTCTGGGACGAGGCGAGCGGCCGCTACACGCTCTACGCGGGCTCGGGCGGCGTGCAGCGCCACCGGAGCGACCTCGCGACCGTGCTCGGCGTGCCGGAGAGCGCGGTGCGCGTGGTGGCGGAAGAGGTCGGCGGCAACTTCGGAACCCGCAACAGCTTCTATCCCGAGTTCGCGCTGGTCGCCTGGGCGGCGAAGCGTCTGCGCCGGCCCGGGACGTGGACCTGCGAGCGGCGCGAGGCCCTGCTCACGGACTACCAGGGCCGCGACCTCGTGGTGCAGGCGGAGCTGGCGCTCGACGCCGACGGCGCGTTCCTGGCGCTCCGCGGCGTCAACACGAGCAACGTCGGCGCGCACGCCGTGTCGTTCATTCCGCTCGCCAAGGGCCGCGAGCTGGCGACCAGCGTGTACCGCGTGCCGGCCGCCTCCGTGCAAGGGCGGGCGGTGCTCAGCCACACGCCGCCCACGACGCCCTACCGCAGCGCCGGCCGCCCCGAGGTGATGTTCGTCATGGAGCGGCTGATCGACCTCGCCGCGCGCCGCCACGGCTTCGACCGCGTGGAGCTGCGGCGGCGCAACCTCGTGCCGCCCGGCGCCATGCCGTATCGCAACCCCTTCGGCATGGTCTACGACAGCGGCGACTACGCGGCGGTGCAGGACCCCCGAGGGGCGGATCGACGTGGCGATCGGCACGCTGTCGGCCGGCCAGGGCCACGAGACCAGCTTCGCGCAGCTCCTCGCCGAGTGGCTCGGCGTCGAGCTGGACCAGGTGCGCCTGATCACCGGCGACACCGACCTCGCGCCCGTCGGGGGCGGCTCGCATTCCGGGCGCTCGATGCGCCTCGGGGGCGTGGTGCTGGCCCGGGCCGCGGACCAGATCGTCGCCAGGGGCGCGCGGATCGCGGCGTGGCTCCTGGAGGCCGCCCCGGCGGACGTCCGTTTCTCCGGGCGGCGGTTCACGGTGCGGGGCACCGACCGCGCGGTGGATCTGTTCGCGGTGGCGGCGGCCGCGCTCCGGGAGGACGCGCCCGGGGCGCTCGGCGGGCCGCTCGACGGCACCGGCGACGAGACCATGAGCACGCCGTCCTTTCCCTACGGCTGCGCGGTGTGCGAGGTCGAGGTCGATCCCGAGACCGGCCTGGTCGAGCTGGTGCGCTACACCTCCGTGGACGACGTCGGCCGCGCCATCAACCCGCTGATCGTGCACGGCCAGACGCACGGCGGCATCGCGCAGGGCGTGGGCCAGGCGCTGTGGGAGCACTGCCGGTACGACGCCGGGACGGGCCAGCTGCAGTCGGCGACGCTCATGGAGTACGCGATCCCCCGCGCGGATGTGCTCCCGCAGTTCACGACGGCGATCAGCGAGGTGCCCTCGACGTCCAACCCGCTCGGCCTCCGGGGCGGGGGCGAGGGCGGCACGACGCCGGCGCTCGGCGCCGTCGTCAACGCGATCGTGGACGCGCTCGCCGAGCTGGGCGTGGAGCACATCGAGATGCCGGCGACGCCGGAGCGCGTGTGGCGCGCTATCGCGCGGCGAGCGCCTGCCGGAAGCGCCGGGCCTGGCCCACGACGTCGCGGTCCGTGAACCGGCCTTCGGAGCGGCCCTTCTCCACCTTCACGCACACCACGAACGGGCCGTCCTCGCCGAGCATCCGGTCGTAGGCGCGGCGCAGCTCGTCTTCGGTGCGCACCTCCAGGGCCTTCTCGATGCCGGCGCCGCGGGCGACGGCGGCGAGGCTCGAGCGGGCCGCCGTCGCGGTGGGCTGGCCGCCCGTGGTCTGGTGGACCTCGTTGTCCCAGACGACGAGGGCGTAGTTGGGCGGGGCCTCGGTGGCGACCGTGCAGAGCGAGCCGAGGTTCATCAGCAGCGAGCCGTCGCCGTCGAGCGCGACCACGCGCAGGTCCGGGCGCGCCAGCGCGACGCCGAGCGCGATCGACGAGCACTGGCCCATCGCGCCGTACGTGTAGCAGTTCAGCGGGCGGTCGGCGATCGCCTGGAGATCCAGCGACGCCTGGCCGAGGTTCGCGACGACGACCTCGCCGCTGAGGCGCCCGGCGAGGAGGCGCGTGGCGGCGGCGCGGGTGAGCGCGGCGCTCATCCCTGCTTCCCTCCCGTCAGCTCGGCGGGCAGGACGATGGCGACGGGGAGCGAGCGCGTGTAGCCGAGCTTGACGAGCCCGTCGCCCTGCGCCTCCAGCTCGGCGATCGAGCCCGGCCGGATCCAGCGGATGCCGAGGGCGTCGAGGATGGGCCCGGTGGCCTGGCCCATCGGCACCTGGGCGGGATTGAACTCGCCGAGGTCGCCGCGGTGGCTGATGACGAGCACGATCGGGATCTGGCTCGCCACGTTGAGCGAGGCCAGCGCGTTGACGCAATTGCCGAGGCCGCTGTTCTGCATCAGGAGCGCGCCGCGCCGCCCGGCGAGCCAGGCCCCCGACAGGAGGCCGACGCCCTCCTCCTCGCGCGTCACGGTGACGACGCGGCAGCCGGCGTCGGCCCACAGGTCCTCCAGCACGTGGCTCACGATGTAGTCCGGGACCGTCGCGAAGGTGCGGATGTCGTTGCGGCGCAGGACGTCCGCCACGTGCTTCGCCCAGCTCGCGCTCATCGGGCGAGCGAGCACGCCAGCACGGCGAGCCACGCGAGGGCGAACGCCAGGGGCGAGAAGAGCAGGTACCACCTGGACGAGATCGCGCCGAAGCGCCGCAGCAGGGGGCGCGCCCGCCGCCGCGCCTCGTCCGTCTCGAGGATGGAAAAGCGCGGATCGTCCGGATGCCGCGTCCGCAATGCCGCGATCTTGATCTGCCACACGTCCTGGAACAGCGCCGTCCGGCCGATCGAGAACGTCCAGATGACGCTGAACAGGGCGCCGGCCAGGTACAGGGACCACTTGCCCGGGGCGATCCCCCCCGAGACGTTCAGCGCCGACACGAGCAGGGCGTTGACCGCCAGCAGCATCTGGAGCTTCGTGGTCTTGATGGGATTTTCCCGGGCCCACAGGTCCAGGAGGCTCTGATAGGCCTGGTAGTCCCGCTCCGCCTGCCGCTCCTGATCGTTCATGCGACCCCGAAGATAGAGAAGCCCGCCGGCTCCGTCAAGCGCCGCGGGGCGGGCCCGTTCGCTCGCCGAGATACCAGCGCGGCCGGGCGGCGGCGCCATAGGTCAATCTGAAGCGGCGGGTCGCGACGTCGACGATCTCGTCAACCGCCTCCGCGGGGGAATCCGTGATCGTGATCCGGTCGAGGTCCTCCGGATTGATGGTCCCCTGGGGGACGAGGCGATCCCGCATGAACGCCAGGAGCGGCTCCCAGTAGTCGGCGCCGACGAGCACCAGCGGGAAATCGCTGATCTTTCGAGTCTGGATGAGCGTCGCGGTCTCGAAGATCTCGTCCAGCGTGCCGAGGCCACCCGGCAACGCGACGAATGCGTATGAGTACTTGATCAGCATCACCTTCCGGACGAAGAAATAGCGGAAGGTGATCCACTGGTCGAGGTAGGGGTTCGGCTGCTGCTCCTGCGGCAGGCGGATGTTGCAGCCGATCGAGCGGCCGCCG
>JACPCH010000255.1 GCA_016179875.1 Candidatus Rokuibacteriota bacterium | reverse complement strand
CGAAGGCGACGAGCAGCACCGCGTCGATCACGATCCCCTCACCGGCCCGACGCCCGACGCTGCACGGCGTCCCAGAGATCGGCGACGCCGAGCCGCTCGGCCCAGGCACTGACGTGGGCCAGGTCCAGCTCGGCGCCCGAGATTCGGAGGATGCCGGCGATGTCGCGCAAGTGCCGCTCGGACGCCCCCTGCCGCACGAACACGAGCTTGTGAAGAATCACGTCCTCCGGGCGCGCGAAGCATGCGTCCCGGGCCGGCAGGATCGGCTGGCGCTGGCGCCGCTCGAACTCCGTCCGGGCGAACGGCGTGTCCTTGCGGACGACCACGTCCACCTTCAGGCCCGATCCCGCATGCACGATGTTGAACTGGCCGCGCCGGGCGATGGCTTCACGCGCGGCCTCCTCGCTCAGGTAGAACTCGGGAGGCGCGAAGCGCGCGGCGAGCGCCGGCACGTGGGTCGCATCGATCTCGGCGACGACGTCGATGTCCTGGGTGAAGCGCGGCTCACCGTAATAGATCGAGGCCTGGGACCCCGTGATCATGTACTCGATGCCCAGCGCCTCGAGCGCGTCCACCAGGTACCGCAGCAGCTCAGCCTGCGTCATGGGCGAGCCGGCGGGCGACCTCGCGGGCCACCTCGTCGGGGCCGAGCGCGGGGCGGCGCGCCGCGATGTACGCCGCCAGCCGATCGCGGGCCAGCTCCCAGGCCTCGTGGGCGAGCCGGAGCCGCTCCATGCCCGACTTCGCCCGGAGCACGCGCGCCACCGTCGCGTCCACGACCTCGATGCGCTCGACGGGCACGCTCCGCTCCGCGCTCACCGCGCGCTCATCTCGTGCACCAGCTCCACCAGCGCCTGCACGTGCTCCACCGGCGTCTGCTGGAGGACGCCGTGGCCCAGGTTGAAGATGTGGCCGGGCCGGCCGCCGGCGCGGTCGAGCACGTCCTTGACGCGCTGGCGGATGTACGCGGGCCGGGCGAGGAGCACCGCCGGGTCGAGGTTCCCCTGCACCGCGCGGTCGTGGCCGGCGGCGGCCCAGCCCGCGTCGAGGTCCACGCGCCAGTCCAGGCCGATGACGTCGCCGCCGGCGGCGCGCATCAGCGGCAGGAGCGCGGCCGTGCCGGTGCCGAAGTGGATCACCGGCGCGCCCGGCGCGAGCGCGCGGAAGAGCTCGCGCATGTGCGGGAGCACGAACGCGCGGTAGTCCTCCGGCCCCAGCACGCCCACCCACGAGTCGAAGAGCTGCACGGCCTGGGCGCCGGCCGCGAGCTGGCCGTTCAGATAGCGCGCCGTCGCGTCCACGAGAATCGCCATGAGGCGGCTCCAGGCCTCGGGCGCCTCGTACATGAGCCGCTTGGTGTGCAGGTAGTCGCGCGAGGGCCCGCCCTCGACGACGTAGGAGGCGACCGTGAACGGCGCGCCGGCGAAGCCGATGAGCGGCACGCGCCCGCCGAGCGCGGCGCGCACCCGCCGGGCCGCCTCGAACACGAACGGCACCGCGGCCTCGACGTCGATCGGCGTCAGGCCCGCGACCTGCGCCTCGGTCCGCACGGGACGGCGGATCACGGGGCCCTCGCCCTTCGTGAACTCGAGGCCCACGCCGAGCGGCTCCACCAGCAGCAGGATGTCGGCGAACAGGATCGCCGCGTCCACGCCCAGGCGCTCGACGGGCTGCAGCGTCACCTCGGCCGCGGCGTCCGGGTGCTTGCACAGCTCCAGGAAGCCGTGGCGCTCGCGCAGCGCGCGATACTCGGGCAGGTAGCGCCCGGCCTGCCGCATGAGCCACACGGGCGTGTACGGGGTCGGCTCGCGGCGGGCGGCGTGCAGGAACGGCGCGTCTGGCGTTGTCACGCCAGAGAGCTTATCATCGGCCCCCATGGCATACACCTCCGGCAAGCAGGCGTTCCTCGAGATCTTGAAGTCCGAAGGCGTCTCCGTGATGTTCGGCAACCCCGGCACGACCGAGCTGCCGCTGATGGACGGCCTGGCGCGCGAGCCCGGCATCCACTACGTGCTCGCGCTCCAGGAGGCGGTCGCGATCGCGATGGCCGACGGCTACGCCCAGGCGGCGGGCGGGCTCGCGGCGGTGAACGTCCACGTCTCGCCCGGCCTCGGCAACGCCATGGGCATGCTCTACGACGCCATGAAATCCGGCGCGCCGATGCTGCTCACCGCCGGCCAGCACGACCAGAGCTTCAACGTGACCGAGCCGATCCTCTGGTCCGACCTGCCGCCGATCGCCCGGCCCTTCGTCAAGTGGGCCACCGAGGCCCACCGGCTCGAGGACCTGCCGCGCCTCGTGCGCCGCGCCGTGAAGACGGCGTTCGCCCACCCGACCGGCCCGGTGTTTCTCTCCCTGCCGGTGGACGTCCTGAACGCCGAGCGCGACCTCGAGCTGGGCGCGCCGACGCGCGTGGCGCCGCGCCTGCGCGGCGACCGCCACGCGGTGGACGAGGCCGCGCGCCGGCTCGTGCGCGCCGAGCGGCCGGTGCTGATCGCCGGCGACGCCGTCGCCCACGGCGACGCCCTCGCCGAGATGGTGGAGCTGGCCGAGCTGGTGGGCGCGCCGGTGCTGCTGGAGGGCGTGTCGAGCACGTGCAGCTTCCCGTTCACGCATCCGCTCTACGCCGGCTCGATGCCGCGGCTCGGCCCGCCGATCCGCGCGCTGCTCATGCGCCACGACCTGCTGTTCTCCGTGGGCCGACGGTCGCGATCCAGGGCGATCCGAAGGCCACGCTGCCCGAGCTGTGCGAGGCCGTGCGCCGTCACGCCGGCAAGGGCGGCCCGCCCGGCGCGGCCAGGCGGCGGGCGGCGCTCGCGGCGAAGCACGAGGAGGAACGCTCCGAGCTGGCGGGCCGCGCGCGGAGCGAGGCGGCCCGCGTGCCGATCGCGCCCCTCGCGCTCGTCCACGCCCTCGCGCAGGCCGCGCCCGCCGACACCGTGGTGGTGGACGAATCCATCTCGTCGGCGGCCGGGGTGCGGACCTTCTTCCGCTGCGCCGACCCGAAGAGCTTCTACGCGCTGCGCGGCGGGGGCATCGGCTGGGGCCTGCCGGCGGCGGCCGGGATCAAGCTGGCGCTTCGCGACCGGCCCGTGCTGGCGCTCATCGGCGACGGGAGCGCGATGTACACCAACCAGGCCCTGTGGACGGCCGCCCGCGAGGGGCTCGCGGTCGTGTACGTGATCTTCAACAACCTCTCCTACCGGATCCTCAAGCAGCGCACGCACGCGCTCAAGGGCTTCTCGGCGGCCGACGACCGCTACGTCGCGATGGACCTCGACCGCCCGGCGATCGACTTCGTCGGCCTCGCGCGGGCGCTCGGCGTCCCCGGCGAGCGGGTCGAGAAGACGGCGGACGTCGCGGGCGCGCTCGGCCGCGGCTTCTCGAGCGGTGGCCCATACCTGGTGGACGTGCGCCTGGACGCGGCGTTCACGTGAGCCGCGCGTGAGCGGGGCCGCGCCCGACCCGGGGCTCGGCCCGCTCGCCGGCCTGCTCGGCATGCGCCGGGGGGTGATGGCGGGCGGGCGGTGCGTCTTCGAGCTGGACGCGGGTCCCACCCACCTGAACCCGCACGGCGTCGTCCACGGCGGTGTCCTCTACACGCTCGCGGACTACGCGATGGGCTGCGCGCTCACCTCGCGGCTCGGCGCCGGCGAGCAGTGCACGACGATCGAGATCAAGATCAACTACGTCGCGGCGCCCGCCACCGGCGGCCGCCTCAGGGCCGACGCGCAGGTCGTCGAGCGCACCCGGCGCATCGGCACGCTCGAGGCCCGGGTGACCGCGGAGGACGGCGCACTGCTGGCGCTCGCCCTCGGCACGTTCTACATTCAGGGCTGACCCCACACCCAGGAGGTGCGTATGAGGCCATTCACGCTGCCCCGCTGGAGACTCACGAGCTGCTGCGGCCACACCTGGGGCCACCCGGTGAAGCCGCGGGCCACCGACGCCGCGCCCGACGGCGCGAGCCGGCGCGACTTCCTCCGGACGGCGGCCACGGGCGTCGCCGGGCTCGCCGCGCTGGCGACGCTGCCGAGGGGCGCCGCCGCCCAGGTGCGGGTCTTCCCGCCGCCGCCCCCGTCGGTGAGCCCGATCGAGGGCCTCATCGACTTCCACAACCACTGCGCCCCGGACGTGTTCGGCCGCGCCGTGGACGACGACGAGATGGCCCAGCTCTACATGGCCCGCAAGATGGAGGCGGTCGTCCTCAAGAATCACGTCGCGCTCACCGCCGACCGCGCGTGGCTCGTGCGCAAGCACAACCCGGGCATCAAGGCCTTCGGCGGCATCACGCTGAACGGCGCCTCCGGCGGGCTCAACACCGAGGCCGTCCAGTGGGCGTGGCGCATGCAGGGCGGCTACGGCCGGATCGTGTGGCTGCCGACCTTCGACGCCGACAACCACGTGAAGCACTTCAAGGACGCGCCCGAGGGCATCAAGGTGGTCGGCGCCGACGGCAAGGCGCTGCCCGCGCTGCGCGAGATCGCCAAGATCTGCCGAGGTGCTGGCGATCATCGCCGCCGCGCGCGACGCCGGCTGCGACCGCATCGTGGTGACGCACGCCGAGTTCGAGGTCGTCAACATGACGGTGGACCAGATGAAGAAGGCGGCGTCCATGGGCGCCAAGATGGAGATCGACGCCATGGGGCCGCTGATGGGCCCGCAGGCCCACCTCGCCTGGATGCGCCACTGGCGCCAGGTGACCTACAAGGAGTCGGCCGACCACGTCAAGGCCGTCGGCGCCGAGCACTTCGTGCTGGGCACCGACCTCGGCCAGACCGGCAACCCGTCGCAGCCGGACGGCTACGCGATGCTGGTGGCCGGGCTCATCGCGAACGGCATCACGCGGGAGCAGATCAAGACCATGGGCCGCGAGGTGCCGGGCAAGCTGCTGATGGGCTGAGCGCGCTCTCGGGCGGGCGCGTCGAGTGCGGGCTGGGCGCCGGCTGGCACCAGGCCGAGCACCGCGCCTTCGGCCTGCCGTTCGACCGCATCGGCGTGCGCGAGGACATGAAGGTCTCCGAGTTCGCCGGCAAGCACTTCCAGCTCAACGACGCCCGCAACAACCCCAAGCCCCTGCGCCGGCGCCTGCCCATCTGGATCGGCGGCCTCGGCGAGAAGCGCACCATCCAGGCGGCCGCGAAATATGCCGACGGCTGGAACGCGCCCTACATCGGCCCCGAGTAGTGGAAGCAGAAGAACGCGATCCTCGACGACTGGTGCGCGAAGGTCGGGCGCGATCCAGGAGAAATCCGTCGCACCGTCAACGTCGGCTTCTACATGGGCGCCGACGCCAGGGGCGCCGCCCGCGGCGAGAAGATCTACCACTCACACTTCGGCAAGGACCCGCGCACCGGCTTCGTGCGCGGCACCGCGCGCGACGCCGCCGAGCTGATCGCCCGCTATCGCGACGCCGGCGTCCAGCGCGTCAACATCGCGTTCCGCCAGGGCCCCTACGACTGGGACGCGCTCCACGCCTACGCCGAGGAGGTCGTGGCGAAGGGCTGAGCGTCGCCCGGCGCC